>NZ_PXNU01000064.1:0-27906 GCF_041300735.1 Phaeobacter sp. SYSU ZJ3003 | reverse complement strand
GGCCGCATAACCATGAAATCCGCAGCGTCGCCCGAAACGCTTTTCAACATCGATCGGGACATTCCCTGCGGATTGCCTAGCGCCCGGACCGGGGCGGCTGGAGGTTCTGAACACGGTGCGGCAGATGGGGATGCATCTGGGCAGCGATCTGTTCGTCGCGCAAAGCCGGGCCTTGCAGCGCCGCATGGATCAGCAGGGCGTGGCCCGGCGCTGTCATGTCCCGACGCTGATACTGTGCGGCGAATATGATCGCCTGACGCCCGTCAAACGGCATGAATTTCTGGCCGACCTGATCCCACATGCAGAGCTGGAGGTGATCTCTGGTGCAGGGCATCTGCCGGTGCTGGAGCAGCCCGAGGCGGTGAATCGGGCGCTGCTGCACTGGTTGTCGCGCGCGCCGGAGGCGACCCATCAGGCCTGATCCGGCGTTCCCGGCAGAGTATCGATGTGGGGTGAGGGCGGCTTCATCCCTGTGTCAGGGCGTCTCGGTCTGCCTTGCTCAGCACGATTGGCTCGCTCACTGGGCGGCCTGTTTCGATGTCAAAGAAAGGAGTCTCTTTCCACTTGCCGGACAGGCGCGCGGTGATCATGCGGCGGAACAGGGCATAGACCATAGTCCCGGCGCCCTTGGTGCGGGGCGGTCTGCCCGGCTGGGGTTCAAAGGCGCGGGTGCGGATCTTGCCGAATATCTCGGGTTGGTCGAACAGATTGGTACGCATCCCGGCGAAGGGCAGGCCGGGTTTCGCAAGCGTGTTGGCGAAGGGCATGCCGCAGCAGCCTGCGTACCAGCGAAACAACCCCTTGGGGCTGAGCCGCATCAGGCGCAGCTCCTCCGCGCCTTGGGTGATGTGGATGCCATCCGGCGACATCTGGAAGAGCGCCACCGGACCCGGGGCAGGATCCGGCCTGTGGTGATAGAGCTCGTTGGCGCGGCAGTCGGCGCAGAAACAGGCGATATGAGTGCCCGACTTCAGCGCCTCTGGCGTGATGTATCCCTGCATTGTCCCGCAAGAACAGGAGAAGACGTGGCCTGAATGGTCCTGCTCCGGCGCCATCAGATCAGACCGCTGCGATCTTGGGTTTGCTCCGTTTAGCCTTACCCTTGGGACGGCTGTTGGCATTCATGAATTCAATCACCAATGGCCGGATGTTGTTGCGCCAGCTGCGGCCCGCAAAGATCCCGTAGTGACCGGCGCCCGGTTCCACGTGGCTGGCCTTTTTCGAATCCGGCAGGCCGGTGCACAGGTCCAGCGCTGCGATACATTGGCCGGGGGCAGAGATGTCATCATTGGCGCCTTCGACGGTCTTGACCGCCACATCGGTGATCTTGCCGATATCGACCTTGTGACCATCGACGACGAATTCGTTCTTGGCGATCTCGCCTTTCTTGAACACGCGGTCCACGGTCGACAGGTAGAATTCCGCAGTCATGTCCATCACCGCCAGATATTCGTCATAGAACCGGTTATGGGCGTCGTGATCAGAGGCTTCGCCGCTGCTGACCCGCTGGATCTGATCCATGAAGGCCTTGGAGTGGCGGTCCATGTTCATCGACATAAAGGACGAGAGTTGCAACAGGCCCGGATAGACCTTGCGGCCGACGCCTGCGTATTTGAAACCGACCCGCTGGATCATGGTCTCCTCAAGCTGGCCCATGGTGACGCGGCGACCGAAATCCGTGACTTCGGTCGGCGTTGCATCCGGGTCCACCGGGCCACCGATCAGTGTCAGGGAGGAGGGCTGCGCTTCGGGGTCCTGCTCGGCCAGATAGGCGGTGGCGGCGAGGGTCAGCGGGGCGGGCTGGCAGACGGCGATGACATGGGTTTCAGGACCCATCTCGCGCATGAAATCCACCAGATAAAGGGTGTAATCCTCGATGTCGAACTTGCCAGCGGAGACCGGGATGTCCCGGGCGTTGTGCCAGTCGGTGACATAGACCTCGCAGTTTTCCACCAGGCTTTTGACGGTCGAGCGCAGCAGGGTTGCGTAGTGTCCGGACATCGGCGCCACCAGCAGCACCTTGCGCGGCTGCACTTCGCGGCCGACGACACGGAAATGGATCAGATCGCCAAAGGGGCGTTCCAGAACCGTGTCGATTTCGACGGTATGGTCCTTGCCGTCTTCGCAGGTGAAGGTGCCGATGCCCCAGTCGGGCCGGGCAACCATGCGCTGAAAGGTGCGCTCCGTGACCTCACCCCATGCGGCCAGCCAGTTGAGCGCCGGATTGGGGATCGCGGAAAACGCCGGATAGGATGCCATCGACAATGCGGTCGCCCCCAGCCACTGGTTCATGTTCCGGGTCGTTTCCATCAGGTCGTAGGACATCATGTAGCGCATGGGTGTCTCCTTTAGGTGTCCGCCCTGCAACCCATTATCATAAATCATGGGCGGATTAAGTGCAGAGATTAGAACTTGCTGTCACTTTCTCGTAGACTACCTGAGCAAGTATTCTGCATAGCAGAAAGATTAGGGGGGATTCCTTAAGATGACAACAAGTGACGTGCAGGGTGCCGGAACTTCTCCAGAACACATTGATCGACTTAAGGAAAATTTAGAAAAGGTAGAACATCTGTCGAAGCGGCTGGTCGAGGTGATGGCAAGCAAGAAGCCGCATCATCCCGGACTGGACGGTCCGAATCAGGAATTGTTCGCACGTGCAGCAACGTCTTACTGGGCTTCTATGCTGCAAAACCCGGCAAAGCTGCTGGAACATCAGATCGAATACTGGGGCAAATCGGTGCTGAATTTCGCCGAGGCCCAGCAGGCGCTGGCCGGGCAACAGGACGGGGAAGGCGACGATGCACCCTCGGACCGCCGCTTCACCAACCCGATGTGGGACAAGAACCCCTATTTCCGCTTTATCAAACAGCAGTACATGACCAATGCCGCCGCCATCCGCGAGGCTGTTGACGAGGCGGGCGATCTGGATCGGGTTGACCGGCAGCGGTTGTCCTATTTCGCGGACCAGATCATTCACATGATGGCGCCGACCAATTTCCTGCCCACCAATCCGGATGCGCTGGAGCGGGCTTTGGAGACCGAGGGCCAGTCGCTGATCAAGGGGTTGGAAAATCTGGTCGCGGATCTCGAAGCCAATGATGGCGAGCTGGTGGTCCGGCTGGCGGATGATACCGCCTTTGAAATTGGCCGCAATCTGGCCACCACCCCGGGTGAAGTCGTCTATCGCAACCGCATGATGGAGCTGATCCAGTACCGCCCGACCACGGATACGGTGCATGAAACGCCGATCCTGCTGTTCCCGCCCTGGATCAACAAGTTCTACATTCTCGACCTCAAGGCGCAGAACAGCCTGATCAAATGGGTCACCGATCAGGGCTATACCTTGTTCGTGGTCTCTTGGGTCAATCCGGATGCCTCCTATTCTGATGTGGGGCTTGAGGATTATGTGCAGGACGGTTTCCTGACCGCGATCGAGCAGGTGAAGGAGATCTGCAAGGTCAAACAGATCAACGCCGTCGGATATTGCATCGCTGGCACAACGCTGGGTCTGACCCTGTCTCTGCTGAAACAGCGCGGCGACAAATCGGTGAAATCGGCGACCTTTTTTACCGCGTTGACCGATTTTGACGATCAGGGGGAATTCACGCCCTTCCTGCAAAACGATTTCGTGGATGCCATCGAGGAGCAGATCGGCGACGATGGCATGCTGCCCTCCTATATCATGGCGCGGACCTTCTCTTTCCTGCGCGCCAATGACCTGGTCTACGGGCCGGCGATCCGCAGTTATATGATGGGAGAGACGCCGCCTGCCTTTGATCTGCTCTACTGGAACGGCGATGGCGCCAACCTGCCGGGCAAGATGGCGATCCAATACCTGCGTGGGCTATGTCAGGGCAACCAGTTTGCCAAGGACGGTTTTGAGCTGCTGGGGCACAAGCTGCAGCTCAAGGATGTCGACATTCCGCTGATGGCCGTCACCTGCGAAACGGATCACATCGCCCGCTGGAAGGACTGCTACCGAGGCGTTCAGCAGATGGGATCGCGCAGCAAGAATTTCATCGTATCGCAGTCCGGCCATATCGCGGGCATCGTGAACCCGCCCACCCGCAACAAATATGGTCACTATACCAATGACGATCTGAAACTGGATGCCGCTGCCTGGATGGAAGGCGCAACCTTCCATGAAGGGTCCTGGTGGCCGCGCTGGGAGGCCTGGCTGAAGAAGCGTTCGGGCAAGCAGGTTCCAGCCCGCGAACCGGGTGATTCGACCCATCCGCCACTGGTGCAGGCCCCCGGCGACTATGTGCGCAAGATGGTAAAGTCCTGATATTGCTGCGGTTCCCATAATTTTTCTGCATTGCAGCAAAAAAATCTTGAAATGCTGCGATGCAGAAAGCATATTGTTGTCAGACACAGCGGGCGGGCATCTCCCTGCCACGGCAACGAGAGGAACTAGTACGATGGCTAAGACCCAAGATTTTACCGCGATGATGAAAGACATGATGGGCGCATTCCCCATGGACACCAAGACCATGGAAGATGCGTTCAAGAGCTCTGCTGCTCTGAATGAAAAGCTGGCCGCCGTTGCGATCGGTGCTGCCGAGCAGTCCGCCGAGATTTCGACCAAATGGACCAAAGACACCCTGTCCAAGATGGGCGCGATGTCCAAAGTTCAGGCCGAGCCTGCCGACTATGCCAAAGCCGCAACCGATTTCGCCAGCGCCTCTGCTGAAGTGGCTGCCGAAAACATGGCTGCCTTTGCCGAAGTCGCCAAGAAAGCACAGACCGACACCGTCGAGCTGCTGATGGCCGCAGGCAAGGATATGAGCGAAGAAGCGACTGCCGCCGTGAAAAAGGCCACCGAAGAGGTGACCACCGCAGC
Organism: Phaeobacter sp. SYSU ZJ3003; assembly: GCF_041300735.1. Lineage (NCBI taxonomy): Bacteria > Pseudomonadati > Pseudomonadota > Alphaproteobacteria > Rhodobacterales > Roseobacteraceae > Phaeobacter > Phaeobacter sp. SYSU ZJ3003. The sequence continues at coordinate 23,063 of NZ_PXNU01000064.1, read as the reverse complement.
CAAGAAAGCTGCAACCAAATAAGAAAGTCCACAAGACGGCACCAGCTCTCCTCCCAATCAGTGCCGGATTGTGATGAAAGGGCAGGCCACGCGGGCCTGCCCTTTTTATATTGTGGAACGGTCTTTTCGGACTGTTGCTTTTGTGGCCGCCGATGCAGGCTGTCAGAAGGTGGCCATCGAATAACAACGGTATCGTGGTGTCCAGCCACACAGGCGCCGCAGCTTTTCCGCGCACATCTGCTGGTCCAGCGTCGGCCCCTCGGCCCAGGCCCCGTATTTACACAGAACGTGTTTGAGCGTGCGCACCATATACCCGCCCGCATGATCCGTCTGCTGCGCGATATGGGCGACGATGTCCGATGCCGCGACGCCGCTTTGGGCGCAGGCGTTGAATTCCCCCGTCAGATCGGGACGCTCCAACAGGATGCGATAGGCCACCGCCAGATCGTAACGATGCACCAGCGGCCAGCGGGTATTTAAACTGCCCCAGATTTCGATCGGCTGATCGCTGCGGGCTGCGGTCAGATAGCGTTCGAAGACGCCGCCATCCTCGTGATAGACCATACCGGGATGGATCACGGCGCCTGAAACCAACTTCGCCTGCAGTACTGTCCGGCTTTGTTCTGTCATCCAGGCGAAACTGGCAATCGGCCGTTTGGGCGAGGTTTCATCGGCAATACGGTTGCCGGTTGCGCCATAGAGCCAGCAACCGCCCGTATAGATCAATCTCAGCGGGGTGCCCCGATCCGCGGCATGATCAAGGATCGCCTCTATGGCGCGCTCGTCGGTCTCTCCCATGTCCTGATCAAAGGTCGCGGCGGCCTGCACAACGGCATCGACCTCTTTCACCACGGGCGCCCATGCCTCAGGCTGCCGCAGGTCACCGGGCAGGGGGCTACCGCCAAGGGCGGCGATCTTCTGCGCGCTGGCCTCTGATCTGACCAGACCGATTACCTGATGGCCCCGGCCGACCAGTTCACGCGTGATGGCGGTTCCGATTGATCCTGTCGCGCCAAGCAACAATACCCGCATGTTTCGTCCTTCGGTCTGAAACTGATTGTGAGGTCTGGGGTAAAATCTCAAGTATACTTTAGGTCAAGGTGGTTTTCTTGATGTGAAGACAGTTTTGACCGATGGTTCACAAAGGCGGATCAGAGGGACAGTGAGAACAATTGTTTTCCAAAGCGGCGCGAGGCTTTTCTTTTGTTCTGCGCTCGCATAGGGTTTCTGCAATGCATCATGTCTGGGGAGGTATGACCATGGCGGAACAGGAAAAACCCCTGCTTATCAAACGCTACGCCAGCCGTCGGCTGTATAACACGGAGACCAGCGACTACGTCACGCTGGAGGATATTGCTGGGTTTATCCGGGATGGACGCGAGGTCCAGATCGTCGACCTGAAAACGGGGGACGACCTGACACGCCAGTATCTGCTGCAGATCATTGCAGAACACGAAAGCCGCGGAGAAAACGTGCTGCCGGTGAATGTGCTGAATGATCTGGTCCGCAGCTATATGGTGCCAGGCGGCGGGGTAATGCCGCAGTTCCTGCAGACCTCATTCGATATGCTGCGCGACAGCCAGTCCAAGATGATGGAAAACATGTCGGCGATGAACCCGATGGCCACCATGCCGGGGTTCGAAGCGATGAAGGTTCAGCAGGAAGCTTTCCTCAAGGCAATGACCGGTGGCCTGTCCGGCGGCTGGAGCGGCGGCAGCGGCCCGGAACCGGAAGGCGCGAAATCGGATGCTGATGGCGAAGAAGATCTGGAATCGATCAAGCGCCAGCTGAGCGAATTGCAGGACAAGCTTTCGAAGATAAAGTGACGGACGCACGAGAAAGCGTCTGATCCGATGAAAGAGAAAAACCCGGGGCAAGCCCGGGTTTTTTCGTATCTAGGGTCAGGCTTTACTGCGCGATAAGTCTGCAAGGGGCGGTAGGCTCCCACCCGATCCCGGACACCCCATTGGGGGATCCGGATCCGTTGGGCTCGGCGCCGGGCGGTCGCCCGGCGGAGCAGACCGCCGGGCCGGTTCAGGCGGCGACCCGTTCCATGGTTTCGCTGGCGGCAGTGAGTAGGATGTCGACGATCACGTCCAGCTCATCCTTGGTGAGGCGGACCGGAAGGCGCACGTCGCAGGCTTTCATCAGCATTGCGCGGGTCTGCGGCAGCTCGGGCAGGTCCTTGAGGAACTGCCAGTTCCAGAAGGCGCGGGCGTTGTCCTCGGAGAGGCCGAAGACCTGCACCTTGACGCCTTTTTCCGCGGCGGATTTGGAGAAGGCCCTGATGTCGTCCTCGGTCATGCCAACCAGATTGAACTGGATCGAATCCGGGGCGCGCTGTTCGGGCGCCAGCGGGGCGGGCACATCGAAATAGGGCGCGGCGTTCAGACGGGCGGCGACGTAATCGTGATTCTTCAGACCATCGCGGACCCGGCGGGCCAGTTCCGGGATCTGCGGGCGGATGACGGCAGCCGACAGATTGCTCATCCGGAGGTTATAAAGCGGCAGCTGGTTCTGCCACTTGGCAAAGGCCTGCGCCAGATCCGGGGTGTTTTCGCCGCGGGGGCCTTTGTGCTTTTGCCAGTTGTGCTCATAAGCGCCGGACATGATGACCGCGCGGGCGACCAGTTCGGCATCATCGGTGATCAAGATGCCGCCTTCACCTGCGTTGAGCATCTTGTAGGACTGGAAGGAGAAGCAGCCGATCCGGCCGATGGTACCGATGTTCTGACCGTTCCAGGTGGTGCCAAGCGAATGCGCCGCATCTTCGATCACCGGAATGCCGCGCGCATCGCAAAGCGCCATGATCGCGTCCATATCCGAGGTGTGACCGCGCATGTGGCTGATGATGACAGCCGCGATATCCTGATCCAGACGGGCCTCAAAATCGGCCATGTCGATGCGGTAGTTCTCGCCAACTTCGCAGAGGACCGGAACGCAGTCGGCATGTACCACCGAAGAGGGCACCGCGGCGAAGGTGAAGCCGGGGATCAGGACGCGGGCATCGCGCGGCAGGTCCAGCGCCTTCAGCGACAGGAACAGCGCAGCCGAGCAGGAAGAGACGGCGAGGGCATATTTGCAGCCAATGAGTTCTGCGAATTCCTGTTCCAGCAGGGCAACAGGGGCATCCTGGGGCGCGGTATAGCGAAACAGATCGCCGGATTGCATCAGCGCATCAATGGCTTCGCGGGCTGCTGCGGGGATCGGTTCGGCGTCGTGAACATTCGGTGGCTGCGTCATATTTCAATTTCCCAAATGGATCATTTCATAAATCTAAAACAATGGGCGCGCAAAGCCAAGGCCGACGGTGCATTTCCCGGCGCAGGGGTGAAAATTTCACAGAACTGTTGCGAAGGCGCGCAGAGCGACAACGGCCAGAAGGCACGGGGTGCGTTCTGGCCGTCGGTCCCGGCAGGGGATGGCAAAAGAGGAGGGGATCAGAGCCGGATCAGATACCAAGCCGGTCGCGCAGCGCGTACCAGGTCATGGCGAGGGCCAGCAGCGGTGAGCGCATGCGCGGCCCACCGGGGAAGGCCGGGGCGGGAACCCGTGCCATGGTATCAAAGCCTTCGGTCTGCCCCTGAATGGCAAGCGCCATCAATTGCCCGGCGTGGGTGGCGGTGCCGACCCCATGGCCAGAATAGCCGGAGGCCGACAGGACATTTGGCGCCAGCCGTGCCAGATAGGGCATCCGTTTCATGGTGATGCCCAGCGTGCCGCCCCAGGCGTAATCGACGCGCACGTCGCTCAGATGCGGAAAGATCTGATGCATCGGCTTGCGTACCACGGCTTCGATATCGGCGGGGAAGCGATAGCCATAGCTTTCGCCGCCGCCGAACAGCAGCCGCTTGTCATGGCTGAGGCGGAAATAGTTGACCACGAATTTGCTGTCCGCCACCGCCACGTCGCGGGTCAGCACTTGATTAGCGCGATCCCCCAAAGGCTCGGTTGCGACGATGAAATTATTGATCGGCATGACCTTGGCCGCGACCTGACGGTTGAGACCGCCAAGATAGCCGTTGCAGGCCAGGATCAGGTGGTCTGCCGTGACCGTGCCTTCGGCGGTGCGCACAGTGACCTCGGCGCCTTCGGTGATCTCCAGTGCCTCACTCTGCTCGTATATCTTGGCGCCTGCGGCCTCGGCTGCGCGGGCGAGGCCAAGCGCATAGTTCAGCGGGTGCAGATGCCCGGCGCCATGATCCAGAAAGCCCCCCTTGTAATCGGGCGAAGGGCAAAGCTTGAGGCATGCATCGTCGTTCAGAACTTCGATCTGATCGTAGCCGTACCAATCCTGCAGGTGGCGTGCATAGTCGTGCAGATGCGACACCTCACTGCATGAGGAGCCGGTCCACGCCACGCCGGGTTTCAGGTGGCAGTCGATATCGTGCCGGGCGATCAGGGATTTGACCAGATCCTTGGCCTCTTCCCCCAGCCGCCAGAGCTTCAGGGCCTCGGCTTCGCCCATGAAGCTTTCCAGATCTTCCTGATCCATCCGCTGTCCGCTGCCGAGCTGCCCGCCATTGCGCCCGGAGGCGCCAAAGCCGACGCGGTGGGCGTCGAGAAGCACAACCTCCATGCCTGCCTCCGCCAGATGCAGCGCGGCGGACAGGCCGGTGTAGCCCGCGCCAACGATGCAGACATCGGCCCGTATGTCCCCGCGCAGGGCGTCATAGGGCTTTTGCTCTGTTGCCGTCGCATTGTACCAGCTGGCAGGGTACTTTCCCTTGCGGTCGTTGGAATAAAGCAGGTTCAAAGCCATAGATTACCTCATGCGGGCGGGCGCGCCGCAGCAGCGGCACGGTGGTCGGGAATTGGGCAGGAACGGTTGCTGCCTAGACGTTCAGCAGCAGGTGTTCACGCTCCCAGGGGGAGATCACCTGCAGGAATTCCTCGTATTCGCTGCGTTTGACGATGCCATAGACGCGCGCGAACTCGGGGCCGAGGATTTCGTGCAGTTCGGTGGCCGTATCGAACAGATCCAGGGCCTGGCCCATGACCTGCGGAATATCGCCTTCGCCCTCGTAGGCATCGCCCTTGAACTGGCGGCGCGGGCGCTCCTCCTGGATCAGGCCAAGATAGCCACAGGCCAGTGACACGGCGATCCCCAGATAGGGATTACAATCCATGCCAGCGAGTCGGTTTTCCACCCGGCGGGCCGAGGGGCTGGACAGCGGTACCCGGATGCCGGTGGTGCGGTTGTCGCGGCCCCATTCCAGATTGATCGGCGCGGCGTGATCCTTCACGTAGCGGCGGTATGAATTCACATAGGGTGCCATCACTGCGATCCCGGCGGGCAGGTGGTTCTGCAGACCGGCGATAAAGTGATAGAAGGCGTCGGTTTCACCGCCCTGGGGTCCGGAGAAGATGTTCTCTCCGGTGGCCTTGTCGATGATCGAATGGTGGATATGCATGGCCGATCCGGGCTCATTCTCGATCGGTTTGGCCATGAAAGTGGCGAAACAGTCGTGGCGCAGTGCGGCCTCACGGATCAGGCGTTTGAAGTAGAAGACCTCATCCGCCAGTTTCACTGGATCGCCGTGGCGCAGGTTGATTTCCAGCTGCCCGGCGCCGCCTTCCTGGGTGATGCCGTCAATCTCGAATCCCTGTGCCTCGGCGAAATCGTAAATATCGTCGATCACCGGGCCGAATTCGTCCACGGCCGTCATGGAATAGGCCTGTCGCGCCGCCGCGGGGCGACCCGAGCGGCCCATCATCGGTTTGATCTCATGGGCCGGGTCGACGTTGCGGGCAACCAGGAAGAACTCCATCTCGGGGGCCACCACCGGCTCCCAGCCTTTGTCGTGGTAGAGTTGCACAACGCGTTTCAGCACATTGCGGGGCGAGCAGGCAATCGGGTTGCCGTCGCGGTCAAAGGCATCGTGAATGACCTGAAGCGTCCAGTCCCCGGTCCAGGGCGCCGCCGTGGCGGTGGTCATGTCGGGATAAAGCGTCATGTCCTTTTCGATGAAGCCATCCTCGTCTGCGGCCTCACCCCAGTCCCCGGTAATGGTCTGGTAAAAGATGCTGTCGGGCAGGTGGAAATATTCCTGCTTGGCGAATTTGGTGGCCGGGACAGCCTTGCCGCGGGCGATGCCCGGCAGATCCGAGATAACGCATTCCACCTCGTCAAGACGACGGCCCTCCAGGTAGGATTTGGCGGCGTCGGGAAGCGTATCGAGCCAGGCGGACATCAGGTCCTCTCTTTCTTCAAAAACTCTGCGAGGAAGGTTGCGATCTTAAGGTTGTCTACGGGGGTGCTGAGGCCTGCGGCGGCGCGCTCCAGAATGGGGTCCGGCACTACGCCGCGGCCGCGTTTCTCGATCAGGCCCTGTACGAAACTGTTGGAGAATTCGGGGTGGGGCTGCACGGTCCAGATGTGGTCACCGTAGGCCAGAATTCCGTTTTCGCAGAAATCGTTGCCGGCCAGCACCCGGGCGCTTTTGGGGCGGGTCACAACCTGATCCTGATGCCAGGCGTTCAGGGTCACCGGCTGGCCGTCCTGTTCATAGGTCACATGACCCACCGCCCAGCCGCCATCGAATTTGGCGACCTTGCCGCCGAGGGCCTGTGCGATGATCTGATGTCCGAAACAGATCCCTGCCATGGGGCGTTTCGCGGCGTCGATCTTGCGGATCAACTCCTCTAGCGGCGGGATCCAGTCATGGTCTTCATAGGCGCCGTGTTTGGATCCGGTGATGATCCAGCCGTCCGCCGCATCGGGACCGTCCGGGAACGCCCCATCGACTACGGCCCAGGTTTGAAATTCAAAACCGTGCCCGGCCAGCAGGTCGCAGAACATCTGGTCGTAATCACCTGAGCTGTCGATCAGGTCGTCCGGGGCATGGCCGGTTTGCAGAATGCCGATTTTCATGGGTCACCAAATTTGATCAAATTTATTGTAGCCGAGCCATAAAGGCCAGGCAAGGGATCATACCGCTTCGAGCCAGGACAGCCAGTGGCTCTCTTTAGGGCGGCGGGCGAATTCCTCCAGTTCCTGCCGTTTTGTCATCACCAGATTGCGGATCGCGGTTTTTGGCAGGATGCGGGCGATGATGGGATCGCTCTCGAACAGGTCGATTGCTTCCTGCCATGTCGCGGCAAGCTGCGGCAGGCCCTTGATGTCATAGATATTCCCACTCGAGGGGGCAGGCGGCTGCATCGCGTCCTCGATCCCGACAAGGGCCGCGCCAAGTACAGTGGCCAGCATCAGGTAGGGGTTGATGTCCCCGCCTGCGGCGCGGTGTTCGATCCGGCGCGCCTTGGGGCTGCCGCCGGGAATACGGATTGCGGCGGTACGGTTTTCATAGGCCCAGGCCGCGCTGGTCGGTGCATGGGCGCCGGGGATCAGCCGGTCATAGGAATTGCCGTGGGGCGCAAAGATCAGGGTGCTGGCAGGCATGGCGGCCAGACAACCGGCCACCGCGTTCAGGAGCAGCTCGGACCCGGCGTCGGTGCCATTGTCGAAAATGTTGTTTCCAGCCTCATCGACCACCGAGAAATGCACGTGCATGCCATTGCCGGCTTCCTCGGCATAGGGTTTCGCCATGAAGGTCGCCGCAAACCCGTGTTTGCGTGCCAGACCTTTGATCAAGGCCTTGAACAGCCAGGCATCGTCGGCGCAGCGCATGGCATCCTGATGGTCGAGGTTGATCTCGAACTGGCCGAGGCCGGCCTCGGAGATGGCGTCCTTGGCGGGAATGCCCATCGCCTCGGCGCCCTCGTAGACATCGGAAAAGAAGGCGTCAAAGGCATCAAGCTCGGCCACCGACAGAACCGATTGCTGGTCCAGCTCGCGTCCGGTGAGCGGATCAATCGGCGGGCCGGGTTGGGCACCGCCATCATCCACAAGGTTGAATTCCATCTCGGTGGCGGCAACCACACTCCATCCCCGCGCCGCATAACGCTCCAGGACATGAGCCAGAACCTGACGGGGGTCGCCCATGAACGGCGTTCCATCCTCAAGCATCATGGTCATCGGAACCAGGGCGGACGGCGTGCTCAGCCAGGGCATGGGCACGGCGCCCCGGTCCGTGGGCAGCAGGATGCCATCGGCATCGCCGGTCTCGAACACAAGCGGGCTGTCTTCGATGTCGCGCCCCCAGATATCCACGTTGAGCACCGAGACCGGCATCCGCGCGGTGCCATCATCCAGCTTATGTGCTGCGCTTGCGGGCATGCGCTTGCCGCGCATCTGTCCGTTCATGTCACAGGCGGCAATGCGGACGGTTCTGAGGCCGGACAGGTCCATAGGGGGCTCCATTGTTTCTGACCATAGTTCTACCCGAGCCGCGTAAAGACGCAATCAAAATTTGATCAAAAATTGTCGCAGCCGCGCCTGCGCACAAAAAATGGCCCCCGAAGGAGCCATTTTCAAAGTGCTATTCCGTGGCGGCGTTCAGCGGATAAGGCTTGGCCTGAACCGCATTTTGACCCGTCTTTCCTTCGGTACGTGCCGGTTCAGTCTTTTGTTCACAAGGCCAAACAGACCTATGATCAAAAGCGTCAGCAGGATGAAATAGAAGGCCAGGATCGGATAGGGCACAAAGGGGTTGAAGGTCTTGTCCGCAAAGTAATTCGCGTAATAGAGCGCATCGCCCTTTTGCCGCCAGGCTGGGAAGCCGGAGAAGAAGACCAGCGTTGTGGCGTGGAACAGGAAGATTGCCTCATTGGTGTAGGACGGCCAGGCGAGACGCATCATCGTCGGCCACATGATGCGCCGGAACCGGTGCCAGCCCGACAGGCCATAGGCATCCGCCGCCTCGATATCGCCCTTGGGGATTGATCGCAGCGCACCATAGAAGATCTCGGCGCTATAGGCCGAGGTGTTAAAGAACAACACCACCAGCGCCCCCAACCAGGCCGAGGAGAAGGCATCAAGGATGGGCGAGAAGCCCTTCATTTCCAGGAACAGGAAATAGGCAAAGAAGAACTGGATGAAGAGTGGCGATCCCCGGAAGACGAAGATGAACCATTCTGCCGGTTTGCGCCAGACCGCGGACTGCGAGTTTTTTGCCACCGCCAGAAGGTTGGCAAAGAAGAAGCCGGTAATCACCGCAAGGGTGCCGAAATAGATGTTCCAGATCATCCCTGATCCGATCAGGGTGAAATGTTCGCACAGGGTGAAATCACTGCGCGGCAGCAGGCGTTCCCCGTAACCAAGTGAGCGGAAGGCGTAGGCCTGAATGGTCTCGATACAGCTCATTTGGCTTTCCTCTGCGCTTCACCGCCCAGGGTGGCTTGCCCATGCGACAGGCGGGTCGTGATCCGGGCCAGCACCACCTCTGACACCTTGGTAAAGGCGAGGTAGAAGACCAGCAGCGCCAGGAAATACCACATGCGCCAGTCGCCGTGCGGGTAATCGGTGAACTTGGCCGTCTTGGAGCCGCCCAGTTCACGCGCCCAGTAGACGATATCCTCGACGCCCAGAAGGAACAGCAGCGGCGTCGCCTTGATCAGCACCATCCAGAGGTTCGACAGGCCGGGCAGGGCATAGGTCCACATCTGCGGCACCTGAATGCGCCAGAAGGCCTGCCTGCGTGTCATGCCATAGGCCTCGGCGGTTTCGATCTGCGGTCGCGGCACCGCGTTCATCGCGCCATAGAGCACGTTGGCCGCAAAGGCGCCGAACACGATAGCGAAGGTCACCACCGCAAGGGAGAAGCCGTAGACTTCGTGGATCCACTGCGGCGAGGTGCCCAGCGGCATCTTGGCGATGTCGCAGACCAGAAAATCGCTGCCCTGGCGGATCGGTTGATCCCAGTCCGGGCATTTGACCTTGTGGCGCAGCCATTCAATTCCCTGATCCAGCGCGATGACGAAGAATAGGAAGAAGGCAATGTCGGGCACACCGCGCACGATGGCGATGTATCCCTTGCCCAGCCAGGACAGGGGCGGGAAGTGAGAGCGGGCTGCAATAGCGCCACCAAAGCCGAACAGGAGCGCCAGCGGCGCAGTGATGGCGAGCAGCAGCAGGACCGTCCCGAAAGCGAGATAAAATCCCATGTGCTTTCCGGTGGTCAGGTAACATGACAGCCACTGGAGGCCCTCCAGGGTGGCCGGGTCTGAGCAATAGGAGAAAATGGCTGACCTCGTCGTCTATGTCACCCGCATCCCTCCTGACGGAGCCGGATCATGCGCGCAACGGGGGGAATACAGCAAAGGGGAGCAGTGCCCCCCTTTGCCAGTCTCTTGGAAAGGGCAGGCGTGGCTTACCAGGTGCCGCCGACTTCCCATTTGGTGATCAGCTCGTTCAGGCTGCCGTCTTCCTTCATCGAGGTGATGGCGGCGTCGAACTTGCCGCGCAGCTCGTCATCGCTTTCGCGGAAGGCCATGCCGATGCCACCGCCCAGCGGTACATCGTCACCGACGAAGACCAGGTCAGAGGCTTCGACTTCCGGCTCCAGGTAATCCTTGTCGGCCAGAACGGCGTCAGCTTCGCCGGATTTCACGGCTGCGATGGTTTCATCCGGGGTCGGGTATTCCACCAGGGTCGCGCCGGTGTCGACCACGTGGTTGGCCTGGATGGTTGCGGTCTGGGCGGCGATGATGCCACCGGTCAGGTCCACATCGCTGGACATCGCGGCATAGGCCGAGGGCGACGGCGGTGTGTAGCCTTGGGTGAAGTCGACGACTTCTTCACGCTCTTCGGTGATCGACATGCCCGCGATGATCGCGTCGTAGTTTCCCGAGGTCAGGTTCGGGATGATCGAATCCCAGTCGTTGGTGACCCATTCGCAGGTCAGCTCGGCGCGTTTGCACAGCTCGTCACCCAGCTCGCGCTCGAACCCGTCCACTTCACCCTTGTCGTTGATGAAGTTGTAGGGAGGGTAGGCGCCCTCGGTGCCCAGACGCACGGTATCTGCCAGTGCCACGCCTGCGGTCAGGGCCAGGGCGGCGGTGCCGAGAAGAATGGATTTCATGAGTATACTCCCGTTTTGGTTGGTTATTGGTCGTTTTATTGGTTTTAGCGTTTGGTCGAAGACAGGAAAGCCTTCAGTCGTTCGGATTTGGTGTTGCCAAAGACCTCGGCCGGGGTGCCTTGCTCCTCGATCAATCCCTGATGCAGGAACACGACGTGATCGGAGACGTCCTCTGCCATCTTCATGTCGTGGGTCACGATCATCATGGTACGGCCTTCGGCGGCCAAATCCTTGATCACCTTGACGACTTCCTGCTCCAGTTCCGGGTCGAGCGCCGAGGTGGGTTCGTCGAACAGCAGGGCTTCGGGCTCCATGCACAGAGCGCGGGCGATGGCGGCGCGCTGCTGCTGGCCACCCGACAGTTGCGCCGGGTAAACGTCGCATTTGTCGCCGATGCCGACCTTGTCGAGATATTTGCGCGCAGAAGCTTCAACCTCGGCGCGGTCGCGTTTCAGCACCGTCAGCGGCGCCTCCATCACGTTTTGCAGGATGGTCATATGGGACCACAGGTTGAACTGCTGGAACACCATCGACAGGTTGGTACGGATGCGCAGAACCTGTTTTGCGTCGGCAGGGCGACGGCTCAGGCCGCTGCCGACCCATTTGATCGGCTCGCCCTTGAACAGGATTTCCCCCTGCTGACTGTCTTCCAGAAGGTTGCAGCACCGCAGCAGCGTCGATTTGCCAGACCCGGATGAGCCGATCAGCGACACCACGGCGCCGCGCGGGGCGGTGATGTCGACGCCCTTGATGACCTCCAGATCGCCATAGGATTTATGCAGACCGCGCATCTCCAGAACCGGAGTGGCGTCGGGTGCAGTTTTGCTCGCAGGCGTTGCTTTGGTCGTTGTTTCGGTCAAGGTGCGCGTCGTCCGGTTGGATAAAATTTTGTCTTATTGGACCCAAAAAAAGCCGAATTGCAATGTTCAAACCGCACAAAGATCCGTGGTTTCCTGCGAAACGGTCAGGCCTGCCGACAAAACGGACAATGCATCAGGCCTTGGCGCGGGCGCGGATCTTTTGTCCGGTCAGCACTGGGCCGGGCGGTGTCGGCACCGCCAGATAATCGGACATGGGAATTTGTACGATACCCTTGAGGTGCAGCGTCGCCAGCGTGTCCTCGTTGAGGTTGGAAATCGCGGTTTCAATCGCCTTGAACAGCACGTCCGGAGCGTTCCCGATGGCCGTGATAAAGGGCAGGCCGGGGGTCTCCGCGGTGCGCTCAAAGGCCTGAAGGTCGGCGGCGAAATCGTCGTATTGCTGCATCAATTCCCAAGATAGGATATCAAGGGCGGCAAAATCGGCGCGCCCCTCTGCCACGGCCAGAGCAGACTCCCGGTGGCCACCAGTCTCCAGCAATTCGCCGGGCAGCATGCCTTCATCCTGCATATGGATCAGCGGTCCGGCCCAGCCGGATTGCGACAGGCCGTCGTTATAGGCAAAGACCTTGCCATCAAGCTGGCTCAGGCGGGAGAGATCTGCATCTTTGCGGGCAACAAAGACGCTGTAGTAATGCCCCGGCGCGCAGCCTGCGTGGCCGTAATCGGCGGTCCCGATCAGCTGTACCTCGCCGTATAGGCGGGTGCGCAGCGGGCAGCCGCAGGTCTGGGCCAGCACCAGGTTCTTTGCCGTCCAGGCGCTCCAGGGATCGCTTTTGCGGTCCAGCGTCTCCGGGACGTCCCATTCGCCGTCCAGCGCCTCACGTATTGCCGCCCAAAGACGGTCATTGGCCTCGGCGGTTTCCGGGCGGTCGTACATTCCAAGAAAAGCAATCACAGTGCAGCCTCCGCACGTTGTCTGGCCAGGGCGCTGTCCCGGTCGTTCACCCCAAGCAGGCTGGAGGAGAGCCGGAGCAACGTATCCTCGCTGTCATCTCTGTGGCCGTCAGCCAAGGCGACCATCCACAGCGCCTCGATCACCGCAGTACGGTCCTCATAGCGTACGGCATCCTTGATGGCGCGGGTGAAACGGACGGTGTCGGGGGCTTCGGCCTCCATCGCCTCTGCCTCTTCGCGCAGCAGGATCGCGCCTCCCATGTCCAGCCCGTAGCGGGATTGGTTGATGCGGTCGATCCGGTCCTTTTCCTCTTCGGAGTAGTTGTGATCCGATCGTGCGACGCGCACCAGAAGGGCGCAGAGGGCCAGTCGGGCGTCCTCATCCGCGAGGGTGACCTTCGCGGGGGACAGAAGGCGGTTCAGGAGGTCCTGGAACAAGTCTGAGTTTCCTCTGAGGCGTTGGCGAGTTTGCGGCGCGCCCGCTCCCGCGCGGTTTCGTTGTCGGCATAGGACAGGCCCATGGCCTTGCGGGCGTCTTCCACAATCTTGACTTCGCCCTCGTGTTCGTCGCCATCCGCCAGCACCACTTCCCACAGGGCGTCCAGCGCGGCGAGCCGTTCGTCAAGCCCGGTGGTTTCGCGGATCAGGCGGCCAAATGTATCGGTCTCGGGCGCTGCGGCGTGCAGTTTTTCGCAGCTGGCGCGCACCTTGGCCGCTTCAATGGCGTTATGCTGATATAACCGCGCCAGAATCCGGTCGATCAGGCTGATCTCTTCCAGCTGATATTCCCGGTCGGACTGCGCCACGCGCACCATCAGCGCCCCGAGGGCCAGTTCAGCGTCGGGATCCGGCAGCGCAGGGGGCTGCGGCGGGCGGAAGGCTTGAAAGAGCTTTTTGAGCATGAGATCAGGATACCCTGCAACGCCGGTGGGGCCAACAGTTTCTAACCGTCGTAGCCTTCGATGATTTCCATGTCGCCGGTCGAGACCGGATCGCGCAGCGCTTTGGCGTCTTGATAGGCGACCGAGTCGTAGCAGGCCTTTGCGGTGTCGAAATCCTTGAATTCGATCACGACCGTACGGGCGCGTGTTTGTCCTTCGCGGACTTCTTTCGCGCCGCCGCGCACCAGGAATTTCGCGCCGTATTCGGCAAAGGGCGCCGCGTTGGCCGCCACGTAGTCCTTGTAACGCTCCATATCGTCAACATCGACATGGGCAACCCAATATCCCTTTGGCATTCGGAATCCTTTTTGTCTTTTTGATAAGCTGAAACAGAAGCGACACAAAAACAATGGCCGCCTTGGCCTGAATTTCCCCGTTCGGTTCCGGAAAATCTAAAAAATTCGTTAAATAACGGGGTTGCGCCTAGTGAAAGCCGCCCGTTTTGCGCGGGCGGCTTCAAGGGGTATGTCAGCCGAGTTCAGAAAGGCGGGCAAGCGCCTCTTTGATCTTGGTTTCTTCCTCTTCGCGGGCGGCAAGGTTCTCGCGCGCTTCTTCCACCACCTCATCGGGGGCGGAGGCCACGAACTTCGGATTGTTCAACCGTCCGCGCAGGCCGCCAAGTTCCTTGGCCAGTTTGCCAAGGGTTTTCTCAAGGCGTGCCTTTTCCTCGTCGATGTCGATGATATCGGCGAGCGGCAGGCCGAAGGAAGCGCCGGGCGCCGAGATCGAGACACAGCCCTTCGGCAGGCTGTCGACCTTGGTCAGGCTGTCGATCCGCGCAAGGCGTTTGATCAGCGCCTCGTTGCGGTCCCATGCGGTTTGGGCGGCCTCGTCGATCTCGGTCACCAACATGGCGACCTTGAGGCCCGCAGGCACATGCATCTGGGCGCGGGCAGAGCGGGTGTTTTCGATCACCGAGATCACCCAGTTGATCTCCCGGTCGGCCTCGGCATTGACCAGGTCAGCGGCGGCGTAGGCGGGCCAATCAGCATGCACCAGCATCTTGGTGCGGGTTCCGGTCTGGCCCCACAGCTCTTCGGTGATGAAGGGCATGATCGGGTGCAGAAGGATCAGGCACTGATCCATGACCCAACGCATGGTCTCGCGGGTCTCGGCCTGGGCTGCGGCGTCTTCACCCTGCAACAATGGCTTGGACAGCTCCACATACCAGTCGCAGACCTTGCCCCAGACAAAGGCGTAAAGCGCCTGCGCCGCATCGTTGAAGCGATAGGCCTCTAGCGCTGCGTCCACTTCCTCACGCACGCGGGCGGTCTCGCCGATGATCCAGGCGTTGACGGCCTGCGCGGGCTTCAGATCGGCCACATCGGTCTGCGGCACCGCATCGGTGAAGACCCCGTTCATTTCGGCAAAGCGGATGGCGTTCCACAGCTTGGTGCCAAAGTTCCGGTAACCGGCGATCCGCTGCATATCGAGTTTCAGCACCCCGCCGAGGCTCGCCATCGCCGCATTGGTGAAACGCAGCGCATCAGCGCCGTATTCGTCAATGATATCCAGCGGGTCGATGACGTTGCCGGTGGATTTCGACATCTTCTTGCCCTTGGCGTCGCGCACAAGGCCATGCAGGTAAACAGTGTCGAACGGGATCTGATCCACGACGGCCAGCTGCATCATCATCATGCGGGCAACCCAGAAGAACAGGATGTCCTGCCCGGTGACAAGCGTCGAGGTCGGGAAGTATTTGCCCAGTTCCTCGGTTTGTTCAGGCCAGCCCAGCGTGCCGATTGGCCACAGACCGGAAGAGAACCAGGTGTCGAGCACATCGGGGTCACGCCAGACCGGGTAGACCAGTTTGGTCGGATCCTGCGTGGTTTCATACTCGGCCAGCGCGGCGGCAAAGGCCTTGACCGCATCGGCGCGGGTTTCGACTTCAACCACCTGCGCGTGGTTCAGCGGCGTCGGCAGGCCAACCAGAATGTCGTCGAATTGCGGTTTGACGCTGTCGAAATCAGCGGCGCAATGGCGCGGCTCTTCGCCGATCAGCAGCTTCTGCTCCCACATCAGGCGCAGGCTTTCGACCAGATCAAGCGCGCCATCGCCCTCGTCATCGGTGAACCCTTCACCGGAGAGGTCAAAGCCGTACCAAACCGGGATCTGGTGGCCCCACCACAGCTGGCGCGAAATGCACCAGGGTTCGATGTTTTCCAGCCAGTGGTAATAGGTCTTCTCACCCGACTCCGGCAAGATCCTGACGGTGCCGTCCTTCACGGCCTCCAGCGCCGGGCCGACGACCTTTTCAGCGTCCACGAACCACTGGTCGGTCAGCATCGGTTCGATCACCACCTTGGAACGGTCGCCGAAGGGCTGCATGATCGGCTTGTTCTCGACCAGCGGCACCATGGTTTCGACAAGGTTGCCCTCGTCGTCCGTCTTGGCCTCTTTCACCATCACGGCGAGACCTTCGTCGGTGATCTGCTGAACAACGGCCTTGCGGGCCTCGAAGCGGTCCAGACCGCGCAGGTCCTCAGGCACCAGGTTGATGGCGTCGGCTTCGGCCTCCGAAAGGGTCTGCTCGCCCTTGGCGACGGCCATGGCCGTGGTTGCGGCCTCTTCGTAAGGCGCACCATCGGCACGCATCGCGCCCTTGGTGTCCATCAGGCGGTACATCGGGATGCCGCCGCGCTTGGCCACCTGGTAGTCGTTGAAATCATGTGCGCCGGTGATCTTCACCGCACCCGAGCCGAAGTCGGGGTCGGGGTATTCATCGGTGATGATCGGGATTAGGCGGCGGTGTTCCTTGGGGCCGACCGGGATTTCCACCAGCTTGCCCACGATGGGGGCATAGCGCGCGTCATCGGGGTGCACCGCAACCGCGCCATCGCCCAGCATGGTTTCGGGGCGGGTGGTGGCGATGGAGATGTAGTCGCGCTCTTCCTCGAGCGTGACATTCCCGTCCTCGTCCTTTTCGACGTAGGTATAGGTCGCACCGCCCGCGAGCGGATACTTGAAGTGCCACATGTGGCCTGCGACCTCGATATTCTCCACCTCAAGGTCGGAAATCGCGGTCTCGAAATGCGGGTCCCAGTTCACCAGCCGCTTGCCGCGGTAGATCAGGCCCTTGTTGAACATCTCCACGAAGACCTTGATGACGGCATCGTGGAAGTTGCCCTCTTCGCCTTCCGGGGCACCGGGGGCGCCGGACATGGTGAAGGCGTTGCGCGACCAGTCACAGGAGGCGCCGAGGCGTTTCAGCTGATTGACGATGGTGCCGCCGGACTGGCTTTTCCAGTCCCAGACCTTTTCCAGGAACTTTTCCCGGCCGAGTTCGGCGCGGGAGGGCTGCTGGTTCTTCGCCAGTTCGCGTTCCACAACCATCTGGGTGGCGATGCCGGCGTGGTCCTGTCCAGGCTGCCACAGGGTGTCAAAGCCCTGCATGCGTTTCCAGCGGATCAGGATGTCCTGCAGCGTGTTGTTAAAAGCATGGCCCATGTGCAGGACGCCGGTGACATTGGGGGGCGGGATCATGATGCAATAGGTGGAAGCCTCGGGCTTCGCGTTTGCGCCTGCCTTGAAACAGCCCGCCTCTTCCCAGGCCGCGTAAAGACGGCTTTCGGCTTCGGCTGCGTTGAATGTCTTTTCCATCGCCATCGGTTTGGTCCTGCGTGCGTGTCATTTTTCGTCGCGTTCTCCCATATAGAACGGGGCGGCAAAGGGAAAGTGCCAAGGCGGGCAGGAAAATAAGGCAGGCGGGGGGAATAATGCGGGTTTTGGCGCCGTCAACGCGCGGGGCGGTAACGGTGGTTTAACTCTGAGCCGCTAGGGTGATTTATGAAGAGAACAGCGGGTCCTCCCCTCGGTCCGCCATTCACGAGACGCCCGGCCAGACTTTGATGCGGATGCCCGCAAAGTCGGCCGGGCGCACTATTTTGGGCACCCCGTAAATTCTGTAAATTCTGTTTTCACCGGTGTTGAAGGATGGGCGCGGCGCTTAGCCCCGGCTGCCGCTGCGGTCCAGTTTGGTCGATAGGTGGATCAGGCTTTCTGAAGAGCGGACGCCGCGCGCCTCGCCAATGCGGTCGATGGTTTCGTCCAGTTCATCCGTGGTTTGGGCCACGACCTGCGCCAACAGGTCGAACCGGCCCGAGGTCGTATGCACCACTTCGACCCCCGGAAGGCTGCGTAGACGGGCCAGAACCTCGGGGCCGCTGCGGGGTTCGATGGAGATCAGCACCGTCGCCTGCAGGGGAGGGCGCACTGCAGGGGAGATTTTCAGCGTGTATCCGGCGATAACGCCCAGCGTTTCCAGCCGTTCGATCCGGGTTTGAACGGTGGTGCGCGCAAGATTGAGGTGACGCGCCAGTTCGGCCACCGGGCGGCGGGCATTGTCGCGCAATAGCGCCAGAAGTTGTTGATCTGTTTCGTCTATCTGCATTTTTTTGTGCCATAATGACGGAAATTTTCGTCATAATATCAATATTGACGGGGGAAATCGACGCGCTACTGGGCGAAAATGCAAGAAAACCGTCAATCGGCACGCAGTCCGTCCAACAAGGCTTTGATCTTATGCAGCATATTCCCCCGCTCTGGCTTGACCCCGAAACGCATCTTGCGCGGCGGCAGCCGGATCATCCCATCCTCTATTTCTCGCCGCGGGTGCTGCACGCGGTGGCGGACCGGTTTCTGACCGGCTTTCCGGGGCTGGTGACCTATGCGGTCAAGGCGAACCCGCATCCGGCGGTTCTGTCCAATTTGGTGGCCGCCGGGGTGTCGGCCTTTGATGTGGCATCGCCTGCGGAAATGGAGGCGGTGCGCGCCGCCAGTGCGGATGCGGTGATGCATTACAACAATCCGGTGCGCTCGGATGTGGAAATCACCGCAGGTATTGCCCACGGCGTGGCCAGCTGGTCGGTGGACGAGGCAAGCGAGCTGGACAAGCTGGCCGATGTGTCGCGCGACTGCGAGATCGCGGTGCGCTTTGCCTTGCCGGTCGAGGGCGCAGCCTATGATTTCGGCAGCAAATTCGGTGCCGCCCCGGAAGAGGCGATCGCGCTGCTGCAACGGGTGGCGGCAGAAGGCTGGACACCGGCTCTGTGTTTTCATCCCGGCACCCAATGCGAGGATGCCTCGGCTTGGGTCGAATATATCCACGCCGCACGCCGGATCGTCGATGCCGCCGGGGTAAAGGTGGCGCGGCTGAACGTCGGCGGTGGCTTTGCCGCCAACCGCGATGGCGTGGCGCCGGATCTTGAGACGGTGTTTTCCGCTATTGGGACTGCGGTTCGCGATGCCTTTGGTGACGCCGCGCCAGAGCTGATCTGTGAGCCAGGCCGGGCGATGGTGTCTGAGGCCTTTACCCTGGCGGCCCGCATCAAGGGGCTGCGCCAGGGCGGCGGTGTGGTCTACCTCAACGATGGGATCTATGGCGGGCTGGTCGATATCCGCGACATGGGTTTGCCCGGGCGCGTGACCGTGGTCAGCGCCGAGGGGCAGCACCGGTCGGCGCCGCGCAAACCGCGCATCGTGTTCGGCCCGACCTGCGACAGCCTGGACCGTCTTCCGGATGGTCTGCCGTTGCCCGAAGACAGCGTCACAGGCGATTATGTGCTGTTCCCCGGGCTTGGTGCTTATTCTTCCGCCATGAGCACGCAATTCAATGGCTATGGCCTTTCGGATGTGGCCACCGTGATCGAGCTCTCTGGACAAGCTGGCACGCGAGGCTAATGTCGGCCCCAAAGCAGCACTGAGCGCGCGAAGGGGATGAGCATGGAAAAGTTCGGAAAAAGCCAGCCGGTGAAACGGGTCGAGGATGTCCGGTTCCTGACGGGACACGGCCGCTATATCGAGGATTCTGCGCCCCAGGGCGCCTTGCGCTGCTGGGTTCTGCGCAGTCCTGTGGCGCATGGCACGATCACCCGGCTGGACGTCGAAGACGCCCGCGCCGCCCAGGGCGTGCAGATGGTGGTGACCTATGCCGACTATCTTGAGGCGGGTTATGACACCGGAATCGATGGCATCCTGATTAAGAATCGCGACGGATCGGGCGCGGCGGCACCGCATCGGCCGATGCTGGCCCATGATCGCGTGCGTCATGTGGGCGAACCTGTGGCGGTTGTTGTGGCCGAAACCATGGATCAGGCCCGCGATGCCGGAGAATTGATCGAGCTGGAAATCGACGACCTGCCGGTGAAAATGGACATCGCGCCGGGCGGTGAGCCGCTGCACCCGGATGTGCCGGACAACCTCGGCTTTGACTGGGGCATGGGCGATGAGGCCGCAACCGAAGCCGCCTTTGCCGAGGCGGCTCATACCGTGGCGCTGCAAGTCGAGGACAACCGGGTCATCGTCAACTCGATGGAGCCGCGCGGCTGTTTTGCCGAATGGAAGGACGACCGTCTGCATTTCACCTTTGGCGGGCAGGGCGTCTGGGGCGTCAAATCCAACCTCGCCAATAAACTGCGCCTTGAAGAAGAGCAGGTACATGTGGTGACCCCGGATGTGGGCGGCGGCTTTGGCATGAAATCGCAGCCCTATCCGGAATATTATGCTGTCGCCCATGCGGCAAAGGTTCTGGGACGGCCGGTGCTTTGGGTTGGGGACCGAACGGAATCGATGCTGTCGGACAATGGTGGGCGCGATCTGACCTCGCTGGCGGAACTGGCCTTTGATGCGGATCTGAAGATCACCGCCTATCGGGTGAACACCCGTTGCAACCTTGGCGCTTATAACGCGCCTTTTGGCCAGATCATCCAGACCACCCTGTTCAGCCGTGTTCTGGCCGGGGTCTATGACATCCAGACCGCCTGGTTGCGTGTCGAAGGGATCTATACCAACACCACCCAGGTTGATGCCTATCGCGGCGCGGGCCGCCCCGAGGCGATCTATGTGCTGGAGCGGGTGATGGACCGGGCCGCGCGTGAACTTGGCGTTGATCCCTGGGAGCTGCGGCGCCGCAATTTCATCGCCCCGGCGGCCTTTCCTTATGCCACCGTCACTGGCGAAAGCTATGATGTCGGTGATTTCAACCGGGTGCTGAGCCGCGCCGCGGAAGAGGCTGATATGGCAGGCTATCCGGCCCGCAAGGCTGCAGATGCAGCATCGGGCAAGCTGCGGGGCGTCGGCCTGTGTTACTATATCGAAAGCATTTTGGGTGATCCTTCGGAAGGCGCGGAAGTGGAGTTTCTGGAGGACGGCCGGGTGAATATCTATGTCGGCACGCAAAGCAACGGACAGGGGCATGAAACCGTTTATGCGCAGTTCCTTGCGGATCAGACCGGCATTCCTGCAGACCAGATCCAAGTGGTGCAGGGCGACAGTGACCTGATCGCCAAGGGCGGCGGCACAGGCGGGTCGCGTTCGGTCACCACGCAGGCCAATGCCACCCTTGCCACCGTCGATGCGATGGTCGCGGCCTTTACGCCTTTCCTCGCCGATGAAATGGGTGTCGAGGAAGACGCAATCGAATTTGATGGTGAAACCTTCCGCGCGCCGGGATCCAACGTTACCCCCACCGTACTTGAAGCGGCCGAGATGGCCCGCGCGCAGGGCCGGACCGAGTTGCTGCGTCACTCGGCGCGGGCCACGCTGCCGGGGCGCTCGTTCCCGAACGGGGCTCATATCTGCGAAGTGGTGATCGATCCGGAAACCGGCGCGTCCGAGGTTGACCGCTATACTGTGGTGGATGACTTTGGTAACCTGATCAACCCGGCGCTGGCCGAAGGGCAGGTGCATGGCGGTGTTGCGCAGGGCCTGGGTCAGGCCATGCTGGAACATGTGGTCTATGACGAAGAGGGGCAGCTGCTCACGGCAACGTTCATGGACTATGCCATGCCACGGGCGTCAGATATGCCAATGATCGGCTTTGCGACCGAGGCCGTGCCCTCGACCCAGAACCCGATGGGGATGAAGGGCTGCGGCGAGGCCGGAACCGTGGGCGCCATGGCGGCGGTCGCCAATGCGGTGCAGGATGCGGTCTGGGCACGTGGTGTGCACCAGATGGACATGCCGTTCACGCCGTTGAAACTATGGGAAGTGCTAAGGGATGTCTCTGTCGCAGCTGAGTAAACGTGTCTTTGGATGGCTCGGGCGGCCTTTGCGGTCCGAGCATTCCGCCGAGACCGCGCTGCGCGGGCCGCAGGCCCATGTGATCATTCTGGACGGGACCATGACCTCGCTGCGGCCGGGCCATGAATCCCATGCCGGGCAGACTTACCTTCTGTGCAAGGAGGTCGGCCCGGAAGTTTCCGTATTCTACGAAACCGGCGTGCAGTGGACGGGCTGGTCCAGTGCGCGGGATGTCATGGTGGGCACTGGGATCAACCGGCAGATCCGTCGTGCCTATGGCTATCTCGCCTCGCGCTACCGGCCTGGCGACAGTATTTTCCTGATCGGATACAGCCGCGGGGCCTATGCGGTACGCTCATTGGCCGGGGTGATCGGCGAGGTGGGCCTGCTGCGGCCCGAACACGCCACCGAACGCAATATCCGCACCGCCTACCGCCATTACCAGCAGGGGCAGGACGCGGAGATCGCGCGCGCCTTTCACGATGCCTATTGCCACGCTGAAACCCAGATCGAAATGATCGGCGTCTGGGATACGGTCAAGGCACTGGGCTTTCGTCTGCCGGTGCTGTGGCGCTGGTCCAAGGACCCGCATGGCTTTCACAATGATGAATTGGGCCCGCATGTGAAGAATGGCTATCATGCGCTGGCGCTGGAGGAGACCCGCGACGTCTTTGCTCCGGTGCTGTGGTCCTGTCCCGACGGGTTCAACGGCCGGGTGGAGCAGATGTGGTTCCGCGGCGCCCAAGGGGATGTGGGCGGGCAGCTTGGCGGTTTTGAGGCGGCGCGGCCGCTCGCGAACCTGTCGCTGGTCTGGATGCTGGAAAAGGCCGAGGATTGCGGATTGCCGCTGCCGCAGGATTGGCGCATGCGGTTCCCGGTGGATCCCGGCGCGCCATCGGTCGGCACCTGGCGCGGCTGGGGTAAGATCTTCTTGCTGCGCAGTCGCCGTCCGGTGGGCAAGGACCCGAGCGAGCGTCTGCACAGCAGTGCTAAGGGTTTTGTGATCAAGGAAAAGCGCTCGGCCTGGCGCCTGTTCTGGCCCTCGCGCGCAGCACGCTAAGCCTTCGTGTTGATCAAGGGGCGTGGAGGAATGCTTTCCTATGCGAATAGAACGCTTTGATTTAGCAGATAGCTACGAAGCCGAGTGTCAGATCAGTGAGGAACACCAAGTTGGGGATATCTACCATCGACGTGGAAACCGAGTAGGAAGTGGCGCCACACTGACACCGGTTGCCCGGTTTTTTGTCTGGCGTCCTGACTACTCGGAAGGGGTAAATCC
Organism: Phaeobacter sp. SYSU ZJ3003; assembly: GCF_041300735.1. Taxonomy (NCBI): domain Bacteria; kingdom Pseudomonadati; phylum Pseudomonadota; class Alphaproteobacteria; order Rhodobacterales; family Roseobacteraceae; genus Phaeobacter; species Phaeobacter sp. SYSU ZJ3003. The sequence goes on along the minus strand of NZ_PXNU01000064.1, from coordinate 127 downwards.
GCACTGGCGCGTTGATTGTTACGTAAAGAGGCATCGCTTGTCTGGTGCCCCCGAAAAGCTAGGGAATGTCCCGATCGATGTTGAAAAGCGTTTCGGGCGACGCTGCGGATTTCATGGTTATGCGGCC
>NZ_PXNU01000063.1:0-28426 GCF_041300735.1 Phaeobacter sp. SYSU ZJ3003 | reverse complement strand
TGCTTTTCGTCATAACCATCATCCTTACTTAAGTTGATGGTCTCCGACAAACTCGGAGCGATTCAGGGCTGTACGCTCCGGCGTCATCAGCTTGGCCTGTGCGGTGCCCGCCTCGGCCTCCGCCTGGCTGGCAATATCGGCGGCCAGCGTGCGGTCGGCCGCCAGAGACCCGCCGCCGGTCAGACCGGTGCCCGCGAGGAGCGACCGCCCGGTATTGACCAGTTCGACAATCCCCTCGCTGCCGTCATCGCGCTTGAGGAACAACCGCCCGTCAAAGGTATTGATGGCCAGTTCCCCGAGATCCAGCTGCACCGTGGTCGGCACCTTCCCCGCGGCGCCGGACCGCTTCAGTCTGATGGCCATGAGGATGACCTCCCGATGTTGGAACAAAGATCAAGGCAGGACATGCGGGCGGGCTCAGAACGTACCGCCGTCCAGCGCGACACCGGAGATCGACCCACCGGTGATGGCCACCGCTCCGGCCTCCTGCAGCGCCAGGCTCCCGAGGCCCAGATTGCCCCGCGCCGTGGTGATATTGCCCAGATCGGACAGGTTCGCACTCGCGGCCAGCTTGCCCGCCAGCGCCGTGGTCACGGTCGTGGCAAAATCCGGATCATCCCCCAGGGCGGCGGCCAACTCGTTCAGCGTATCGAGCGCCCCCGGCGCCGTATCGATCAGTGCACCAATCGCCGCCGAGACAAAGGCCGTCGTCGCGATCTGTGTCGTGCTGGTGCCCGACACAGCCGTCGGCGCCGTCGGCGTCCCGCTCAGCGCGGGCGAGGCCAAAGCAGCTTTCGCATCCAGCGCGCCCTGCAATCCGGTCACCTGGCTGATCGGGTGGCCGTGGGTGGCGGGCGTAAAGCTTGTGGGCTTGCCGGTAATCCCGGCCCAGGCCACCGCATCGGCCACCTCTGCCGCGTCCACCTTGCCGTCATTGTCGGTGTCATAGGTGGATCTGACCATGTCTCCCGCGCCAAAGCTGGAGATCTCCGCCTGCACAAAGGCCGTGGTGGCAATCTGCGTGGTATTCGTCCCGCCCGCAGCCGTCGGCGCTGTCGGAACGCCGGATAGCGCCGGAGAGGCGGCGGGGGCCTTGGCATCGAGCGCCGATTGCAGCCCCGTCACCTCGGAGACGGCATGGCCGTGGGTGGCAGGCGCAAAGGCTGCACTGCTCGCGAGCGCGGCTGTGCCAAGCCCCAGTGCGGTGCGCTGCGCCGTTGCATCCGCCGCGGTCAGGATGGCCCGTCCGGCCAGCGTGCTGTCGGTGATCTCGGCCGCGCCATGCCCGTGGCTGCTGGTGGCCTTTCCATCCAGCGCTCCCTGCAACCCGGTGACATCGGCAATGGCATGGCCGTGACCGGTATTGGCCTTGGCACCGAGCAGCGTGTCGATCTGCGATTTGCGCACCAGATCGGAGCCCGCGCTCGCATCCTGACCCGCCGCCGGAGCCGTCACAAACGTCTTCTTGCCCGCCACGGACTGCGTGCCCGTCAGGCCGAGGAAGGCGCCCGCCCCTGCAAGCGGGGCAATCGCTGTCGCATTGCCCCCGCCATCATCGCCCTTACCCACATAGAGCGTGTCATCGACCTCGTTATGGGCCAGCTCGCCGGATTTGAGCGCGGCGGGCGCCCCGGCAAGGCCGGAGACCCGGCGTTTGAGTTGGATCGTATTGGCCATCAGAAAAACCCTCCGTTGATCGGTGCGTCACCAGGTAGAATGGAAAGACCGGGATCGCCCTGATCCCCCTTGGGCCCGGGCGGCCCGATTGCGCCGTCAGGCCCCGGCAACCCGCGCACCCGGACGGCCACAGGACCCGTGGTCCCGGCCAGCCGGAGAGATACCGCATCCGTCGTCGTGATCCGGATCGGCACCACATGGGATGTCAGGGCGACCTCACCCGTCATGTCCAAGCCCCCGCGTGACCGGCATCACCACGGGGATTTCCAGCGTGAAGCCCAGATGCAGCTCCGGATCGGTGTCGGTGCGCACCGCATCCAGCACCACCGATCCCACCGCGAGCGTGGCAGTGACGCTGGCAGGGATTTCCAGATCAAGTCCGGTGTCACTCACCCGGACAAGCCCGCCCGCTTGGGTCGACAAAACCGCCAGCACACTGTCTGCGTCCACAGAGGTCCGGATCTGCGCTGTCAGCTGCACCCCGTCCGGGAACAGTGCGCTGGCGGCCGCAAGTCTCAGCCGGTAGGTATAGCCGATCACGATCGCGGGGCCTTCTTGCACAGATGTTGTCATACATGCCTCCACGGACCATCCGAATGGACCGGTCCGAACACGTTCGATTGAGAAGTCGGTCCGCTGCGGCTAAAGGGGTCACGGCCGCAGAAGGAACGACGCATGGATCAGGAAGACGAACGGCTGGACCGCCTTGAAGCGCTTTTGCAAGCGCTGCCGATCGAGAACGAACCCATGACAGTGAGCGAGTTGGATGGCTTCGTGACGGGTGTTCTCGCCTGTCCCGAGACGATCCCCCCCTCCGATTGGCTCGCCCATGTCTGGGGCGTGACTGGAGATGCACAATTCCCCGATCTTGCCACGGCAAAAGAGACGATCGACGCGGTAATGACCCAGTACAATAGCGTCGCGAACCTGATCACGCAGTCGTTCTGGATCGAGCCGATCTACGAGATCGACATGAACAGCGACGAGACCCTCTGGGAACCTTGGGTTGACGGTTTCACCCGCGCCATGGCTTTGCGGCCCGAAGCATGGGACGCACTCCTCGGGCGCGCCGATGACGAGACCCGTGCGACCATGATTTTCATCATGGCGCTGCACGACATCTATACTGGGAACAGTACGTTCACAGATGAAGAAATCGACCAGATCGACGCCGAGGCCCCGGACCTGATCCCGAACTGCGTAGCCACGATCCTGCACCAGTCACGCCCCGAACTTGCGGGCCCAACCGCAGCGAATCTCCCCCGCGAACCGTTCAAAGCCGCCACGCGCCCCGGCCGCAACGATCCGTGCCCCTGCGGCTCGGGCCGCAAATACAAGGGCTGCTGCGGCAAGAACTGACGGGCGCACGCGCCTTATGGCCCCCACCCGCACAACCGCGCGCCGGTCTCGTTATGGGTGAGGATCTGGCGTTGGGTCTGGACGGTGAGATGATCCGCGCGCGCGGGCCGGATCGGCTGCGCCCAGTCACAGTCCGTCGGCGTCCCGATCCCGCATCCAGCGCTCCAGCCTGCGAGACACAGCGTCAGCATCATCGGTTTCCACAACATGGCGCACCTCCGCGGCCTGTTTCAAACTCCGGATCCGCGCCTCGGCGCGCGTGATGGCATCGGCCGCACGCCCCGCCGCCCGGCCATGGCGCCAGACCGCCCAAAGCAGGGCGAGCACCGCCAGAGCGATGCCCACGCCGTAGACGAGACGCCGAGACAGCGCGCGCAACAGCACAGGCACCGCGGTCATCCCAGACCTGCAAGGATCTTCCGGATGCGCTCGCGTGCAATCCAGAGCGCGGTGAGCAGCACCAGACCGGCCACGCCCAGAACCAGCAGCTGCGCAGACCCGTCGAGAGAGCGCAGCGCCTCGAACGCCGCCCCGAGCGCGGCCAGGATCTGGACGCCGGTTGCCCGCACGGTCGTGCTCTGGCCTGGCGCGGCCCTGCGCGGCGGCAGATCCGCGGGCGCGATGGCTCGGCGCACCGCCACAACGCGGGCGCGGTCATAGCCGGTGATGGTGACCTGATCACCCTGATTGCCGCCCAGAAGAAAAACACGCGCCCCGTCGAGATGATCGAAGAACCCCACATGCCCCTGCCACGGGGCACCACGCGACAGGATCACCACATCCCCGGGACCCGCATCCTCCAGCGCAACAGGGCGGCCCCAGGTGGCATAGCTGCGCGCCAGCAGCGATCCCGTACCCTGCACACCGCACCGCGCCAGCACCGCCCCCACAAACGCCGCGCACCACGGCACCTCGTCGTGGTCCTGCGGCATACCCGCCTCCCGGTAATACGCCAGAACCCTTGGGTTATCCCCCTCGGCCCATTCCCAGACCCCCAGATCCACCCTGGCGGTCTGGTCAATCAACACCCCGATCTGCATCTCCGTCTCCTCAACAGCAAAAGGCCGTCCCGAAGGACGGCCTGCCAGATAGATTTCCCCAAATTGTTCGCAGCGTGCCCGATTGCCGGATCAGGCGGAGCGCCTGTCCGGTGTCCCGGCCTGTGGGCCCGCCGCAAGTGCGCCGCGCACCAAAAAGCTATTTTTTCCGGCAGAGCCAGGCCGAGAGAACCGCCTCCGCACCGCGCGGCCCGAGATAGGCCAGCGTGGCCACAAACCCCGTCGAGACCGGCTGGGTCAGCCCGATGTAACTCGCCGCCGCCTCACCGATCAGCGCCATGCCCACAGCCACGGGGATTTCCCAGAGAAGCTCACGGCCAAAAAACCGCCGTCGCCCAAGCTTCACCTCGCCCGAGTGATACATAAGCCGCCCCGTGAACGCCCCGATCAGCGTCGTTACCGCCCCGCCAAAGACACGGTCGATCATGTCGATAAATCCCGGATCAGACATGTTTGTCCTTTCTCTTACGCGCACGCCCGCATGAGACGCGGCTTGACATGGCCGGAGTTCGCACCAATTTTAGGTCTATATTTGGCCCCTTATTGATAGGACCTCTCCATGCAACGCGTTGAAGCCAACATCGCCGTCAGCGTCTCCGACCTCAAAAAAAGCCCGACAGGCGTTCTTGCGCAGGCAAACGGGGAGCCGGTGGCCGTGCTCAACCACAACCGTGTCATGGCCTATATGGTTCCGGCCCGGCATTATGAGGCTATGATGGAACGTCTCGACGATCTTGACCTGATCGACCTCATCGAGGCCCGTGCAAGCGAGACCCCGGTCAAGGTCACTCTGGATGACCTATGAGCTGCAGTTTCTGCCATCGGCGCTGAAGGAGTGGAAGAAGCTGGGCGCGCCGGTGCAGCGCCAGTTCAAAAAGAAGCTGGCCGAGCGCCTTGAGACCCCCCACGTTCCTGCAGACCGCCTGCATGGCCTCGATCAGCACTACAAGATCAAACTGCGCAGCGCGGGATTTCGCCTCGTCTACTCGGTGCAGGAGACCACGATTACCGTCACCGTGATCGCCGTGGGCAAACGCGAACGTGGCCAGGTTTACAAAGACGCGCGGTCCCGGTCAGCGGATCAATAGCTTCCGCCATCGAGCACATCCTCCCAGGCGTCATCCGCCGCGTTGCGGATGCGCAGAACCGCCTCGGCCCCGCCGGTGTCCAGCCACAGCATGCCCGCGCGCGTCTCTACGGGGGCTTCAGGACCCGCATTGCTCGACTGCAGCGCGGCCAGCACCTCGTTGATCCGCTGGCGCACCGCAAGGCCCGCGTCATTGTCAATCACGTAACTCCCGGTCTGGGACATCACATCACCTCGTCTGCATAAAGCCGGAGCCGGGAGACCACCGGCGTATAGGCGGCATCCTCCGTGCGGAGCCAGGCCCGGGCCTCGATGGCCCGCGCTTCGATCTCGTGGTTGTCGATCCGCCCCCAGCCGGACCACGCAGGCGTGGCCGCCGGATCGTCGTCGGTGTCGCGCACCTCCACGACCACATCGGTCTGCGCGCCATCCGTGCCGTCAAAATCGGCCCAGCTGTCGATGGGCGTGACACGGGCATCGATGCGGTCCAGAAGCGCCAGAACCGCAAGGCGGATCTCGCTGCGCAGCCGCACCCGGCGCACCGCGCCAAAATCCATCCCCGCGCCGAACGCATAGAGCCCTTGTGTCTGCGGCACATAAGGCACCCCGCCCGCGTCCACCGTGCTCGCCAACCGCAGACCACCGGGGCCCACGACCAGATCCGTTTTGGTGCCGGGAAAGCTGTCGTCGGCCTGCAGGCTTTGCACCGGCGCAAAGGCCAGCGCCTGTGCGCCCCTGGTGGCGATCCCCGTCACCGGTCCCAGCCGCCCGCCGCTGTCTTCGGCCCGCAGCAGATAGGTCCCGGGCTTGAGCGGCACGACCGCAATCGCCTCCGAGCCCGCCACCCGGTCCATCGCGTAGCTGTTGGCCCAGCTTGCGGGTGCTTCGCTGCTGTGGCGAATGACGATATTGCCCGCCACCCGCACATCCGGGTCCGCAGCCCGCGCCCATTTGAGGATCGCGAGCCCTCCGGCCGCCTGCAGCGTGACGTTTTCAAGCGCCACCGGCGGCGCGGCCAGCCCGAGGACCTCGGCCGTGCGCGTGCGCCACGCCGAGGACACCCCCATCGCCGAGACGGATTTGATCCGCACCTCCCACAGCCCCGGGCTGGCGTCCCGGATCTCCAGCTGCGTGCCCTGCTGACGACCGTAATCCACCCAATCCCCGCCCTCGCGGCGGGCCTCGATCTGGTAGAGCGTCACAAAGGCCGAGGCCGCAGGGGTCCAGGTCACGCGCACCAGCACCTTCGCGCCCCCGCCATCCCGGGTAATGTAAAGGCTCTCGGAGATCTCCGGGCGTCCGGGCGCCGGAAGATCAAAGGCCGAGGGCAAGACCGTACGCGGTGCGGCCGCATAGACCTGTTCCTCGGAGGCCGACCAGTCATAGACCAGCGGCGAGGTCTCGCGCAGCACCAACTCGGGCAGCAAAAGCGCCCCGTCGCCCGAGGCCGTCAGGTCCAGGCTCACCCCGTGCACCTCAAAGGGTTTTTCCGCAAACCCCCAGCGGGCATAGGAGAGCGTGACCACATCGCCCACCGTTGCCGCCCAGGCCGAGAGCTTGCCCGAGAGCCGCACCGTCATTTGCCGCCGCGCGCGCTCGAGCTGTATTTTCGCGAGCCGCTGCGCCATCGGTGCAGAGATCGTAAAAGGCAGCGAGATATCGCGCCACTTCCGCTCGCCCCCGTCCTCGGCGAGGTAAACATCCGAGGCATAGGCCGGGAAGTCGTCGGGCTGCCAGTTGTTCTCGGGGCTCACGAACTGGCCGCGCACGCCGTTGAAGTTTGACGACATTGTCACGCGCGTCGCGAGCGTCAGCCCGCCTTCGCGGACATGGTCCGAGGTGAGCGCCACATCCGGCGCGCGCCATGCGCCTGCATGGATGCGCCAGGACCCGCCCGAGAAGGCGCAGCGCCCGGCAAAGCTCGACAGCAGCCCCTCGATGATCGTCTTGGGTGTCTCCGACAGTGTGATCACCCCGTTGCAGGCATAGCGCGGCTCGCTCCCGCCACCGGCAAGCGGCACAATCTCGTCACAGATGTTCGCCGCCGCGACGAGCGCCATCTCGTCAATGCCGTCCGGTGCACCAATCGCCGCCCCGATCCCCCAGGTCGGATTGGCCATGTAATCGGCGAGGCACAGCGCGGGGTTTTCTGAGTAGACCTGCGCTCCAATCCTTGGGTCCCAAATGTCGTCCTTGCCCTCGACGTCGGCCGTGATGTTCGGAATGCCCGCCGGAAAGGCGTCCGGGTCATAGGTCAGCCGCAGCCGGATGGCCGCACACCCCTGCAGGCGGTGGTGTGCGGACCATTTGTCCGACACATCCTCCCGCAGCCCCTCGAAGGCAGACTGGTCCGGCAGGCCCCGCTTGCGCTCCACAAAGGCTTTCCCGGCCCAGCGACCCCGGGCCACCCCGTCAGCATCAAGCGCCATCTCCCCTTCGAAGTAGATCGCCCCGATGGATTTGACGCGATGGGTCGCCAGGACGATCACCAGATCAAGGAACTGGTTGGTCGGCCCCGAGGCGTGCAGGAACACGATCACCCCGCCTTTGCGGGTGCGGCCATAGACCAGATCGCGTGGCACAACCGGCTCGCGGATGGTCACCGTGCGCGGCTGCAGCGTCGCCCGCGGCTTCGGCATCAAGGCCTGCGTGGCATAGGACAGCAGAAGCGTGCCCCCGATCCGCAAGAGTGCGGCCCCGATCCCGCCCGCGGCCATTACACCGCTGATCGCCCCCGCAATCGCGGTGACGGCTGAGACAATAAACGGCATGAGAGATGTCCGGGGTCAGACGGGCCAGGAAAGACGGCAGGAGGGTAACGGGACCGTCACCAGCCCCTCGGGCGCCATGCCGACGGCCTCGGCGCCCGTGCAGATGCCGAAGCCGAGACCGGTGTCGGCCAGGACGATGTCGCCGCGTTGGGCAAACAGAACGCCGCGACGTGGGGCGCCCAGCAAGGCGTGGCCCATCTCCTCGAGTGAGGCCCAGCCAAGGCGGCGCATCACGCGCTGCCCACCAAGCGCCGTGGTGTAGCGTCCCCGCCAGAGTGCGGCGGTGTCCTCGCCGCCGGTGAGGCGCGTGCGGGTTTCAAAGGCAAAGGTGGGGCAGTCGTGGACGCCCCAGGCAAAGGGGCGGGCTCGGGCGGTTTCAAGCGCCTCGGCGAGCAGGATGGGCCAATTGTCCAGTCGCATGGGTTTCTCTTGCCATCGTTTGATCAGGGGGTAAATGCACGGGCATGCGCGCTTCGGATTTTCCATTTGAGACCGTCGAGATCAACTGCCCCGTCTGCGGCCGTTTCGGGCGGTATTCTAAAGCACGGTTCTGCGAGATCGTGGGGCCGTCCACACCCCTGCCAAGCGCGCTCGATATAATTGCCCGTGACTGCCCCGAAGACCGACCGAGCATCTCCAACATGCAAGGCCGGTGCCGCGCGGGCTACCCGCAATTGCTGCGCATGAACACTCCAAAGCCGATGCCATCGGCCGCAAAACGCTGACTATCCCCGCCCCCAGGTGAGTTCCCGATCCTGGATCGCGGTGACATATTCAAACCCGAGATCGCCCGGATATAGCGCCTGCTGGCTTTCATGGGTGTAGCGCCAGGTCCGCGCGACGGTGAGATCGATGAGACGGCTTTCATAGCTGATGGTGATCGTGCAGGTGTCTGCGTCGTCCTTGATTTCTGGCACATCGAGGCGGCCCGAGAAGGCCTGGACCGGATCGGCGATGATGCTGCCATCTTCGGCCAAGAGCCCCAGCCAGATCCGCCCCGGCAGTCCCTGCCGCGCTTCCTCAATGGCCATTTGAACAAGGTCCAGCGGCACGCCTGAAAGCGAGACGGCGGTGCCGCCCGCGACCACCTCACCGGTTTCGTCGATGGCCCCAAGCCCCAGGAGCGATCCGGCCCCGGACCAGGTTTCGCCGTTCCAGCTGACCTCTCCCAGCCCCGACCAGATCCGGACCCAGCCTGTCGCAAACTGGCCCTCGAAGAAGATCACTGGCCTGAGGTTTTGATCGGCCAGCGCAGTGGCGAAGGCGACGGTGAGATCACGGCTCATTAGAGGGTCTCTCTGGTTAAAGGGTTTCCCGCGCTGACAGCGTGAATCGGTGCTGATCCGCCCGGCCGACCACGGTTGGCACCGGGGCGGTCAGGCGCAGAAGTACCGATGGTTTATCCAGCCCGAGGAGTGTCCCGGCAGGCACCGCCGTGCGCAGCGGCGGCACGAAGTGGATCGTCGCTGCCGACCCCAAGGGCGTCACATCCTCGGTCAGTTGATAGAGCCGGGTTGTGGCATCGGACCCGAGTTGGAAGAAATCCCCGGCTCGAAGTCCAAGCCCCCAGTAGGACGTCTGCAAGGTTGAGGCGCCTGCAGCCTGCGTGTCCGTCACGCTCGGGACCCCAGCCGTCAGCGGCCCCTCGATCGAGGGATCGGGGAAGAGGAACCGGCCCCGCAATCCACCAAGCGCGGTGAAGAAGGCCGACAACCGCCGGGCCTTCGCCCCTTGTGTCACCGCCATCTCGATCTGGTATTCCCACCACGATGCTCCCCAATCCTGAATCTGCGACGTGCCGGTGAAGGGCGAGCGTGCTTCCGCGACCGAGGTCACGAGCCGCCGTTCGAGTGCCGTGACCAACGTCAACGGCAAGACAAGAATGGCCATCTCAGATCACCTGACCCCGGCGTCGGCCATCGGCCACGCTTTCCTTGGCAATGCGCGCGATCTCCGGGATCGCCGCACGCAGCTTCGCGTCGATCTGTTCAGCCACGCCCATCTGCGCCCCGCGCGCGTCGATGTTCACGGTGACGCCCGCGCCAGTGCTGCCTTGTCCGTAGTTCGCTGCCTCGCGTCGGTTCAGCACCCGTTCCCCGCGCTGCAGGATCGTCGGGACCTCGTCGGTGCGGAGCCCAGCCCAGGAGCCAACCGGCCCCACGGTCCCACCGGAATGCATCCGGGGAGCACCAGCGAAGACCATCGCAGGCACCGTGCGGCTATGGCCCGACAACCCGACAATACCGCCTGCATGTGACACCGCCGCAGCAACAGACCCGCCGCCAAAGATGCCGGAGAGCGCAGATGCAATGGGCCCCAGCACCGCACGCTTAAAGGACAGAACCGCGAGGTCTGCCAGGATCGAGCGCACGAGGCTTTTGAAGTCGAACTTGCCGGTCTCAACAAAGCTCCGAAACGCGCTTTCCGCGCCACTGAAAACGCCCGTTAGGGTTTCGCCGAGACCTTTACCCCAGTTCAGCGCATCCTTCGCATAGGCCTGAAGGGACTCCGAGACTGCACGCCACCCGGTAGCGATCCGATCTCCGGCACTGCCAGCCGCGCCACCGGCACGCCCCATGGCATCAGACAACCGATCCGCGGAAGCCGTGGCCTCATCCAGCGCCGCCGCGCCTTCTTCACCCGTGCCTGCAACGGCATCGCGAAGTGCGCCCCAGGAGGTAAGTGGAGCCGTTGCACCAGTCGCGAGATCCGTGGCGGCACGCCGGTAAAGATTGGCTGTTTCCAGCGCATCGACGGCAATGCCATCAAGGCCAAGATCGGGAACAGTAAGTGGGTTATCCTCGAAGGCTCGGCGAAAGGCCTCTGCTGCAGCGATCCCTGCATCAGCGGAGGCGCCTGCGAAAGGGTTCGGGATGTCGCTAAGGCTGATCTCTCCGATCTGGCCAAAGGTGGTCTTGATGCCGACCGCCGCCAACGCATCCCGAATGCGCCCCGTGAAGGCGTCAATTCGGCGGATTGCGCCGTTCAGCATGGCCTCGATACCGTCGAGCATGCGGTTGGCCGCCGAGAAGACCAGATCCCCGATCACATCCGGCAGGCGCGACCAGATCTCGCGCACGGCGAGAAGTGCGCCCTCGAAGGTGTTGGCGGTGGTGTTTCCAAAGGCGACCAAACTCTCGATGGCGCCTGCCATGCCGGTCGCGGCATCGGCTTTGAGATCATAAAACATGGCTGTGGCGCGCGATCCGGCCGCGTTTGCGCCCATCTTGATCCGGTCCCAGACCTCGACCGCGACGTCCTTCAAAAGCCGCATCGCCTCGCCGAACCCACCAGCACCAGTAGCGAGACGCGTAAACCAATAGACCAGTTCGCCCGCACCCACGATCAGAGCACCGATCCCCGTGCGGATAAGCGCGCCTTTCAGCACGACAAGCGTGGTGGCCAAGCCCCGTACCGACAGCGCGGCGGCGGCCATGGCGGCCACCCAGCGTCCGGCAAGAAACGTGGCAAAGGTCCCAGCATAGATCGCGAGCCGGTCGAGATTTGCGAGCACCGCATCGAAGGCCCGACTGATCGGGCTGGTCGAAGAGGCCAGCGCCAAGAAGGCGTTCGCGGCCGCCTCAAGCGTGGGCGCCAGTGCCACGGCAATCCGGTTGCGCACGCCGATAAAAACCTGCTCGATACTGACCAGCGCCAGTTCTGACCGACGCATCGCAGCGATGGCGTCGGCGTCGAGCACCGCGCCAAGCACCTGCGCCTGCGCGCCAAGCCGGGTCATTTCCGCGCCGCCGTTTTGCAACAGCGGAATGAGCCGCGTGGCGTCGGACGCCATGGCCTCGAGATAGAAGGTCATCTCCTGTTGGCTGACACCCGCGCGCTCGAGGCTGTCGACATAAAGTTGTAGCGCCTCCGGCCCCGAAAGCCGGGCAAACTGGTCTGCTGTCACACCCACACGCGGCGCGATATTCTCGAAGAAGTCGGCCATCGGGCCGCCGCCCGTCTGCAGGAAATCCCCCACGCGGTCATTCACGTCCTTCAGAATATCGGCGAGCTTTTCTTGTTCGATGCCCACGGTGGCCGAGGCCGCGGACCAGCGCTGGAAGACCTCCGGAGCGGCATTGGCGACCTGGGAGAGTTGGTTGATTTCGTTGGCGGCTGTCACGGTCGAGCGGGTCATCGAGACGACGGCAGCAGCAAGGGCCGTGGCTGCAGCCGTCGCCGCGATCCGTGCCCGGCGCGCAAAGGCTGCCATACGGGCATTGGCTTGTTCCATCTCACGCGAGAGACGCCCCATGCCACGTGCGCCCGCCTCTCCGACACCCTCGAGTTCGGCACGCACCTGGCGGCCGCCGGTCGCGGAGAGCCGGACGCTGACACGTTTCTCTGCCATAAGGCCTCCTTGCAATGTGTATCACGTCGTGATACATGACGCCATGATCGTCAGCACACGTGGAAAGCTTGCCGCTGCAGCGGTTCAGGACCGCTTTGGCAAAGGGTTTCCGGCCGATTTGGTCAAACGCACCCGCGCCATGCTCTCTGCATTGGACGCGGCGGTCTTAGTTGAAGATTTACGGTTTCCGCCGGGCAATCATCTGGAAGCCCTGAGCGGGGATCGCGCAGGACAACATTCGGTGCGCATCAATGGACAATGGCGCATCTGTTTCATCTGGACCGATCAGGGACCTGCACAGGTCGAGATCGTCGACTACCATTAGGAGGGCCCGACATGAGCCTCATGACAAACCCGTCCCATCCCGGCGAAGTTCTGGCGGAACTGTATCTCGGCCCGCTCGAGATGAGCGCAATCACCCTCGCGACACGCCTTGAGGTTCCCCGAACCCGGATCGAACGCCTGATCAAAGGTCAGACGGCCCTCACGGTCGACACGGCAATGCGCCTCGCCCGGTTTTTCTCGACAACGCCGGAATACTGGATGAACCTGCAGCGCGCCTGGGATCTGGCGCGGGCGCGCGAGACAATCGATGTCTCAGGCATCAAACCCCTCGAGGCGGCCTGAGCCCGACTGTTCATTGATCTTGCGGACCATCACCGCCTCAACGGGCGGCAGGAGTTCCGCGAGGACAAGCGGCGAGAGCCCAAGGGCGGCACCGAGTTGCAGGGCCGCGCCCATATCCCAGCCAAGAACCGCGCCGCCGCTCATGCCGCCCGCCACCCGAACCTGGCCGCCAAGCCGCTGCACCAGATCCCAGACCTGCCAGCCCTCGAGGGTCAACGGTTTATGCAAACTGCGCGGGCAGTCCGGGCAGGACGAGGAACATGCCGCGCAATACGCACCGCCCCCGCCGAATTCCCACTCGGCGAGAGCGGTCAGGCGTTTTTTTCCGCATCCAGAATAAACGCGCCCGCGATGTATGTCGTCTGAAAGGCCTCGAAGATCGGCCAGAGTTCCAGCAGGGCGTCGATGCCCTCGGGCGTCAGGGGCAATGGCTTTCCGTCCTCATCACCGACGCCGTCCCAATCTTTCACGACAATGCGCGCCACGGCCTTGGCAACGATCCGGGCGAGATCGTCGTTGGACGCATCCCCTTCATCATCTGCCCCTGCGGCGACAATCGCCGGATCGCTCCGCGCGGCCAACATGATGGCCGTGGTCAGCGGCTCTACGAGCAGTCGGACACCATGGCCCAAGTCGAGCCAGCGCGGTTCATTCGACAGGTTCAGTCGTAGCATGATCAGTACTCCTCGCGGTCATTGGTCAGTGTGACGGTGCACATCCGGCCCAGCACCGGATCACTGGCCGCCTGCCAATCAAAGGTCGCCTGCACGCCTTGCGGGCCAGAGATCTCGATCCGGGGACGCGGCAGATAGACAGCGTGGGCGGTCAGGGTCAGGGTCTCGCCCGTGGGCAGCGTGTAGGAGAACTCAAGCTCACACGCTTCGCCGTTGATCGCCTGCGTCACCAGCGTTTGGTCCGCGAAGCGCACGACGACATTCCCGGTCAGTGCGGCAATCGACGGGTCCGCGCCGTCGATTTTGCCGTCCGCCCGGATCGTCTCAATGCGATCGAGATTATTGGCATAGGTAAGGTCGGCAGAGACAACGTTACCGATGTTGGCCCCATTCCGCGTGATCGACCCGTTGAAATGACCAAAGCGTCTTAGCGCGATCGTGGCGGGTGTGCCTGCCGCCGTGCTTGAGTTGATGGCTTCACCCTGCGCCACGATACTGGCTGTCGCGGTCAGCAATCCGGACCGGGCCATCTGCCAGCTCAAGGAATCGACCATGCACCCAGAATACATGGCAAAACGCGGCACCTCAGGCATGCCGGTCTCGACCGAGAACGACGGCAGCGCCCAGTTTCCAGAGCGGAACTCATGCGTGTAGGGTCCGGCCCCGGTGGTTGTCGGGGCGCCGAACGCAGCCTTGAGCCAGAAGCCGAACGCCTCGGCATCCAGCGGCACGACCACATCACCGTCCGCCGTCACCGCATCCTTGATCGGGGCCTGCGGATCACGGCCGTACCCCAGCAGTTCCGATGTCTGCAGCGGTTGTTCAGCCCCCAGCGAGGTGCTGGCAAAGGGCATCTTGGTGAAGCCGCTCGCTGGCGGCGTTCCATAGGTGGTCTCAAACGCAAGCGCCATTTGCGCCCGCGCCCCTTGGGCTCGTGCCATGTTTGGTCGTCCTTCTCTAGCGGAAAACTTTTCTTGACCCTACAGGCCAAGTTCGCCAATCCTCGCTCGAACAGATAGTGGCCCACTGGTGAAGATTGCCGTAGGAATAATTGGAATAACGCTTGCCCTCATTGCACTCATGCAATCGTGCACGATCAAACCGTAGAAGGATTCAATAGATGAAGTGGTCTAGTCTCGTAGCGGCACCTCTGCTCACACTTGCACTAGCTGGTCCGGCATTGGCTGAAGAAACCCAGACTGGTGAAGTTCTGGACTTAATGGAGCAGATTTCTGAACTGCATACGCAGTTGAATGGAAAAACTGCAACTCTCACCGGCGGGTTGGGAACAATATTTGGAGATACAATCTACTTTCAGAGCGATCTCGGTCGCTTCACGGTTCAATTCGACGCCGGAAGGGAGGCGAGGCGACTGATTGAAGGATGTGACATCACCATTTTTGGTAACGTCGAAAGCCGCTGCGTATTTGAGGTCGATGCCGAACTTCGAGTTTCTGAGAGTTACAACCTGGCAGACGGCGGAGAGATTGAGCTAATTGTCTACAATGTTCGACCCTAGTTTTGAGAAATGAGCATCTTGTTTTTCGTCTTGCAAAGCTATGCCTCCAGCGACGTATAGTGAAGTTTCACCGTCACGATCGCAGCCTTGAGTGTTGCTGCACCTTCGATGGGCAGATCGACGGTGCGTGGTGCCTTCGCTTCGGCCCAGTCACACAGCCCGCCCAGCGTCCGGTCGGCTGCAAGCACTGCACCAACGTCATTGCAGAGCTTGTCAAGGCGCTCGTCGCGATCAAGGCCTTGTACAACAGCCTCGACTTCAGCGTCGTGCTCGTAATGATACGCAAGGGGAGACATCGAAACATCCGGTTGGCCCGGATCACCATCACGCAGGATCAGCAGGCCTTCCGCAGGCACGCGTTCGGGGAGAACCTCACCGCGTAGAACGGCCGCAGGAAGCGTCGAAAGCCTCGCATGCAGGGCGGAAAGGATGGTTTCGCGACAGGAGGACATGCTATGCTTGCATTGGTTGAGAATGGAAGATCATGAAGTGTTTGAACAACTCCGCGCGGTCATCGCGCAACGGATCGACGGCTTGCCTCACGGCCAAGAGTTTAATCTCCGAGATCTTCTGGGAGAGGATTGGCCAGAGGATGCAGGTGCTGCACGTCGGCTAGGCCGCGATTTTCGAGCCACCTTGCACGCGTTTCCGGGTGTGGAAGACGCCGGCAAGGATGATGAAAACCTTCGCTGGTATCGCAAGCGGTAGCCTCACCATAATTTTCCCTCCACCCAGTTCGCCACAATAAGCCCCGGCACGCTGTCGAGCACTCGCTCAGCATCGAGGTCGAGATCCAGCCGCTTTTGCAGTTTCACCTGCGGCACCATCAGGAAGATCGGCGCGGTGACCTGGTTGCGGCCGGTCTTCGAGCGCGATGCCACCGCTTGACCGCGTTTGTTGATCCGAGCGCGGTCTGCCACCAGCAGGCTCGGACCGCGTGGGCGATAGACGAACCGCAGCCTTAGCCCCCGCCGCCGTTCCCACTCGCCCGGTGTGATGTGGCCACCTTTCAGGCCTGTGCCAGCAGCCGCAGTCGGGATGGCGAGCCAGAACCCGTCCTTCGAGCGGATCAGCGGGCCCGTGTCGTGCGCGCCGACGATGACCGGGGCCTTCGACCAAACCAGCGCCGCCGCTTTGAGGCTTTCACCAGCCTTTGGATAGGTCTGGCTCCGGATCGAATTCGCGAGGCGACGGCCAAGCCCCGCTTGGGTGATCTGCCCGCGCCAGGCGGATTTCAGGTCAGTGCCAGATTCGCGCATCGCGGCGCTGACGGCCTTTTCGCCCGCCTTGATCTCGGCGGCCATCACGGCGACGAGGTCGGGTGTAATGTCGATGCCAAGCTTCATGCGGGGGTCAGTTCTATCGTCCAAATCAGCCGCTCGCGGTCACGGCGCGGCTCGCCCTGGATCAGAAAGGTTTCATCCCCGATCAGGATCTGTTCCTGAGACCGAGGATCTGGAATATCCGCCACCCGAACGTCGATCCGGGTGGTGTCTGAGAGAAGCCGCGCCGCCCCGAACTCGGTGACCTCATCCGGACGGCGGAGGATGGCCCGCGCGCGGGTGAACTGCCCTTCGCTGTCCCGATGCCAGATCTCGACCGAGAGATTGGCATCGAGGAACAACGCCCCGAGAGCATCGGCGAAGGCGCTCATCAGGTCCGCTTGGCCGAGCGCAGCACCTGCGGGCGGGTGCAGATCGGCAGCGGGTTGCTTTCGATCTCGAGGCGCACCCATTCGTCACGGTCGCGATCGGGGATCATGCGCGCATAGAGCGGCAGACCCAGCGTGTTCACCGTCTCGAACGTGTCGGCTGGTGCGTAGTAAATCTCGAACAGCCCCTCGACGCCTTCGGGATAAAAATACGCCTTGTCAGTCGGCACGCCGAAGCCGAGGCCCCCGCGATAGCGGCGGAAGGTGATGCCGCCGAAGCTGACCTCTTCACCCACACGGCCACGCAGATCGGCGGCAGCTGCGGTGTTGAGATAGGTCTCGCGCACCTCCTTGTGGGCGACGAGATCGGCAAAGAAGGCCGAGCCGCATTCGGCGCGCAACTGCACCTGACCGGCAGCAAGCCCACCGAGGCTGTCCTCGACGCTTTCGATCAGCGCCTGGCAGCGCTTGCGCAGTGCGCCCGAGGCCGGGCTCGCGTTGTCGAGATCAAAATCGACCTCTGCCGCCGGGGTGATGCCGAACTCGGTGTAGTAGTTGATGACCGTGGCCCCATCCTTGGGATCCTTCACCACACCCTGGATGCCGTTGAAGAGGTGGAACTCGAAGGTGGCCTCCGCGTCGTTCCTGAGCCGTCCCATCTTGCGGGCGACTTCGGTCTGCACCTGTTGAGTGGCGGTTTCCGAGCCGAAATCGCGGATGGCCTGGACTTCTGAAGCCCAAAGTACGTCCTGCTTCTTGAACTGGCGGCACACGAAAGCGCGCATGTCGCGCCGTTCGGGCACCTGCTGCTCATAGGCAGAGCCCCGCTCCGAGAACGGAATGAGCGACAGCGTGCCATCGCGGCTTTCGATCATCACGGTGCGTTGCCGCACGCCGCGCGAGCCGAAGAGGCCCGCACCCGACAGAATTGCCGGTTTGAAGGGGATGTTTTCCAGAGCCCGGGTGAGCTCGATGATGCTGAAGGCGTCGCCCTCAAAGATGTCCATGGTTGCCATGTTTGGGAATCCTTATGTCAGAGGGCTCAGCGCAGGATGATGCCAAGCGCGGCCAAAGCCGTGGTGGCGGCAGTGATCTGGGCCTCGGTCACACCATCGGGCCAGACGAGCTCATGCTGGTTCACAAGCGCGGGCCCGCGCAGGACGACAACGCCCGGTCCATCAGCCGCCGTGGCATCGACGCCAGCCCAGAGAATGCCGGCGGCATTTTGGCTTCCGTTCGTCGCAGAGGGGGCGAGGCCTGTGTATTTGCCGCCCGTTGTGATCTTGCCGAGCACGGTGCCGGGCTCGAGCTTTCCAGCCCCCGAGGCGACGGTGATGGTTTCTCGGGTGTAATCGCGCAGCACTTCCCAGACGAGGAAGCCGCCCGCGTGTTTGCCTTCTGTGAGCGTGGTCATGATGCGTTAGCCTTTCGTCTTGAACGTGCGGGCGATCACATCGCCCCAGGATTGGGTGGCGGCCGCACGCCCGGGTTGGGCATGGGCGGCGGTGATGTCGGGGGTGGCCTCGGCCTTTGCCGCGAGAAGGCGATTTCGGACCTCATCGAGGCCCACGTCTTCTTCGAGGAACCGGCCCGCCATTTGCGGTTGACCCGCGAGGCGACAGAGATCGATCACAGCGCGCGCATGGGCGATGGCCTCGGCGCGGACGGCTGTTGCGTCGACCATTGTGACGTCGCCTGCGTCTTGGCTTGGCGCGTCTGCAACCGATTGTTCAGGATCAGGCTGGGTGTTGGCGTCTGCAACACCCTCGGACTGGGGCTCAGGGCCTGCAGGCTCGTCTGCCTCACTTGCCGCTTCGACCACTTCTGGCGGCGCGTTGCGGAACCGCGCGACATCGAAAGAGGCGGCGAGTTTCACGGGCTCGGCGATGCGGTCTATGAAGCCGAGGTCCTGCGCATCCTTAGCATCAAGCCAGGTCTCGGCCGCCATCAGGGCGGCGATTTCTTCGTCGGTTTTGCCCGATTTGGCGGCATAGCCCTGGATCAGGCTGCCTTTGACCTTGTCGAGTGCCTCGGCCGTGGACCGCATATCTTCCGCCGTGCCCATCACCAGCCCCGAGGGGTCGTGGATCATCAGGAAGGCGTTTTCCGGCATGACGATGATGTCACCCGCCATGGCGATGTAGCTTGCCGCCGAGGCCGCGATGCCATCGATCCAGACCGTGATGTCGCCCGCATGGCGCTTCAGCGCGTTGTAAATGGCGACCGCATCAAAGACCGAGCCTCCGGGGCTGTTGAGACGCAGGTCGATAGCGACATCTTCGGGCAAGGCACCGAGTTCGGCCAGAAAGCCCTTTGCCGTGACGCCGTAGGCGCCGATTTCGTCATAGATCAGCACTTCCGTGCCCGAGGTGCGGGCACGGATCGTGTACCAGGATTTCATGGGATTACTCCTGTTGTAGGTCGGCGCCCGGGTTACTGTCGGACGGTCCGTCACTAGAATTCGGGTTGGGCTCTTGGACGGGCGTTGCCCTTGCCCCCTGCGTTTCACCGGGGCTAGCGCGATAGGTCAGGCCCAAGTCTGCTGCGCGTTTCGCGTCAGAGGCATTCTCGCGATCGACCTCTTCGATGTCGTAGCCCGTCGCCTCGACCACCTTGCGCCGCGAGGTGAGCCCCGCCTCCATTGCCAGCACCTGCGCTTGGATATCCTTCAACGGGTCGACCCAATCCCACCGTGGCGGGATCCATTGCACCGGCCGAGCCGTCACAGGGTCTGCGTCTAGGGCACCTGAGAGCACAGCCGTCTCCAACCAACGCCGCCAGATTGGGCGGCAAAGTTGATGGGCCATGACCCCATGCTGCAACTGACCAATGCGGCGGCGGAACTCGACGAGCTCGGCCCGCAGGCTGGAATAGTTCGCCTGCCGGACATCGCCGGTGACGAGGTGATACGGCAGCCCCAACGAGGCCGAGACCGCGAGCAGCGTACGGTACTGGAACGCCTCATAGCCACCGCCGACATCGGCGGGGCTTGAGAACTTCACATCCTCGCCTGGTAGCAGCACTTGCATGGTGCCGGGTTCCAGGCTGGCAATCGCGGCTCCATCGAGATCAGCTGCTCCTTCACCCATCATCGGGTCTTCCGGCGCCGTCTTGGTGATGAAGCCCGCGAACATCGCCGCGGTCTTTTTGCGGTCGAGTTCTGCGTCGTCGTATTGATCCAAGAGGAACAGCCGCACCATCGCAGGCGCAACATGCGGCAGGCCCCTTATCTGACCTGCATCAATCGGCCGGTAGATGTGCAGCACCTCCTCAGCCGGCACCCGCACCGTCTCTGGCAGCGCCACCCGCTGATCCGTGCTGTCGCCCGGATGGTGGCGACGGAAGTGATAGGCCACCCGCCGACCGATCAGGTCGAATTCGATCCCGCAGCGAATGCGATTGCCGTTCGGGTCCGTCTCGGTTTTCTCAAAGGGCAGCATCTCGGACTGCAGAAGCTGCAATTGCAGCGGTACCGGTAGCCCGTCTTCCACCCGTCTCGGCCGAAGGCGCACAAAGCACTCGCCCGCCACAAACATCTCGCGCGCGACCATGGCCTGCAGGCCGTAGAAATCCGTCAGGCCATCCGCGTCTGCCTCATCCGTCCAGGCGAGCCAGAGCTTTTGCACCTGGTCCCGCAGATTAGCGTCCCCAAGGAGCGAGGACGGCTTGATGCCGTCGCCGACGAGGTTGGCCGCAAAAGCCTCGCAGGCGTTCGCCGCATAGCCGTTGGTCACCACCAGCTCCCGTGAACGCGCCAGCAGTCGCGGACCGCCAGAGGCGACCAGCGCATTGATGTTTTCCAAGGGCGGGTTCCAGCCGCGCAAACGGCGCTTGGCCATCGCCCCCTCGAGACGCGCGCGCATGGCTTCAGGGCCGCTCGGCTTGGGGCGGCGGAACATGTCGAACAATGCCATGTTGGTTAGAGGCCCTTGGTCGCTGTCACGCGCACCTGTCGCACCATCCGTCGGCCTTCAGCCGCAGCGATCTCACGGTCGAGCGCTTCGATGGCGCGGTCGATCTCGGCGACGCTGCGATAGTCCACCGTCTTGCCGTCATAGCTGACGCGGGCCACGCCCGAGGCACGTTGTCCTGAAAGGCTCTCGCGGCGGAGTTTCAATGTCGCCAGATCCGCCATGCCCAAACTCATCCCATGTATGTTGACCGCTCAACGCGGCGCACCTGTGCCTTGCGTAGAGATTGCTGGCCTTTGGCAGAGGCCGTACCCCTGCCATCTGCGACCGCAAACTGCGCCGCGAGTTCTTCCCACCGCGCATCCGACCAGCGATCCGCGCCCAGGATCCACGCGGCCGCTCGTGCATAGACCCGGCAGTCCAGCGCCTCGTTGCGTTCCCGCAGCTTTTGCCATTCGAGTTTCGCGAAGCCGCGCTTGTTCTTGACCGTGACCAGCTGCTCAGCCGTCAGTTGCTTCAGCCATTCAGCGTCGACCCAGCCCGGCAGATGAAGAAAGCCGGGAGGAAACCGCTCTCCATCCGCCGGGCTGGTGACCTCCGGCGGATCAAGCCGCAGGAAGCGATAGGTCTCGGCCTTGAAGGTCGAGGTGGCGATAGTCCAAAGACGCGCACCACGGCGAAGACGTTTGCCGCCGATGGTGGCATCGACATAAGTCGGCCCCGTCACGGGGCTTGCCCGGTTGAAGCCCTCAAGGCCTTTGATTGGGGCCACTTGTCCAAAGCCCACCTGCCGGGCCCAAGCGTAGACGGCCGCCGTCTCATAGCCCGTGTCGATCGCCAGCCGCGCGATGGTCATCGGCGTGCCGCTGGTGTGAGCCCACGTCCGGCCCAGGAGGTCAGTCAGTCTCTGCCAGCAGGCGGGATCGCCGGGACCGCCATCGATGACGATGTGGTCAATGAGCCAGCTTTGCAGGCCCTTGCCCCAGGCCCAGACATCAACCTCGATCCGGTCTTTCTGGACGTCGGCCCCTGCGGTCAGAAACAACCCGCCCGCCGGCACCGTGCCTGCACGCCAATCTTCCTTCAGCCCCTGCAGGCGCTGCCAATCCGGCGCCTCCCCACTTTCCATCCAGGTCTCGCCCAGCGAGGTGTTGATGAACGTCTTCATCGTTTCGTCCCCACCGGCGCGCGCCGACAGAAACGCCTTGGCCATGGCCTCAAGCCGCACCCAGGGCGAATAGATCTCGTTCAGATGGAACCCTGCCGTCCCATTGAAGGGTGCCTCCGCAATCCAGCGGCCCTTCGAGATGGCCGCCCAGCGGGTTTCGTCCTTCCAGGCAGCGTCACACTCGGCGCAGTGGTAGCGCGCGGTTTCGGGGCGATGGCCGCCGTTCTCGGCCTTGTCCCATTTGACCTGTCCCCAGGTTAGAATTTGTTCATGGCCGCAGTTGGGGCAAGGCACCCAATACCGGCGCTGGTCACTTTCCTCGAATGCCGCCTCGATCCGGCTCGCACCCTTGTTTGTCGGCGTCGAGACCAGCACGATCTTGCGGTTCCAGAACGTCACCGTCCGCTTCTTCGCGAGGTTGACCGGGTCGCCTTCAGCGCCTGCGCTGAACGGATAGCGGTCGACCTCGTCGCAGAGCAACAAGCGGATCGGGCGGCTTGCGAGCCCCGAGGGTGCGTTGGCACCGACTATGGTGAGATGCCCGCCCGGGAACCGCTTGTGCAGGATCTTGTTGTTCCCGTCCCGCGACTTCGGGTTGGCAATCTTATCCTGCAAACAGGGCGTGTCCCGCGCCATCGGCGAGAAGCGGTCCTTTGACCAGGTTTCAGCATCGCGCTCGGTGGGCATCACCACCATGATCGGCGCCGGATCGTGGTCGATGTGATAGCCGACGGCGTTGTTGACCATCTCCGTGTTATGCGTCGGGATCATGGTGCGCCCAGCCAGATACAAATGGTTCGGGCTGTCCACCTGAATGCAGCGCACAGGCACACTCTCGACCGGCTCGACGGCGACAATGCGGCGCCGCTCGGTTTCCGTCGTCCGCCGCCCCGCGCGAGAGACCTGACGCGCGCGCTTCCTTGCCAATCGGAACACCAGCTTATCGTCATAGATCATGAACGAGAACCGCGTCGCAGGGTTTCCAAGACGCCTTTCGCCGTCGATCACCACTGTTGGCTGCTTGTCCACGGCTGTGAACTTGATACCCAAGGAGGCAAGAAGCTCGCCGAAGCCCTCGGCCAGATGCGGATGGACCGTGATGAACTCGCAGCGACCACATTCAGCGATATAGCCGTCCGTATCCATCAGCCCCTGCAGGAGAGCCAGACGCTGATCAATCGAGGCGCGCAGGTAGGTGGGCGGAATGTGTTTGCCAGTTTCTGGCGTCTTCCGATCTTTGGCCAGCCCCATCTCCCGCAAGCGCAGGCTAAACGGCTTTCCTTCTTCCACTATAGGATCAACGGGAAGGCCGTGCTTCCACTGCATCGCGAACTGTCGGCCACATTCCGCGCATTGCCCATTCCCATGGCGGCCCAGCACATTCATGTCGTGGCCACGGCGACACATATTGTCGGGCCAAGGCAGCCTAGGTTTCAGCGTCAGGATATGCGGAACTCGTTTGTCCTTCGACTTGACTTCAACCTCCATGCCGCAGGCGCGGAGATGGTCGGCGATTTCCAAATCATCCCGATGGCAGGTGATCTGTGAGCCGTAGCTGTGGCCGTCCCCCAGCCAGACGCCCAAGGCGTAAGGCGGGATCGGCAACTCAGCCTTAGGAAGCTGCAGGGCGCCCGCCACGGGGATGGCGTATCGGTTCCTTTTTTTCGCACCAAAGTAATGGGCTGTCTCAGCAATCTCCTTCGTCGTCAGGACCGCTCGGTGGATCGTCATGGAACAGGTCCCTCATCGCATCCTGCGCGCGCACTGGACTATCGCTATCGACTGCCCAAAGGTGGTCGGCATCAGCGATGATCGAGCTTCCGTCCGAAAACCACACGCGGTAGCAGCGCCGGTTGCGCATCACATCCGTGGCGCCAGTGACCCGGCAAGGCGCGCCGGTCTCATCAAAAAGAATATCGCCGACCTGCACATCGCCCATCGAGGTCCAACCGGTCGGCGTCGCCAGCGGCGTATCCAGTGCCAGCGCTTTGCCCACCTGCGAACTGGACATGATGACAACGGTTTCGGTGGCAGCGTCTGAGACCGCCTCCATAATCCCGCGCTGGTATTCCGCGCGGCTCGTGCGCCATTGGCCCGGCTCGGCGCTGGCCTCAGAACTCAGCCTCCGGTTCTGATCGGCCCAATCGCTGATCGCCAGATCCGGCGGTGGCTTCAGAACAGCCAGTGCCTTCGCCACTGTCCGCTTCAGGATCGGCGAGCCCGTCAATCTCAGGGTTGGTTTCAAAGTCAATGTCTGGCTCTGCGAGATCATCGAGCACCTCGCGGATCGCAGTTCGGATCAGGTTCCGGGTGTCTCCGACGGTGGGTTGGTCAAAGGCTTGTGGTGCCAGCCGGTCAGGCAGAGCCAGCAGCCGGGTGCGCAAGAGCGCCAACACCGCAATCCAGGCCGCCTCGATCTGGTCCGCCGCAATCAACGACCGGCGCTTTTCTTCGGCTTCCATCTCGGCGAGGTCAGCGCGTGCTCGGATAAAGCGGGCACGTTCAGCGGCATAGTCTGGCGCACCCGCCTGCGCCTTCAGCGCCTGATCGCGCAGGTAGCGGACATAGCCACGCACAGACCCGATGAGGTCATACTGGCCGCGTTCGGCCTTCGGGATTACGCCCTCGCGGCTCAACTGCTGGACCCGCCGCTCCGAGAGGTCGAGCAGCCGCGCGATCACTCCGATAGGTTGGCTGGCAGTGGACATATGTGGCTCCCAGTCCCGCGATTAAAGCCATGATATTGCTGCGATTATACTGGATAATCACTCGGCCCGGAGCGAACCTGTCATCAGAAGACGACGCAGCCACCCCGCTAAAGCAGCGCAGCGGTTGCGCAAAACCAAGGAGCCGCCCGGATGACCACCCGCCTCAACCCGCTCACAACACCCCGCCATCAACTCCGCGCCGAGAAAGCACGGCGCAACAAACAAGCGGCGCTCAACGCGTTCATCGGAAAGAAAGCCGAGATCGACGAGAGGCTCGCCCGACTGCGAGCGCTCAGCGACGAGCACTTCAACTGCCATCCCGACGAGATTGGCTGGGCCGCCGTTGGCAGCCTCGAATACTACGCCAGCCTCCTCAAGCGCATCACCGACAGCGCCTTTGGCGAGGGCGAGCACGCGGAGTGCGCCCGATGACCAGCACCCTTGCAGAACGCTACAACGCCGAGGCCGCCCGCCTCATGCCGCACATGGGACGCGACCTGCAGGTCGACCCCACCATCAACACCGCGCGCGAGATCGACGAGATCGTGTTTCGGCGCAGCGAATATCTCGGCGGCATGGCGGCCGTCCTGCTTGCCCTGATCGCGCAAGACGACTGAGCCATCGCGCATAGATCCCAGCCCGCCCCAACGGCGGGCTCGCCTCAGTAGAAGCCACGCATTCCGCGCGGCTCAAACCCGGAGCCACAAATGACCAAACTCACCGACACCCAAACCGTCATTCTCAACAAGGCATCCCAACGGGACGGCCTTTTGGCCCTACCACTGCCCGACAACCTGCGCGGTGCGGCCGCTGCAAGAGTGGTCCGCGCCATGCTCGCAGAAGGTTTCCTCGAAGAGGTCGAAGCCAACATGCACAAGGCCGAGCCCGTCTGGCGCGAGACCGGCGACGGCCACGGCGTCACGCTGGTTGCGACCGTTGCAGGCCTCGCAGCAATCGGCATCGAGTCCGAGGACGCCAACACCGCCACCAAAAAAGACCCCGCGCCCAAGGTGCGCACACCGCGCGAGGGCACCAAACAGGCCAAGCTCATCGCCATGCTGCGCGCGCCAGACGGAGCGACCATTGCGGAGATCATGGCCGCGACGGGCTGGCAGTCGCACACGGTGCGCGGCGCGATGGCAGGCGCGCTGAAGAAGAGGCTCGGACTCGCGGTGACCTCGGAGAAAGTCGAGGCCCGCGGGCGGGTTTACGCCCTGC
Source organism: Phaeobacter sp. SYSU ZJ3003 (assembly GCF_041300735.1). Lineage (NCBI taxonomy): Bacteria > Pseudomonadati > Pseudomonadota > Alphaproteobacteria > Rhodobacterales > Roseobacteraceae > Phaeobacter > Phaeobacter sp. SYSU ZJ3003. Next base: position 2,647 of record NZ_PXNU01000063.1, on the reverse strand, counting down.
GCTGAGCGAAGCACCTCTCGACGCGCATCAAGTTTTGCACTATATTCGCACTGAATTCGATGCGTGCCGGGAGGTCTGCCATGAACATCACCAAGGACATCAGCCCGTTGACGGAGTTCAAACGGGATTCCGCGCGTCTGATCGCCCAGATCAAGGAGACCGGTCGGCCGCAGATCCTGACCGTGAACGGCAAGCCCTCGGTCGTCGTCATGGATGCGGCCGCGTGGCAGGAAATGCAGGACCAGCTCGATTACGCGGAAACCGTCGCCGGTATCCGCAAGGGACTGGCGCAGGCCCGTGCAGGTGAGGGAACTGACGCAGGCCAATTCTTCGACACGCTCGCCAAGTCGAACTGATCGCCCAGATGGACGAGGCGCTGCCCGTGATCATCACGCCGAATGCGGCGGATGATTTGACTGCATCATGGAGCTGGTTGCGGGATCGCAACCCAAGGGCGGCTGAGGATTGGCTCGCGGGGATCCGCGAGACCATTCTTGCCCTTGGTACGATGCCCGAAGCCCACCCCATCGCGCCCGAGGCGCGCGAGTTTGATATGCCGATCCGGCGTGCGCTTTACGGTAAGGCCACGCGCTGGCGGATTTACTATGCCGTCATCGATGGGGCGGTGCAGGTCCTCCATGTGCGTCACGGCCGCCGAAGCGACTGGCAACCCTGACGGCCTCGAACGCCCGCCGTAGCAGGTAGGACCGGATCAGGCTCACGCCCGTGAATATCCCGCCCATCGCGAGATTTTGCGCCAGCGTCGTGTGCAGGCCGAAGATCGGGAAGATCAGGATCTGCGTCACGACCGCAACGCCGTAGCCGACGATCACGTTGGCGACGGCCTCGACCAGCGACATGAGGCGGGACTGTTTCATGCCACCGCCTCATCCATCGGTCAGCAATTCAGCAGCGAGAGTTCTGAGCGCATGCGCCGCAACCAAGGGGACCACGCCGTTGCCACAGAGGCGAAGCCGGTCCACCCTGTGGGCCAGCCCATCAGCGCCTCGACAAACAGCGGGTTCAAGGTCCGGCGCGGCTCGGAGGTATCGCTCCCAACCGTCGGTGTCACAAGGACTTGGCGGCCAAGCAGGCCGTTCACCGGCGTATTCGCCAGCGTCGTCGCCCCGTCCTTGTGATCCCGCGCCGTCGGCGTCATCCACATCTGGCTTGCATGGGTCAGGTCCGCCGTCTTGCGATTGCCCGCGCTCGGCTTGTTGCCGTCGGTCGCCATCGGCGTCGGCCAGTCCCGCGCCATCCCGTCCAGCCCCTTTTCGTGTTTCCGGTCGCCGCCCCGGCTCCGAAAGCTGTCGATCTGCGGCGTCGGCCACATCGCTGCCGTCGTCGCAAGGTTCATGCCGTGCTGGCCCGCTGTCTGCGACGGCGTCGGCTTCGTCTGCCGGTTCTCGTTGGCGCTGGCCCTCGGTGTCGGCCAGAGGCGCAACAGTTCCGTCCGGTTGCCGCCACTCGACCGGGTGCCAGAGCAGGCGCGCGGGGTCGGCCAGGTCGTCCCCCTCGCGGATGGCGAGGATGAAGAGCCGCTCGCGTTTGTGGGGCGCGCCGACTTCCGACGCCGTAAAGAGGCCTGCCGCAAGGCGGTAGCCCATGCCGACCAGTCCTGCGGCGACTTCGGGGAAGCCGAGGCGGAGATGATGGGCGACATTCTCGAGGAAGACGAAGGGCGGTTTGATTTCGCCGATGATGCGGGCGACATGCGGCCAGAGGTGGCGTGGATCTGCCGTCCCTTGGCGTTTGCCCGCAACGCTAAATGGCTGGCACGGATAGCCCGCAGTGACGATGTCCACTGCGCCGCGCCACGGTCGGCCGTCGAAGGTTGCAACATCGTCCCAGACAACAGCCTGATCCAGGGACGCGTCTTCCATCCGCGCCAAGAGAGTGGCTGCGGCGAAGGTTTCCCGTTCGACATGGCCCACAGTTCGATATCCGGGCAAGGCGATGGTAAGCCCGAGGTCGAGCCCGCCTGCGCCGGAGCAGAGCGAGAGACCGAAGAGGCATGCGTCTTCGGTTCCGGAATTGCGCCCGGAGGAAAATAGAGCCAAGTCATGCATGCCTCAATCGTCTTTGATCTTGAGCTCGTCGAACGAGGTTCCAGCGCCATCGAGGACGGCCTGTTTCCCCGTGAACTTCTGCCAGCGCTGGACCGCGACATCGACATAGGCCTGGTTCAGTTCGATACCGAGGCAGACGCGGCCCGTGGTCTCGGCGGCGATCAGCGTGGTGCCTGATCCCATGAAGGGTTCATAAACCGCTTGGCCCGGGCTCGAATTGTTGAGGATCGGCCTGCGCATGCATTCCACGGGCTTCTGGGTGCCGTGGACGGTCTTGTCGTCCTGATCCTTGTTCGCGATATGCCAGAGCGTCGTCTGTTTGCGGTCACCGGCCCAGTGGCCCTTGCCGGTCTTTTTGACAGCGTACCAGCAATTATGTGTAACGAGCCCGTCCGCGACGTAATGTTGGTCCCTCTCAACATCCATCGAGTAGACCGAACCGCTGAACGGTGTGGCATCGTTTCCTGTGACAGTGACCCAGGTGAAGTCATCGCCAACCGTGGGCATCGGAAGCTGCATGATTTTCGCGAAAACGTTGCAGGATCTAACAAGCCGTGTCGCCCTCCGAGAAAAGTTGA
>NZ_PXNU01000062.1:0-454 GCF_041300735.1 Phaeobacter sp. SYSU ZJ3003 | reverse complement strand
GCGCCAAGTGGTGGGACGCCCCACAGGCTTCGAGCGCCACCCTGGTCGGCGGCATTTTTTGGAAGTACATCATCATATCCGTTCGCCGCAACTTTTTGCGCAGCACCGGCTTCTCGGCGGTGTTCACGCCGTGAAGCTGAAAGACGTGCTTTGACGTGTCGATCCCAACTCGAATTAGTTTTTCCATGGACGGTCTCCCTCATGTGGTCCTTGATAACCTCATTGTGGCACATTGTGGTGCCGTGGGGAGGCTGTCCACACCAACAGGTCTGAACTCGCGTCTGGGGGAAGGCCGCCTCGATGGCCTGCGGGAAGCCCTTCAGCCCATCCACGACGGCGATCAGGATGTCCTGGACGCCGCGATTGCGAAGATCGCTGAGAACCTTTGCCCAGAACTTTGCGCCCTCATTGGCCTGAAACCACAGACCCAGAACGTCCCGAGTGCCATCCGGAA
>NZ_PXNU01000061.1:0-29970 GCF_041300735.1 Phaeobacter sp. SYSU ZJ3003 | reverse complement strand
GGTCAACGTGGCCAACGGTGCCGATGTTGACGTGCGGTTTATTACGCTCAAACTTTTCCTTAGCCATGGTGGCCTCCTTTTGATTGGAAGAAGGTCCGCGCGGGCCGCGAACCTTCCAATGTCATGACGCTTACGCGTATTTCGCCTGGATCTCGTCCGAGATGTTCTGCGGAACCGGATCGTAGTGACCGAACTGCATGGTGAACTGGGCGCGGCCCGAGCTCATCGAACGCAGGGTGTTGATGTAGCCGAACATGTTCGCCAGCGGCACGTTTGCGTCGATCGCAATCGCGTTGCCGCGGGGCTCCTGGCCGGACACCTGACCACGACGGGAGGTCAGGTCGCCGATGATACCGCCGGTGTATTCTTCCGGGGTGATCACTTCGACCTTCATGATCGGTTCCAGCAGCTTGGCGCCAGCTTTGCGCATGCCTTCACGCATGCACATACGTGCTGCGATTTCAAAGGCCAGAACGCTGGAGTCAACGTCGTGGAACTTACCGTCGATCAGGGCAACCTTGAAGTCGATCACGGGGAAGCCAGCCAGCGGACCGCTATCCATAACCGAGTTGATGCCTTTTTCAACACCGGGGATGTATTCCTTCGGAACAGCACCACCAACGATGCGGGATTCGAAGGAGTAGCCTTCGCCGGCTTCTGTCGGCGAGATGATCATCTTCACCTCGGCGAACTGACCCGAACCACCCGACTGTTTCTTGTGGGTGTAGGTGTGCTCGACCTCGTGACCGATGGTCTCACGGTAGGCAACCTGCGGGGCACCGATGTTGGCTTCAACCTTGAATTCGCGCTTCAGGCGGTCAACCAGGATGTCCAGGTGAAGTTCGCCCATGCCCTTCATGATGGTCTGACCGGATTCCAGGTCAGTTTCCACGCGGAAGGACGGGTCTTCGGCGGCCAGACGGGCCAGACCCTGGGACATTTTTTCCTGGTCAGCCTTGGTTTTCGGCTCAACCGCGATCTCGATCACCGGATCGGGGAAGGTCATGGTTTCCAGAACCACCGGATCGTTGACGGCGCAGAGCGTGTCACCTGTGGTGGTGTCTTTCAGACCAGCCAGCGCGATGATGTCGCCCGCGAACGCTTCCGTGATTTCCTCACGGTCGTTCGAGTGCATCATCATCATCCGGCCAACGCGCTCTTTCTTACCCTTGGTGGAGTTCAGAAGGGTATCACCCTTGTTCAGAACACCGGAGTAGATGCGGGTAAAGGTCAGCGAACCGACGAAGGGGTCGTTCATGATTTTGAACGCCAGGCCCGAGAACGCCATATCATCATCCGCGCGGCGGGCGATGTTACGGGTTTCGGTTTCGTCACCGGGTTTGAAGCCCATGTAATCGACAACGTCCAGCGGGCTGGGCAGGTAGTCGATCACGGCGTTGAGCAGCGGCTGAACGCCTTTGTTCTTGAACGCGGAACCGCCCAGAACCGGAACGAAGTCCAGCGCCAGAGTGCCCTTGCGCAGCAGAGCGCGCAGTGTTGCAACGTCGGGCTCTTCACCTTCCAGGTAGGCTTCCATGGCGTCGTCGTCTTGCTCGACGGCCGCTTCGACCATCTTGCCACGCCATTCGTCGGCCATGTCCTTCAGGCTGTCACGGATCTCGACCTGCACCCAGGAGGCGCCAAGGTCTTCACCCTGCCACAGCCATTCCTTCATGGTGACCAGATCGATCAGGCCTTCCAGCTCGTTCTCGGCGCCGATCGGAATACCAACCGGAACCGCGCGGGCGCCGGTGCGGTCTTCGATCATGTTGACGCAGTTGAAGAAGTCAGCGCCGATCTTGTCCATCTTGTTGACGAAGACGATGCGCGGAACCTTGTAGCGGTCAGCCTGACGCCAAACGGTTTCGGTCTGCGGTTCAACGCCAGCGTTGGCGTCAAGAACACAGACAGCACCGTCGAGAACCGCCAGCGAACGCTCAACTTCGATGGTGAAGTCGACGTGGCCGGGGGTGTCGATGATGTTCAGGCGGTGCTTGGGCGTGTCAGCAGTTTCGCCATCTTCGGTGCGTTCCCAGAAAGTGGTGGTCGCAGCCGAGGTGATGGTGATGCCGCGTTCCTGCTCCTGCTCCATCCAGTCCATGGTGGCTGCACCATCGTGCACCTCACCGATGTTGTGGGATTTGCCGGTGTAGTACAGGATACGCTCCGAGCAGGTGGTCTTACCTGCATCGATGTGCGCCATGATACCGAAGTTACGGTAATGGTTGAGTGTATAGTCGCGTGCCATAGGTCTAAGCCCCTTGGGTTACCAGCGGTAATGCGAGAAGGCCTTGTTGGCCTCTGCCATCTTGTGGGTGTCTTCGCGCTTCTTCACCGCGGTACCACGGGACTGGACAGCGTCCAGCAGCTCGCCTGCAAGGCGCTCTTCCATGGTGTTTTCGTTGCGGCTACGGGCGGCTTTGATCAACCAGCGGATTGCGAGTGCTTCGCGGCGCTCCGGGCGAACTTCGACCGGCACCTGGTAGGTTGCACCACCCACGCGGCGCGAACGAACTTCGACGGCGGGTTTCACATTGTCCAGAGCTTCGTGGAAGACTTCCACGGGAGCGCGTTTGATCTTGGCTTCAACGCGATCGAACGCGTTGTAGACGATTTTTTCTGCGACCGATTTCTTACCATCGATCATCAGGTTGTTCATGAATTTGGTCAGAACGCGGTCGCCATATTTGGCGTCGGGCAGAACTTCGCGTTTTTCAGCAGCGTGACGGCGTGACATCTGTGCTTATCCTTCTTCTTACTTAGGACGCTTCGCGCCGTACTTGGAGCGACGCTGCTTACGGTCTTTGACGCCCTGGGTATCCAGAACACCGCGAAGGATGTGGTAACGGACACCCGGAAGGTCTTTTACACGACCGCCGCGGATCAGAACCACAGAGTGTTCCTGAAGGTTGTGGCTTTCACCCGGGATGTAGGAGATGACCTCGAAACCGTTGGTCAGGCGGACCTTCGCAACTTTCCGCATAGCGGAGTTCGGTTTCTTCGGCGTGGTGGTGTAAACGCGCGTGCAAACGCCACGCTTCTGGGGGCACTGCTCCAGATGCATGGATTTGGAGCGTTTAACTTTCGGCTGCCGCGGCTTGCGGATCAGCTGTTGGATCGTTGGCATTCCGGTCTATTCCCCGTTTCGCAACTTTCATGTCATGCACGCGCAAGGGCGTGCGGCTCATATTTCCGGCACTTACGCGTCCGCAAGCGCAAAAACCGCAATCGTTCCCATTCCGAGGTGAACGACGCGGTGGGTCTACAGAGGATCCGGACGATAAAACTGTCCGAACCTTGATCCACTACAATAGTGATATCGGCTTTAGGGGCGGCCCCCGGATGCCGGATAGGCGCGCGTATATGGGGAGTCGCGGAGCTTGTCAACTGTCAGGCGCCCAGTGACGCCCAGGGTCGGCGGATGGCTGCACGGGAACACGCCGCTGGCAATACTTCCCCTGCCACACCCGCTGTCTTGTCGCATCGGTACGGGCGATGCATAGTTCAACAGGCCGCAATCAGATTGGGCCAGACGCATACTCAGGACGCCCCATTCATGCAAGTCATCGGTCTTTGTCGTTTTTCTTATCCCGCGATTGGCGGCTTTCAGATTGAACATGCCAGCCTGGAGGAGCGCATTGCCTACCTTTATGCCGAAGACCGTCTAGAGGAGCGGTTCCAACTGATGGAGACCGTCGCCCTGCCCTGTCTGCGCGAACAGACAGATCAGGATTTCGAGCTGATCATCGTCATTGGCGACAGCCTGCCGAAACAGCACCGGGAGCGGCTTCAGGACATAACTGCCGACATACCGCAGGTCCGCATTCACAGCGAACCGCCGCGCAAACAGCGCCAGGTGATGAAAGAGATCCTCAACAAAGCCCGCCGGGATCCAGACGCGCCGTGTCTGCAGTTCCGGCATGACGACGACGACGCAGTGTCGGTGGATTTCGTCGAACGTCTCCGGCAGACGGTTGAGGATTGTTCTGGCCTGGTCGAAAAGAGCAAAACGGTCGCCGTTGATTTCAACCGTGGTTATGTGGCCGAGGTTGGGGCGTCCGGGATCGCCGCGACCGAGATACACCGGCCCTACTATGTCGCTTCGCTTGGCATGTATGTGCGCGGCGGCTGTAACCTGACGATCATGAACTTCGCGCATGAGAAAATCCTGCGCTTCATGCCGACGGTCACCATCAGCGATCAGCCGATGTTCGTTCGCACCCACAATGGCTATAACGACTCGCGCCAGAAACGGGTCAAACCGGTGCCCGTCACCCCGCTGACCCCGGATCAGGTGGGTGAGTTTGAAGCGCGATTTGCCATCCGGCAGGATGATCTCAAACGGGTCTTCGCGGCTGACTAGCCCCACGCCTTTATTTTTACCAGGGATCGCATGTTATGCAGGTTATCGGATTGTGCCGCTTCTCTTATGTAGGGCACGGCGGCTACAAGCAGGAGCACGCCAGCCTAGAGGAACGCCGTGCCTATCTTTATGCGCCCGAACGGCTTGAGGAGCGGTTCCGCCTGTTCGAAACTGTCTGCCTGCCCTCGGTCATCGGTCAGACCGACGCGGATTTCCAGTTGCTGGTCGTGGTCGGTGAGTGCTTTCCCCTCCCCTATCTCGACCGGCTGCTGACCCTCACCGAACCTTTGCCGAATGTGGTCATTTCCGTGCAGCCGCCGGGCCGTCACCGGCGGGTGATGATCCAGATGCTAAACGACGCGCGCGAAAACCCGGATGCGCCCTGCCTGCAGTTTCGTCTAGACGATGACGATGCGATGGCGGTGTCATTCGTGGAACGGCTGAAACAGGCGGCGCAGGACCTAGAACCGGTCTGGCCGCGCTATCCGATGACCACCATCGATTTCAACCGCGGCTATGTCTATCGCGCCAGTGCCGATGGGCTGGCGATCAAACCGGACCGCTACCCCTACACTGCGCTTTCTATGGGAGTCGTAGTGGCGGGCGGGTCCAACCAGACGATCATGCATCACGGCCATCATACCCTTTGGCGGGTCACACCAACGCTGACCATTCCGGATGGCGACATGTACCTGCGCGGTTACAACAGCTTCAACGATTCCCGCTCCAAGGGGCGCGGCAAGGAGATCAACGTCACCCCTGTCACACCAGAGGAAGCGCACCATCTGAAACAAACCTTCAACGTCGATAGCGCCGCAGTCGCGCGGGCGTTCTCATCCCCCGGTCTGCTGCCGCTCCCGGTAGAAGGTGAATAGGCCGGCCGCCACAACGACAGCCGCGCCGGTCAGAGTAAGCACACCCGGCCAATCACCAAACACTGCCCAGCCGAGGAACAGCGCCCACAACAACCCGCTGTACCGGAAGGGCGAGACCACGGCGACGTCTCCGACTCGCATGGTCATGACCGAAAACAAGTAGCCGGCAAAGATGAAGCAGGCCGCCCCCATAAGCAGACCCAGATGCCAGCCTTGCATCGGCTGCCAGTCCTGCTGGGTGCTGTAGATCAGGCCAAAAGTCAGCACTGTCAAAGAGGCCATTAGGGTCACAGTCATCGACGGCACCGCCGCCGACATCCGCCGGGTGAACAGATCCCGGGCCGTGACGCAGCCAACCGCACCCAGTGCATACAAAGAGGCGCCATCGAACCCCTCTGGCCCCGGCTGCACGATCAGCAGCATACCGCAGAACCCCGCAAGGATCGCCGCCATGCGCCGCCAGCCGATGCTTTCGCCAAAGAACAGCGCCGCCCCCAGCGTCACGGTCAGTGGCAGCATTTGCAGTACGGCAGTCACATTGGCGAGCGGCATCAGCATCAGCGCGCTGAGGAAGAGGTAAGTCGCCCCCGCTTCGGACAGACAGCGGCCCAGAACCAGCATCCAGTCGCCCCGTGGCAGGTTCATCCGCAAGCTGCCCAGATAGCGCGCCAGCAGGAAAATCAGCAGTGACGCAACCCCGCCGCGGACCACAAGAATCTGCGACAGCGGCAGATCCGCCCCCACAGATTTCACCAGCGTATCATTGAAGGTAAAGGCCGCCATGCTGCCCATCATCAACAGGGCACCGTTCTGATTGGGTTTCATGCGCTATACCGCCTTCAGCTGCGACAGCGTCAGACCGAAATGGCGCTGCAGCGCGCCGTCGATCTCTTCCTCGGCCATCTGATGAGTGATCCCTTTTTGGGTGGGATCGGATTTATTGTCACCATGGATAGTGCGCAGGAAGGATGGCACCGAAATATCCGAATAAAGGCTGTAGTGCCGCGCCAGTTTGCGGTGGTTGAACTTGTAGGGATTCGCGGCGCTTCCAACTGGGGTCACCAGCGCGGTGCCTGCCGACAGGGGCGCCTGTTCGACCGCGTCGAAGACCTCCGGCCCATCCAGCGTCGCCCGCATGTAAAAGCCCCGGTTATAGGCAATGACAAAAGCGCCACCTTCGGGTTGCAGCGGCAGGATCCCAGCCGCCAGACGTTTTGTGCGTGCCACAAAATCAATATCAACCGCGTCATCATCATCCAGACGGAACAGGATGCGGTGACTGCCCTCCCCTGCCGGAATGGAATCGTACCCCAGGCGTAACAGCCGGTAATGATTTCGGGTTCCGACCGGACGGCAATGCAGATTGCGATGCGGCGCAAGCAGCGCCTTCAGCCTTTGCATATAGCGATCAGGCATCGACGCCGCAGTCAACACCACCACATCAAATTCCGGATCGCTTTGCCGAAGCAGCGAAGGCAGGCACAGCTCTTCGAAAACGCGAAAGCGGAGCTCCATCCGGTCCTCGGAAAACAGATGTGCCGCCGTTTCCTCCAGCGTGCTGAAGCGTTCGGAATAATAGGTAGGCGTCAGAACCGAGAACCGGACCAGTCCAACCATCTTCAACTGCTCTGACATTTCCCCTCCACCGGTTGCGCGCACAGAAAACACCGGGGCGCAGCACTTGGGAAGAGGCATTCGCCGGTTGGGGGACGTCAGACAAAAGAAAACCCCCGCGCCATCGGCGCGGGGGCATTCATTTTCAAAAAGTCAGTCGACGGATCAGTCGCGGCTTTCCGGTGTTTCCACCAGATTGTCGAAGTCGCCACCGGACACGTCGTCCTCCATCACCGGAGCGGCCAGGGCAGCTGCGGCCTCGGCTTCTTCGCGGCGCGCTTCCAAAACCACATTGTCGCGGGACTGAGCGATATGGCGCATCTGCTGGGTTGCACCACCGGTACCGGCCGGGATCAGGCGACCAACGATGACGTTTTCCTTCAGGCCAACCAGCTTGTCCTTCTTGCCCTGAACCGAAGCCTCGGTCAGCACGCGGGTGGTCTCCTGGAAGGAGGCCGCCGAGATGAACGAACGGGTCTGCAGCGACGCCTTGGTGATACCAAGCAGGATCGGTGCGCCCTGTGCCGGACGTTTGCCGCGCGACAGTGCCTTCTCGTTGGCAGCGTCGAATTCCTGCTTGTCCACGTGTTCGCCTTTCAGCAGCGTGGTTTCGCCAGAGTCGGAGATCTCCCACTTCTGCAGCATCTGGCGAACGATCACCTCGATGTGCTTGTCGTTGATCTTCACGCCCTGCAGACGATAAACGTCCTGAACTTCGTCGATCATGTAGTTCGCCAGAGCCTCGACACCCATAATTGCAAGGATGTCATGCGGCGCCGGGTTGCCGTCCATGATGTAGTCGCCCTTCTGCACGAAGTCACCTTCCTGCACCGGGATGTGCTTGCCCTTGGGCACCATGTATTCGACGGTTTCCAGGCTCTCATCCGCGGGTTCGATCGAGATACGGCGCTTGTTCTTGTAGTCGCGGCCAAAGCGCACGTAACCATCGATTTCGGCAATGATTGCGTGGTCTTTCGGACGACGGGCTTCGAACAGTTCGGCCACACGCGGCAGACCACCGGTAATGTCCTTGGTCTTGGCGCCTTCACGCGGGATACGCGCAACAACGTCACCGGCCTCGATCTGCTGACCGTCTTCACAGGACAGGATCGCATCAACGGACATCGGGTAGGTAACCGGGTTGCCCAGATCGTTGCGGACCGGCTCGCCGTCAGCATCCACAAGGATGATTTCCGGCTTCAGGTCGTTGCCTTTCGGTGCCGCACGCCAGTCGACCACGATCTTCTGGGTCATGCCGGTGGCTTCGTCGGTCTCGTCGCGGACGGCAAGGCCCGAAACCAGATCGACGTATTTGGCAGTACCCGGCTTTTCCGCGATGATCGGCAGGGTGTAGGGGTCCCATTCGAACAGCTTGTCGCCACGGGCAACGGATTGACCATCGGTGACGAACAGCTTGGAACCATAGCCCAGCTTGTGGCTGGCGCGCTCTTCGCCGTGCTCGTCCTGAATGATCAGCTTCATGTTACGGCCAACCACCAGCGTTTCGCCGTTGGCGTTCTGCAGGATCTGAGCGTTCTCGAAGACGATCTTGCCTTCCTGGCTCGCCTCGAGGAACGACTGCTGACCACCCTGGGCAACACCGCCGATGTGGAAGGTCCGCATCGTCAGCTGTGTACCAGGTTCACCGATCGACTGCGCGGCGATGATGCCGACAGCCTCGCCCGAGTTGACCATGGTACCGCGCGCAAGGTCACGGCCATAGCACATGGCGCAGACGCCCTCTTCGCTTTCGCAGGTCAGAGGCGAACGGATCCGCGTGGAGGCAACACCGGCTTCCTGCACGGCATCCGCCATGCGTTCGTCGATGAGCTGCCCCTGTGCGACGATCACCTCTTCGGTGCCCGGACGTTTGATGTCCTCGGCCGCAACACGGCCCAGCAGACGTTCACCGATGCTGGCAACCACTTCACCGTCGTTGACCGCAGCCTCTGCTGTGATCGCACGCTCGGTACCGCAGTCGCGCTCGCGCACGATGCAGTCCTGCGCCACGTCCACCAGACGACGGGTCAGATAACCTGAGTTCGCCGTTTTCAGAGCGGTATCCGACAGACCCTTACGGGCACCGTGGGTGGAGTTGAAGTACTCCAGAACCGTCAGGCCTTCTTTAAAGTTCGAGATGATCGGGGTCTCGATGATGTCGCCGTTCGGCTTGGCCATCAGGCCGCGCATACCGCCCAGCTGTTTCATCTGAGTAACCGAGCCACGCGCACCGGAGTGGGCCATCATGTAAACCGAGTTCGGCTCCATCACGGCACCGTTCTCGTCCCGCTTGTCGGCGGAGATGGTGCTCATCATCGCCTCGGTGACCTTGTCGTTACACTTCGACCAGGCATCGACAACCTTGTTGTACTTTTCGCCCTGAGTGATCAGGCCGTCCATGTACTGCTGTTCGAAATCTTTCACCTGCTCGCGTGTCTCGTCGACGATGGTCCACTTGCCGTCCGGGATCACCATGTCGTCCTTGCCGAACGAAATGCCTGCCTTGAACGCTTCGCGGAAGCCCATGGTCATGATCTGGTCACAGAAGATCACGGACTCTTTCTGACCGCAGTAACGGTAGACGGTGTCGATGACCTGCTGCACTTCTTTCTTCCGCAGAAGACGGTTGACCAGTTCAAACGGCGCCTTGGCGTTCTTCGGCAACAGTGCGCCCAGACGAACACGGCCCGGGGTGGTCTCAAAACGCTTGAGAACCTCGTTGCCTTCTTCGTCGATCTGGGTGATCCGCGCGGTGATCTTGGTGTGCAGGTGCACTTCGCCGGCGTCCAGAGCGTGCTGAACTTCGTCGATGGTCCCAAAGACCTTGCCTTCGCCCACCATGCCTTCGCGTTCCAGGGTCACATAGTAGAGACCCAAGATCATATCCTGCGAGGGAACGATGATCGGCGCGCCGTTTGCGGGCGACAGAACGTTGTTGGTGGACATCATCAGGACGCGCGCTTCCAGCTGGGCCTCAAGGCTCAGCGGCACGTGCACGGCCATCTGGTCACCGTCGAAGTCCGCGTTGAACGCCGAGCAGACCAGCGGGTGCAGCTGGATAGCCTTACCTTCGATCAGCGTGGGTTCGAAGGCTTGAATACCAAGACGGTGCAGCGTCGGTGCGCGGTTCAGCATCACCGGGTGCTCGCGGATCACCTCGTCGAGGATATCCCAGACTTCGGGGCGTTCTTTTTCCACCAGCTTCTTCGCCTGCTTCACGGTGGAGGACAGACCTTTGGCCTCCAGACGCGAGTAGATGAAGGGCTTGAAGAGTTCGAGCGCCATCTTCTTGGGTAGACCACACTGATGCAGCTTCAGCTCGGGACCTGTCACAATGACCGAACGGCCGGAGAAGTCGACGCGCTTACCCAGAAGGTTCTGACGGAAGCGACCCTGCTTACCTTTCAGCATGTCCGACAGCGACTTCAGCGGGCGCTTGTTGGCGCCGGTGATGACGCGGCCACGGCGGCCGTTGTCAAACAGGGCGTCAACGGATTCCTGCAGCATCCGCTTTTCGTTGCGGACGATGATGTCAGGCGCACGCAGTTCGATCAGACGCTTCAGACGGTTGTTCCGGTTGATCACACGACGGTAAAGGTCGTTAAGGTCGGAGGTCGCGAAACGACCGCCATCCAGCGGAACCAGCGGACGCAGTTCCGGCGGGATGACCGGGATCACGGTCATGATCATCCACTCGGGACGGTTGCCCGACTCGAGGAAGGATTCGACCACTTTCAGACGCTTGATGATCTTCTTGGGCTTCAGTTCGCCGGTGGCTTCGGCCAGTTCGGCGCGCAGCTGCTCGGCTTCGGCTTCCAGATCGATCGCGGCCAGCATTTCACGGATCGCTTCGGCGCCGATATTGGCGGTGAAGGCGTCCATGCCGTACTGGTCCTGGGCGTCCATGTACTCTTCTTCTGTCATCATCTGGCCGTAGGTGAGGTCGGTCAGACCCGGCTCGATGACAACGTAGTTTTCAAAGTACAGCACGCGTTCCAGATCGCGCAGGGTCATGTCCAGCATCAGGCCGATGCGCGAAGGCAGCGACTTCAGGAACCAGATGTGCGCAACCGGCGAGGCCAGTTCGATATGGCCCATACGCTCGCGGCGGACCTTTTGCAGGGTGACTTCCACACCGCATTTTTCGCAGACAACGCCGCGATATTTCATCCGCTTATATTTGCCGCAGAGGCATTCGTAGTCTTTGATCGGACCAAAGATACGGGCGCAGAACAGACCGTCACGCTCGGGCTTGAAGGTCCGGTAGTTGATGGTCTCGGGCTTTTTGATTTCGCCATAGGACCACGACAGGATCCGCTCCGGCGATGCCAGCGACACCTTGATCTCGTCGAAAACCTTCGGCGGGGTCAGCGGGTTGAACGGGTTATTGGTGATTTCCTGGTTCATTTTGATACCTCAAATCTTGCGGAAGGGGGGACGGGAGAAGGGCAAGCGCCCTTACTCCTCAACCTCCGCATCCAGGAGTTCCATATTCAGGCCGAGACCACGGACTTCTTTGACCAGAACGTTGAACGATTCCGGTACGCCCGCCTCGAAGTTGTCTTCGCCCTTGACGATGCTTTCATAGACCTTGGTCCGGCCTGCGACGTCATCCGATTTCACGGTGAGCATCTCCTGCAGGGTGTAGGCGGCGCCGTAAGCTTCCAGAGCCCAGACCTCCATCTCCCCGAAGCGCTGACCACCGAACTGCGCCTTACCACCCAGCGGCTGCTGCGTGACGAGCGAGTACGGACCGGTCGAACGCGCGTGGATCTTGTCGTCGACCAGGTGGTGCAGTTTCAGCAGATACTTGATGCCGACGGTGACCGGGCGGGCAAACTGCTCACCGGTGCGGCCGTCAAACAGGATCGACTGACCGGATTTGTCAAAGCCCGCGCGGACCAGCGCGTCATTGACGTCATCCTCTTTGGCACCGTCGAAGACCGGCGTCGCGATCGGCACACCACGGGCAACATTGTTGGCCGCGTCGATCAGGTCGGCTTCGGACATATCCGCAATGCCTTCGTCATAGACGTCCTGACCATATGCGTGATGCATCGCATCGCGCACCGGAGTCAGATCGCCGGAACGACGGTATTCCTGCAGCGCCTCGTCCACCTTGATGCCGAGACCGCGTGCGGCCCAACCCATGTGGGTTTCAAGGATCTGACCGACGTTCATACGCGACGGAACACCCAGCGGGTTCAGACAGAAATCGACCGGGGTACCATCCGCGAGGAACGGCATGTCCTCCATCGGAACCACTTTCGAAATCACACCTTTGTTGCCGTGACGGCCGGCCATCTTGTCGCCCGGCTGCAGCTTACGCTTCACAGCGATGAAGACCTTGACCATCTTCATCACACCCGGCGGCAGGTCGTCGCCGCGGCGGACCTTCTCGACCTTGTCTTCGAAACGGGCATCCAGAGCGCGCTTTTGCACTTCGTACTGCTCGTTCAGGGCCTCGACGATCTGGGCGTCTTTCTCGTCCTCAAGGGCGAGCATCCACCACTGACCGCGGCTGAGGGAGGCCAGCAGATCCTCGGTGATTTCCGAGCCTGCCTTGATGCCTTTCGGGCCTTTGACAGCGGTTTTGCCAACCAGCATGTCCTTCAGACGGGCATAGATGTTGCGATCCAGGATCGCCATCTCGTCGTCGCGGTCACGGGCGAGACGTTCGACTTCCTCACGCTCGATCTGCAGCGCACGTTCGTCTTTTTCGACACCGTGACGGTTGAAGACGCGGACTTCGACCACGGTACCGTAGTCACCCGGCTTCACACGCAGCGAGGTATCGCGGACGTCCGAGGCTTTCTCACCGAAGATGGCGCGCAGAAGCTTTTCTTCCGGCGTCATCGGGCTTTCGCCCTTCGGCGTGATCTTACCGACCAGAATGTCGCCCGGCTCAACATCCGCACCGATGTAAACGATGCCAGCCTCGTCGAGGTTGCGCAGCGCTTCTTCACCGACGTTCGGGATGTCGCGGGTGATCTCTTCCGGACCCAGCTTGGTGTCACGGGCGGCGACTTCGAATTCCTCGATGTGGATCGAGGTGAAGACGTCGTCACGTGCGATACGCTCGGAGATCAGGATGGAGTCTTCGTAGTTGTAGCCGTTCCAGGGCATGAAGGCGACGACGACGTTTTTACCGAGGGCCAGTTCGCCCATATCGGTCGACGGACCATCGGCGATAACTTCGCCCTTGCGCACTTCCTGACCCACTTTCACCAGAGGACGCTGGTTGATGCAGGTGTTCTGGTTGGAACGCTGGAACTTGCGCATACGGTAGATGTCAACGCCCGCATCGCCCAGCTCCAGATCGGAAGTGGCGCGGATCACGATACGCTGGGCATCGATCTGGTCGATGATACCGCCACGTTTCGCCATGATCGCAGCGCCCGAGTCGCGGGCCACGATTTCCTCGATACCGGTACCGACCAGCGGCGCCTCGGCGCGCAGCAGCGGAACCGCCTGACGTTGCATGTTCGAGCCCATCAGAGCGCGGTTGGCGTCGTCGTTTTCAAGGAACGGGATCAACGAGGCCGCAACCGAGACCAGCTGCTTGGGCGAAACGTCGATCAGGTCAACGTTTTCGCGCGGCGCCAGCGTGTAGTCGCCGGACTGACGGGTCGAAACCAGATCGTTCTGGAACTTGCCTTCATCATCCAGGGTCGCGTTGGCCTGCGCCACGGTGTGACGCATTTCCTCGGTCGCGGACATGTAGTGCACTTCGTCGGTGACCTTGGCGTCCTTGACGACGCGGTAAGGTGTTTCGATGAAGCCATACTTGTTCACGCGGGCAAAGGTCGCCAGCGAGTTGATCAGACCGATGTTCGGGCCTTCCGGCGTTTCAATCGGGCACATCCGGCCATAGTGGGTCGGGTGAACGTCGCGAACCTCAAAGCCTGCGCGCTCGCGGGTCAGACCGCCCGGGCCAAGCGCCGAGAGGCGGCGTTTGTGGGTGACTTCCGACAGTGGGTTGGTCTGGTCCATGAACTGCGACAGCTGCGAGGAGCCGAAGAATTCGCGAACAGCCGCAGCCGCCGGTTTCGCGTTGATCAGATCCTGCGGCATTACCGTGTCGATCTCGACCGAGGACATACGTTCCTTGATCGCGCGCTCCATGCGCAGCAGGCCGACGCGGTACTGGTTTTCCATCAGTTCGCCAACGGAACGGACACGACGGTTGCCAAGGTGGTCGATGTCGTCGATGTCGCCCTTGCCGTCGCGCAGCTCCACCAGAGCCTTGATGCAGGAGACGATGTCTTCCTTGCGCAGGGTCCGCTGGGTGTCTTCGGCGTCCAGTGCCAGGCGCATGTTCATCTTCACACGGCCAACCGCGGAGAGATCGTAACGCTCGGAGTCAAAGAACAGGGTGTCGAACAGAGCCGAAGCCGCTTCGACGGTGGGCGGCTCGCCCGGACGCATCACGCGATAGATATCCATGAGCGCGGTGTCGCGGCCCATGTTCTTATCCATCGCCATGGTGTTGCGCATGTAGGGGCCGACGTTGACGTTATCGATGTCCAGAACCGGAATCTCGGTGACGCCCGCGTCCAACAGTTCCTTGACGGTGCCGCCGATGATCTCGCCGTCCTTGTCGTATTCCAGCGTCAGCTCGTCACCGGCTTCCACATAGATGGCGCCGTTTTCTTCGTTGATCAGATCCTTGGCAACGAATTTGCCGACGATCTGCTCGAAGGGCACCAGAAGTTCGGTGATCGAACCCTCGTCGATCATCTTCTTCACGGCGCGCGGTGTGACTTTCTTGCCCGCTTCGCAGATGATTTCGCCGGTTGCAGCGTCGACCAGGTCATAGGTCGGACGGGTACCACGGACGCGCTCGGGGAAGAACGGCGTGACCCAGCCGCGGCTTTTGTCCAGCTTGAAGGTGACGGTATCGTAATAGGCATCCATGATGCCTTCCTGGTCCAGCCCCAGAGCGTACAGCAGGGTGGTCACAGGCAGCTTGCGGCGACGGTCGATCCGGGCAAAGACGATATCTTTGGCGTCGAATTCGAAATCGAGCCAGGAGCCGCGATACGGGATGATGCGGCAGGCGAACAGCAGTTTACCCGACGAGTGCGTCTTGCCCTTGTCGTGGTCAAAGAACACACCCGGCGAACGGTGCATCTGGCTGACGATCACACGCTCGGTGCCGTTGACGACAAAGGTACCGTTCGGCGTCATCAGGGGCATATCGCCCATGAAGACGTCTTGCTCTTTGATGTCCTTGACCGAACGGGCGCCGGTGTCTTCGTCGACATCGAACACGATCAGACGCAGGGTGACCTTCAGCGGCGCCGAGTAGGTCATGTCGCGTTGCATGCACTCTTCGACGTCGTATTTCGGTTTTTCCAGCGCGTATTTCACGAACTCGAGAACGGAGTTTTCATTGAAATCCTTGATCGGGAAGACAGATTGAAAAACACCGTTGATACCTTCGCCGTCCAGCGGTGCTTCGGCGTCACCCGAGCGAAGGAAAAGATCGTAGGAAGATTTTTGAACCTCAATGAGGTTCGGCATATCCAGCACTTCGCGGATCTTGCCATAATATTTGCGAAGACGTTTCTGGCCAAGGAACGTTTGAGCCATGTCAGATGTCACCTTTCGAATTTCTCACCGGACAAGGATGCCGCCGGGCTTCGGCATCTTGCCCATACGAGATAGAGCGTTCGGATCAATTCATGGCCGCCGTCCCGAATGGCTGCCTCCCGATCCTGTGAACCGCGCCTAAGAAAGAGACCCAATCAAAAGGTCCCTTTCTGAGACAGGTTCGGCTGGACCCGGGTTTCCCCGGATCCAGCCAAATTCTAAGGGAGCGCAGAGCAAGATTTCGCAGGGAAACCGCTGCCCTTATGTCCCGCCAAAGGTGGCTTAGGCCACTTCGACTTCGGCGCCAGCTGCTTCCAGCTTGCCTTTGATGTCTTCGGCTTCGGCTTTGTCGATGCCTTCTTTGATCTTGCCGCCGGCTTCAACCAGTTCCTTGGCTTCTTTCAGGCCCAGGCCGGTGATCGCGCGAACTTCTTTGATCACGTTGATTTTCGAAGCGCCGGCGTTCTTCAGAACGACGTCGAATTCGGTTTTCTCTTCTTCAGCTGCGCCACCGGCGTCGCCACCAGCTGCAACCATCACAGCGCCGCCAGCTGCGGGCTCGATGCCATACTCGTCTTTGAGGATGGTTTTCAGTTCTTGTGCTTCAAGCAGGGTCAGACCAACGATCTCTTCTGCCAGTTTCTTCAGATCAGCCATTTTATCAGCTCTTTCCGTTTGTAAGTATGTGTTTCCAGCGTATGAACATTTGCTCCACGCCGGTCATTCAGTGCCAACCGCTTACGCAGCTTCCGCCTTCTCTTCGATGGTCGAAAGGATGCTTGCGATGTTGCTTGCAGGTGCGCCAACTGCGCCAGCGATGTTGGAAGCGGGTGCGCCAAGCATGCCTGCGATGGTAGCAATAAGCTCCTCGCGGGACGGCATTTTCGACACGGCTTCGACACCGGCACGGTCCAGAGCGTTCTCACCCATTGCGCCGCCGAGGATCTCAAACTTCTTGTTATCCTTGGCGAAGTCCTCGGCCACCTTGGCTGCTGCCACGGGGTCCTCGGAATAGGTCAGTACGGTCATCCCTGTCAGCAGGTCAGACATGCTTTCACACGGCTTACCCTCGAGGGCGATTTTGGCGAGCCTGTTTTTGGCAACACGCACGGCACCGCCCGCGTCACGAGCACGTGCGCGAAGGTCCTGCATCTCGGCAACTGTCAGACCGGTGTAGTGGGCTACGACCACCACGCCAGAGCTTTCGAAGATCTGGCCGAGTTCCTCGACCAATTTCTCTTTCTGGGCTCTATCCACAGTTCTCTCCAGGTTTTGGGGGGCTTACGCTCCCCGGCTCTTTGATGTGCCGAACCAGATGGCCCGGCGTTCAAGTCCGCAATACGGGGTTAGCCAAAGTCGCCCGAGGGTATAGAAACCCTCGATCTATTGGTCTTTCCCGTCTCAGGAGGGAAATTAAGGCCCGATCGAGAGGCCACCCACCATCTTGGACGAAATGAAATAAAGCGCACGACGAATCGCACGCTTTACCTCAAGGCCGTAGTTAAAGCGTTGAGACGTGATTTCCAAGCGGAAATTTGACCCACAGAGCAGTTCGCACTCAGGCCGCCGATCGCCCTGGCAGGGTCAGCACGGAGAGATCCAGCATTCGCGCCAGCGGCGCGGCCGTATCCACCTCTGCTTCTAAACATACACCATGGGCCCGCATGCGCGCCAGCACTTCGGGACGGACCCGGTGCAACCGGTTGTAAAGGGCCAAAAGCGCAGCCTCTCGCGCCGCCTCGGCGTGCCCTGCTGCCTCAATTTCCCGGATGCAATCTCCGACGTATTTGGTGAAGCCGCTGGACGCCAGACGCCAGGCCATCTTGCGGCGCCAGCCCTCATACTCCGGGGCCAGGTAATGCAGCAGGTAAAGCCCGCTAGCGGCCCCCAATACGACTTCAGGCAAGCGCTGACCCTCGGCGTCATGCGCCCAATGCTGGCGCAGATAGATACCCTGCAGCCCAGCCCGGATAAAGGATTTCCCCTGCGGGTGGCCGACAAGCCCCATCCGGCGCGGCCCAAACAGCGGCACATCCTCTCCATAGACATCACGCCGGACCGCTCGTGGCATCGGGGTGCGGAACACGGTTTTCTCAGACCGTTCAAGCGTCGGCACCACTTCGGCGGTTTCAATCCGTAGCGCCTGTGTCTCTGACCCCTGCCCGGCCAGCGCTGCGCGGATATCACCAGCCCCGCCGTTCGCGAATAGAAACTCATCCGCATCGACGGACAGCACCCACCCAGAGGCGATCTGGCGATAGGCCCAGGTCAGCGCCCGGATCTGTCGCTTGGGAAACCGGGCGCGCGCGGCAATGCCGATGCTGCGCCAGAACCCGGTTGTGCAGGGAATGCAGGTGATGGCTGGATGTGGGGAAAGTACAGGGATGGCCGGATCATCGGGATTGTCGAACAGCAGGATCAGACTGCGCGCGCCAAGGTCAAGATACCAGCTGGCAAAACGCAAAGTCTCCTCCAGCGGCTCATTGACCACCGCGATCAGATGCCAGGCATTGCTCCCCTCTGCCATCCGCTGCTCCTCTACGAAACGGCCCACCAAACAAAAAAAGGGCGGCGCCAGCGGCACCGCCCTTCGACATTTATCATGCCAGCTTATTCGCTGACAGCTTTTTCCACGTCGACGGTGACGCCCGGGCCCATGGTCGAAGACAGCGCGATCTTCTTCATGTAAGCGCCCTTGGCACCCGACGGCTTTGCCTTGGCAACAGCCGAAACAAAGGCGCGGACGTTTTCGGCCAGCTTGGCTTCGTCGAAGGAGGCTTTGCCGACACCTGCGTGCACAACGCCGCCTTTTTCCGCCTTGAACTGAACTTCACCGCCTTTGGCTGCTTCCACGGCCGCTTTCACGTCCATGGTCACGGTGCCAACCTTGGGGTTCGGCATCAGGTTGCGCGGGCCGAGGATCTTACCCAGACGGCCGACGACAGGCATCATGTCCGGGGTTGCGATGCAGCGATCAAATTCGATGGTGCCGCCCTGGATGGTTTCCATCAGGTCTTCGGCGCCAACGATGTCCGCACCAGCTTCCTTGGCTTCGTCCGCCTTGGCGCCACGTGCAAAAACAGCAACGCGCATGGATTTGCCGGTGCCGTTGGGCAGGCCGATCACACCACGAACCATCTGGTCGGCGTGACGGGTGTCGACACCCAGGTTCACGGCGATCTCGATGGTTTCGTCGAATTTCGAAGTGGCGTTGGCCTTCACCAGGGCAACAGCTTCTTCGATGGTCAGGTTCTCTTTGCCAGCGAAGGCTTCGCGCGCTGCGCGGGTACGTTTACCGAGCTTTGCCATCTTACTTCACCTCGATGCCCATGGAGCGGGCGGAGCCCAGGATGATCTGCATCGCCGCTTCGATATCGTTGGCGCTCAGATCTTTCATTTTCGCTTCGGCGATTTCCTTCACCTGAGCAGCGGTCACCGTACCAACGGTTTCACGGCTCGGGGTCTTGGCACCGGATTTCACCTTGGCAGCCTTCTTCAGGTAGTAAGACGCGGGCGGCGTCTTGATGTCCATGGTGAAGGACTTGTCCTGATAGTAGGTGATCACGGTCGGGCACGGCGCGCCGGGCTCCATGTCTGCGGTCTTGGCGTTGAACGCCTTGCAGAATTCCATGATGTTGATGCCGCGCTGACCCAGAGCCGGACCAACCGGCGGGGAGGGGTTCGCTTGACCTGCAGGAACCTGCAGTTTCATTGTACCAGCAAGCTTCTTGGCCATCTGGTTTCTCCTTTTCCAACACCCTCGGGACGCGTCCTTCGGGCCTTACTGTTGTGTGGTCTGGTCCGGGTGCCGCGGCCCCCTCGCCTCCCACGATGTACGCGCACCGCACAAACGGCGCGCCAAAATCACATCAGGCCTGTTTGGTGACCTGTGTGAAATCCAGTTCGACCGGGGTTTCCCGGCCAAAGATCGATACGGTGACCTTGAGCTTCTGATGCTCGTCGTCGACCCCTTCGACAGTGCCGTCGAAATCCTCGAACGGGCCGTCGTTGACCTTGACCCGCTCACCGATCTCAAAGGAGATCAGGGTACGCGGTGCTTCTTCGCCTTCCTGAACGCGGTTCAGGATACCGTTCACCTCGGCGTCGCGCATGGGCATCGGACGACCCTGCGGACCAAGGAAACCGGTCACGCGGTTGATCGAGTTGATCAGGTGATAGCCCTGATCGGACATTTCCATGTGCACCAGCACATAGCCCGGCATGAAACGGCGCTCGGTCGAGACTTTCTTGCCTCGACGAACCTCGATCACCTCTTCTGTGGGGACCAGAACTTCGTCGATTTCGTCCTCAAGACCATTTTCGGCAACCGAGGCGCGGATCTGCTCTGCGATTTTCTTTTCGAAGTTCGAAAGAACGCTGACCGAATACCACCGTTTCGCCATGAGCCTGATCGTCCTTGTTTTGCCGGGCGCGCTGCGCCGCCTTCACTTAAATTCGCTATCAGCCTCGGGACTGACCCTTTGGCTGTGCCCTAACAAAAATCGGCGCGCAACACGATTCGCCGCACGCCCATGCCAGAGTTACTGGCTCACCTACCGTCCAAAGGGATCAAGATCAAGAGGTAGGGAGGTATTTCCATGCAAGGAAACCCCTGCTCCGGAATCACCCTGCGGCTGTCAGCCGAACATGCCCAGGATGCCGGTCAGACCGGTGCGGATCAGCAGGTCGACCAGAGCAAAGAACACAGCCGTCAAAGCCGCCATGACAAAGACCATCACGGTGGTCAGCAGCACTTCGCGGCGGGTCGGCCATACGACTTTGCCAACTTCAGCGCGAACTTGCTGGATGAACTGAACGGGATTTGTGGTGGCCATGTGGCTTGGTCTCTCTGCTAGCAGGTTCGCCGGGATTTAGCCGTTGCGAGCGCTGAATTCAAGCCCGGAAGCACGCAACGCCTTCAGTCAACGCCGCAAGCAGGAATCAAAACGGACCAAATCGGCTGCGTCTCTTTTACCTGCTGCGGTCGCGAACAAGATCAATCCGATATTAATGCTCTTCCTTCATGGTCGGGACCAACGCCCCGTAAGCCACCAGAAGGTGCAGAGGCTGACCATAGCGTGCAATTGAGACAGGATGCCATGACCATCGCAACTTCTATGAACGAGGCTCAGCGCCTTGAACGCGACGCAAAGCTGGATGACGCAGCGCTCGTCTACACCGATATTCTGAACCGGTTTCCCAAAAATGCGCGGGCACGCAAGGCTCTGGAAGCCCTGCAGCAGCGGATGCAGCATGAACAGGAACTCCCGACCGACGCAAAAGAAAAACTGTCGGCCAGTTTCGCAGCAGGTCACTACCCACAAACGGCCTCTGTCTGTGCGACCCTCCTGAATACTTACCGCAAGTCTCACTTTCTTTGGGATACACTGGGTCAATGCCACCTCCACTCCGGCAATCTGGATGAAGCCGCTACCTGCCTCAACAAGGCGTGCGAGCTGAATCCGCGTGCGCCGGGCACCTATTCGGCAATGGGCGACGTCTGCGCGAGAATGGGCCGCACGAGTGATGCGATTGCCCTCTACAAAAAAGCCCTGTCGCTCGATTCCGATCACATTGTCGCCTTGAACAATCTGGCCAATCTGCTGGCAGGCCAGGGGCAGCAAGGTGAAGCCGCGCAACTGCTTGAACGTGCTTCCTCACTGGCCCCGAATAATCCGAGCCTGATCTACAACCACGCCAACACTCTGCGCCGCCTCGGGGATCTGGCCAAGGCCAAGACCCTGTTCGAAAAAGCCGCCACGCTGAACCCCGATTTGACCGAAGCACGCTTCAATCTGGGTCAAATGGAATTGGCTGCGGGCAATCAGCATGAGGCCATCCGCAATTTCGAGGCCGTGTTGCAAACAAACCCCGGGAACGACCGTGCCCGCGTCCAGAAACTGCACATGATGGCACAACTGAACGACTGGAACTGGGTCACTGAATACAACGAACATCGGCGTCATCTAGGATTGCAGGGAACCTCTTGCACACCCTTCATTATGATGACCCTTGAGGACAACCCGGATTTGTTGCGCCTGCGCACCCAGGCCTATGCTAACGAGCGGTTTGGTAGTCGGCCTGCAGCGACACCGGCGCGAGTTGCACAACGCCCCCAAAAGCTGCGTATTGGCTATTTCTCCTCCGATTTTCACAGTCACGCGACCATGCACCTCATGGGCGGCTTGTTCTCACGTCATGACAGCACCCAGTTCCATATCAGCGTCTATTCCTATGGCGCCGCCCCTGCCGACAGTGAACAGGAGCGCGTGGCCCGTAATGTTGCGCAATTCCGCAATGTCGCGGGCCTACCGGACAGCCAACTCCTGGATATTGTCCAGTCAGATGGACTGGATATTGCAGTTGACCTGAAAGGCTTCACCGGAGACACCCGAACCGAGCTGTTCGGCAACCGCCTCGCACCGCTTCATGTGTCCTATCTTGGCTATCCCGGCACCATGGGGACCACCGCATTTGACTACTTCATTGGTGATGCAATTACCTGCCCCCCCGGCAGCGAGCGTTTCTTCGAAGAGCATCTGATCCGGATGCCGAACAGCTATCAGGTGAACGATCAGGATCGCGAGATTTCCGGCAAACAGTACACCCGGCGTGAGTGCGGACTTCCTGACACTGGCACCGTCTTCTGCTGTTTCAACAACAGCTACAAAATCACACCCCGGGAATTCGAGATCTGGATGCGGCTGCTAAATCAGTCAGAGGGCAGCGTCCTGTGGCTACTGGACAGTGGGGAAACCTCGAAGCAAAACCTGCGCCGCGAAGCACAGGCACGCGGGGTCGATCCGGACCGGTTGATCTTTGCCCCCCGCATGCCGCACGCCGAACACTTGGCCCGACATCGCGCCGCAGACCTGTTCCTCGACACATTTGCCGTCAACGCCCACACCACCGCGAGCGATGCGCTATGGGCTGGGTTGCCGGTGCTGACTATGCCCGGACGCCAATTCGCCGCCCGCGTCGGAGCCAGCTTGGTCAATGCAGTCGGATTGCCGGAGCTCATCGCCAAGGACGAAGCCGAGTACGAAGAAAAAGCTCTGACCCTGGCCAATGATACGGAAGCCCTGGTCGCGCTGCGCGGCAAGCTGATGAGCAAACGTCGGAAATCGCCTCTCTTTGACACGGACAGCTTTGCCCGTGATCTGGAGCAAGGTTTCAACATGATCTTTGACCGTCACTTGCAGGGACTGCCCCCGGCACATGTCGACATCCCAAGCCACCGGCAACACAAAACCTTGTCGAGCGAAGCGCGGGCCAGTGCAGCGGCCTGATAAGCCATCCGGAACCTGCTAGAGTTTCAATAGGCCGCAGAGGTTATCCACTGCGGCCTTTGTAGTGCTGCCGATCCACGCTGCGCTTCGGCCCAGCACCTGCGATGTTGCGCGCAGCCGCAACGAATTCTCATGTGTCCGCATGTCCATGCTTTCAGCACTGCAAGTTGCGGTCTTACTGCTGAGTAGAAGGGCACTATGCATACGCACATGGCGAGCTGTCCGGGCAGGCATTGCTACGGGCACACACCATCTGCCACCCACCCCGCTGAGGCAGACCATGCCTCAGCCATCCACACTCCCAACGACTTAGGAACCGGCCTCAGGAGACACCGCGCTTGATCCACGCTTCCCGTTCTCCTGTCATGCCGTTGTACTACCGTCCTACGACCACGGCGCGACGCTCGAAACGATCAAAATGGGATGAGGCCTGACAGCCCCTCCCATAGAAAACCCCATCACTCCCCCAACAATCCGGAGCGCCCGTCGAACGCCTGACCACGTTTTAAAAACGCGCCAAACCGCCCTGCTGGCCTGCCTTGGCCTTATGGGCGCGCTTTCTTGCTTTTCCCTGTGTGGAGTAGCCCTGACGGGTGACATGCCGGAATGACCGACCCGGAAATGGTCCGGTTGTTGTGGCAGACGCCTGTGGGTAATGCACTGATCTACCGGATCTCTGGCGGCATCGCCCCCTGCTAGCAGGTGCCCTCATACCCCGCATTGAGCCCTGGGTTTAACTGGGCGGCGGCACAATGACCTTGTGGTCCCTGGCCCAAATTGGCCATGTGCCGGAGATTGGGTAGATCTGGTTGCGTCCGCTGTTGGTCCTGCAACTGACCCGCGCCGCATTCTGGGTCGGCATTCTTGCGCCGCTGTGGCACCCGACGTGGTCTCCGGATCTTTCGAAACCTCAGCACAGCTTAGCCACCGGTTCGGGCAGACTGCGAGGCTCGTTGTGCCCGGCCTGATCCTGGCTGGCCACATCATGGCCTGGCTCCTGCTGGGAGGTCTGGCCGCCCTTTTCTCCACCCCCTATGGCTTGGCGCTTGTTTGCAAGCAGGCCCTGGTCGCAGGTCGTTCGCCCCCCGCAGCAGCAAACAAATTGCATTTCATTCCGGCCATGCAGCGCGGCGATCGCAACGCGGTGCACCATCTGCCCTGCTCAAGCATCGTAGAGGCTTTTGTGATCCTCCTCATTCTGACTGCATCAGCCTATCTGACCAATAGCCTCAGCCTGCCGGGATAAGGTCATGCAGGGAAGCAACTGATTCTGTTGCCCCGCAACCTCAGCCCCGTACAGGATCTCTTTTGTGCTGAAACCTATCGAAAGCCCCCGATGTTTCGCCTCGCGATGTAGGGGCTCTCAAAAACGTGATCCAAAATCTGTATGTAGGAATCGGCCTTCAAAAAAACATTACACGAAATTGTGAATCCACGTTATTGAGCCTACCCTATTTGCCCCCACTTGGTTCGGAAAAGATTTAGAAACGGCCAGTAGGTGTACTCAAAGACCTAAATAAAAGTGGAAAGTTACCTGCTCGCCCGCGAAACACTTTTTGCTTTACACGAACAGAAGGCTTTGCCGAATAGATCAGACAGGCGATCGAATACGGTGAGCCCAAAATCAATCGCACTCTGATCTACTGGGAAACAAACACTAGTTCGCCCCACGACACCAAAGAACCCTATTAGACTTTTTTTCCTTAAATTCAGCGCCTTAAAAAACACTCGCAGCACACTTTAAACGGGATATCCGCACGAACTCCCGCCTCAAAGATGATTAAAATTGTAATATAATTTTCTCACCTCAAACTTCACGCCTTTGCGAAAGCATTAAGAGTCCCGAGCGCATTAATTACCGAGAACCCTCACCAGAAATAACGGAGTTCCCAAATGTCACTCAGAAAAACAATGCTTGCAGCCGCCACTTTTGCAGCCTTTCCATTTATTGCGCAGGCAGATCAGGGGGTAACCGCGAACAATGTCTCTTTTGCCCAGGTCGCGGCCTTTGAAGGTCCGGCGGCCGCTCTTGGCCAAGGTATGCGCCTGGGGATTAGCGCTGCGTTCGAAGAGGCAAACGCCGCAGGAGGCGTGCATGGCCGGACCCTGACACTGGACAGTATGGATGACGGCTATGAACCCGATCGCTCCGCGGCGCTGGTCAAATCGGTAGTGGATGCAAACGACCACATCGGGCTGATCGGCGCTGTCGGCACCCCGACGGCTTCTGCGACCCAACCGATCGCGACCGCGGCAAATGTACCATTTATTGGTCCTTTCACCGGCGCCGGCTTCCTGCGCGATGCAAGCCACGGCAACATCTTCAACGTGCGCGCGACCTATGCCACCGAAACCGAAGCATGGATTGAATACCTCGTCGACCAGCAGGGAATGAAATCCATCGCACTGCTCTATCAGGACGATGGATTTGGCCGGGTTGGCCTCGCGGGCGTGACCGCCGCCCTTGAAAAGCGTGGCATGACGCTTGCTGCGGAAGGCACCTATACGCGCAACACCACCGCCGTCAAAAAGGCCCTGCTTACCATCCGCAAGGCAAAGCCGGACGCGGTCGTCATGGTTGGCGCTTACAAACCCGTGGCGGAATTCATCAAGCTCTCGCGCAAACTGAAGCTCGACGCGACCTTCGTGAACATCTCCTTTGTGGGATCCGAAGCCCTGGCACAGGAGCTGGGCGATGAAGGCGAAGGCGTCATCATCAGCCAGGTCGTCCCCTTCCCGTGGGACAGCTCCATTCCGGTCGTGGCACAATACACCGAAGCCTTGAAAGCCTATGACGCCGCAGCCAAGCCGGGCTTCGTATCGCTCGAAGGTTACATCGTCGGTCGTCTCGCCATCAAGGCGCTGGAGGATGCGGGCAAGGACCTGACCCGCGAAAGCTTCCTGGCGGCGCTGTCTGGCCTGTCCACGGTGGACCTTGGCGGCGCCAAGATGGTCTTTGGCGCCAACGACAACCAGGGCATGGATGACGTCTTTCTGACCCGGATCACCGCGGATGGTGGTTTTGCACCTGTCGTTCCGGGCGGCGGATCCTGATCTCCAAACGCGCGACCTCTGACCGCGCAAGATAGGCGCCTGCCCGATACGCGGGCAGGCGCAGACCAAAGTTTCATCGCAAAGGTGTCATCATGATCCGGGAACTGGGATCCACCCTCTTACGCCGTCTGAACGTGCTGTCGAGTATTCGGGGCAAAATCACGTTCATCCTGCTGACCTTCACAGTCGTGACCGGGGGCGCAGGATATCTTATCTATCAGTCGTTCGACCGTGTTTCGGCCAGCGTCGCGGAAATGACCTCCGACGATTTGCCGACGCTGGCGCAAAGCAACGGGCTGATTGCGGCCGCGTCCAAAACCAAAGACGCCATGATCGGTGTGATGATCGCGCAAAACATCGCTGCCCTTTCGTCGGCGGCCTCCGAGGTCGAGACATCTCTGAGCGGCCTGCAGACCTCGATCACAGCCCTGCCGCCAGAGGCCCAGGAAGAACTCGAGACCGCCCGCAGCCAGGTCGAAGGCACCCTGCTGACTTCCATTGAGGCCCGCGAGAATGTTTTTGAATACTCCGAACGCTTTGCCACTATGACCAAGGAATTGCAAAACATCGCCGCCGAGCTGCAGGTGGTTTTGCTTGAGACGGCAGACAATGCCTATTTCGATATCTCGATCAATGGCGAAGACACGATCTCCTCGATCGAAGAGACCATGTTCGACCTGGTCGAGAACAAGTTTGCCACGCTTCAGTCCCTGTTGGAAATTCGTGCCGAAATCAACCTGATGTCCGGCGCAGCCCTGGCCCTAACCACGACCCGGGACAGCGCCATGGTGTCGATCATCCGGGATATCGCGGTGTCCTCGAACGACCGGCTCACCGGATCGATAGAGGTTCTCAAGGGATCGGAAAATGGCCTCTCCGTCGTGGAAGAGCTCGATAGCGTCCTGAGTACGCTGAACACAGCAATCGCTGCCGCAGGCACCTTTCGGCAGGTCGAGCGCGACGCAGTGCTAGAAGCGCGCCAGTCCGCTGACGTCGCCCTAGCCTCTGCTGTGGATGACATGGTCTTTGAGCTGACCATCGCCGCCGAGGATGCCAGCACCAACAACCGCGACACCATCCAGAGCCTTCTGGACAACGAGGTCGCCTTCATGAACACGCTGCTGGAAATCAACGCCAAACTGGGCGCCTTCCAGATCGAAGCCCTGAAGATCGCGACCTCTGCCACCGTCGAGCAGGCGAAGGCCAGCCAGAAGGCGTTGTCCGGAGCCGCCACGGCTCTGGCCGGATACCGGGACTTCGGCGACGGCATCCTTGCTGCTGGGCTGGACGGTCTTGCCGCGATGGCCGCGCCCGACACTGGCCTCGCCCATTTCCGCATTCAGTCACTGCTTGCCGATGGCACTGCGGTTCAGGCGGCAGATGACACTGCCAAGGCGGTGCTGGAAATTGCCGGTCTCGCCTCGCTGAGGGGCCGCGCCAGCCAAGACGCGATCACGGATCGGGCGGTCAATATCGCCGAGGATTCGACTGAGGTGAAAAGCAACCTGGTGACTCTCGCCTGGATGGGCGCGGCCTTCGTGTCCTGCGTGCTCGTGCTCAATCACCTGTTGATCGTGCGTCCCCTCAACCGGATCAGCCTGACAACCGAACGGCTGTCGCAGGGCGATATGAGCCCGGTTACGGGTTTCGACCGCGCCAGCGACGAAATCGCCCGCATCGCCGGGGCGCTGAAAGTGTTCCGGGATGGATTGGTCGAGAAAGAGGAAATCGAACGCGTTGCAGCGGAAGAGCGCGCGGCGAACCAGGCCCAACAGACCGCAGCCGTGAACGCGGTGGGCACCGGGCTTGCGAATCTGTCGCGTGGTGATCTGACCTATCGGATCGAAGAGGAACTGACCGATGGCTATGCCCAGCTTAAGGAAGATTTCAACAGAACCGCCGAGACGCTCAACCTAACGGTGGTGGATGTGGTCGCCGTAGCGGAATCGATCCGCAATGGGTCCAGCGAAATCAGCCAGGCCTCGGACGATCTCTCGCACCGTACGGAAAGCCAGGCTGCAACCCTGGAAGAAACCGCAGCCGCGCTTGAGGAATTAACGGCCAGCGTCCGCTCTGCCGCCGATGGCGCACGGGATGCAGCCACGACAACGCAGGATGCCCGGAGAGAGGCAACCGACAGCGGTGAAGTCGTGGAAAACACAGTCAAGGCGATGAAAGATATCGCGGATAGCTCTGACCAGATTGCCCAGATCATCGGCGTGATCGACGATATCGCCTTCCAAACCAACCTGCTGGCGCTGAACGCGGGGGTCGAAGCTGCACGCGCGGGTGATGCCGGCAAGGGCTTCGCAGTGGTTGCATCTGAGGTCCGCAGCCTGTCCCAGCGGACCGCCGATGCGGCCCATGAGATCAAGGTTTTGATTACCAAAAGCACCGAACAGGTCGGGCTTGGGGTCAAACTGGTTGACCAGGCCGGGCAAGCTCTCAGGAGCATTGTCGACCGGGTCTCGTATATCTCCAGCCTCGTTGGCAATATTGCGGACGGCACCAGCGAACAGGCGACCGGACTGTCCGAAGCCAACATCGCGGTGTCCCAACTGGATCAGGTCACCCAGCAGAACGCGGCCATGGTCGAACAAACCAACGCAGCGGGCCACTTGCTCAGCAGCGATGCCGAAAAACTGGCAACGCTGATGGGCGGGTTCACGGTGTCTTCTTCAGCGCATGTGGCCGGTGATATCCTGGAACTCCGAGAGGTTCCTCCGGACGAATGGCCCATGGCCCAGTCCGCCTGAGACACGCTTCTCCCGAGCAGCCCCGGATCCCTCCGGGGCTGTTTCCATTTCGCGGGAAGAAATCCCTTATGAGTAAGAACCGAGGGGAGAAGCGTAGGTGGCTGAAACCACACCGATGGGAAACGCCCCTAAGAGCAAAATTCTCAAACGAGCGACCAAGCGTCCACTCTTCGTCATGCCCAGAATTTTTTGAGAGATTTGAATGGCAGGGGCAGCAGGGTTCGAACCCGCGACCTACGGTTTTGGAGACCGTCGCTCTACCAACTGAGCTATACCCCTACGGTGCGGCAGTTCCTAAGCCACCACCGCGCAGGAGGCAAGAGGGAAATGGCCGGAAATGCGGGGAAAGTCCCTCTCCTCTTCCTCTCCCTTTGCTGTCACGCCTGCATACAGGCCTTGTCCTGCCCTGTGGGGTGGCAGCGGGCCATCCGCTGCTTTATGACAGAGCCAAAAGGACCCTGCCGTGAGCCTGAGAAAACGCATCGCAGACAGCCCGCGCTTCAACCGCACCATTGAGGGGCTGTTCGCCGCCTACGTCCGATTCGCTTATCGCACCTCGCGCTGGCAACGCAGCGGCTTCGAGGAGATGGACGCCTGCGTCAAACGCGGAGAGCCGGTCATATTTGTTCTGTGGCATCAACGGCTGATCATGGCGCCCTACCTGTTCGACACCTCTCTGGGGCGCATCTGCGCCCTGACCTCGGCGGCGCGGGCCGGACGGCTGGCCGGGCAAATCCTGGTGCGGCTTGGTTTCGAGACAATCCCGATGTCCAGCCACAAGCGCCACGTTGCCCTGTCGCGGGAGGTGCTGCGCCGCACCAAGGAAGGCTGTTCCATCGGGATCGCGGCCGACGGGCCGCGCGGCCCTGCCAGGATTTCCTCGGGCGTGCCGATCACCTGGGCCCGCATGACCGGCTGCCGGGTCTTCACCGTGGCCTTTGCGGAAAAGAAGGTCCTGAAGCTGCCCACCTGGGACAAGCAGATGCTGCCGCTGCCGTTTTCCCGCGGTGTACTGATCTGTCAGGAATGGCAGGAAACCGTTCCTAAGAAACCGACAGACGACGAAGCAGAGGCTCTAAGGCAAAGCCTTGAGACGTCGCTGGACCAGATCACCGACAAGGCAGACCAGGCCGCCGGACGTGCGCCTGATCCGATCAAGTCCGCCTGACTCCAGCTGTTTCATCGCTCAGGCGACCCTCGCCCGTTTCAGTTTCATGCACATAGAAAAAGGGCCTCCCGAAGGAGGCCCTTTCCATCAGCAATCAGGAGACCTGATTACTCGATGATTTTGGAAACAACGCCAGCGCCGACGGTGCGGCCGCCTTCGCGGATGGCGAAACGCAGACCGTCTTCCATAGCGATCGGGGCGATCAGTTCAACTTCGAACTTCAGGTTGTCGCCCGGCATCACCATCTCGGTGCCTT
>NZ_PXNU01000060.1:0-30088 GCF_041300735.1 Phaeobacter sp. SYSU ZJ3003 | reverse complement strand
AGCCTACGGCTCAGGGAAAGCAACGCCACCCTTCAAGCAAAGTTCAACATCAACAGGGACATCCCCTTTTGCAGTAGCGGCGGTATATACATGGATTGATGCTGTTACCGTGAGGCTTAACGCTCGTGGTGGCATGCTCCCGGGGGGACTTAGGTGAAGGATATCTGGTTGTGCTGAATTTCAAGTTGAGAAAAGCAGGCGCTTTGCTGGCCGCTGCCACGGTCGCATTCAGTCTGGCAGGGGCGTCTGTTCAGGCGCAGGATACGCAGACACGTACTGTTGTCGGGGAACGCTATGTGCCGACCATCTGGGTTGATCCGGATGGCTGCGAACATTGGGTGATGGACGATGGCGCCGAAGGTTACATGACACCGCATGTCACACCGGACGGCAAACCTGTGTGTCGTCCCGGTCTGCTGTGCGGTATGATGCCGACGGATCAGTTCTTTGCCACGGACAAGCATTTCATCAACGCGGCAGGCCGCAAGCGCCTGACTGAATTCTTTCAGAAGACAAAACCGAGCACACGGTATTTCGTGATTGCCGGTCACACCGACAGCCGCGCCTCGGATGAATACAATATCGGCCTGTCGCAACGCCGGGCCAATGCGGTGGCTCAGGTCGCACGATCTGCCGGTGCGCGGGTTGGTGATATCCGCGCCTACGGCGAACGTGATCCGCGCGTTCCCAATACCAGCGCGGCCAATATGGCGCAGAACCGTCGCGTCGAAATCTATTGTGTGCGCTAAGGGGGATTACAGCATGACCATTCTCAAAGGGGCCGCTGCTCTGTGCCTTGCGCTTTCGGTTGCTGCGTGTACCGATGTCACCGACAAGACCCGCGACCAGAACATTTTTGACGGCAAAAGTGGCGATCTTTCGCAGCTGACTGCCGGTATCTGGGTCGATCCGCAGGGCTGTGAACACTGGATCATCGACGACGGTGTCGAAGGCTATGCCGACCTGCGCCGTACGCCGGATGGCAAACCGGTCTGTAACAGCGAATTGCCGCGCAATGTCGCAACCGGCCCGTTCAAGTCCGGTTCCACCTATGGCGACCCGCTGTAAGCGCATCGAACGGTTTTGAGAACAACGCAGCCGCCCGTCTCTGGGCGGCTGTTTTCTTTTGCCGTTCTGACCCCGTCCGTATTGTGTCAGCCCATTTTTGTTTCAACCGTGTGAATTTTGCCGGGCTGCGCTTGCACCGGGCGCGCGGCAGAGGCACATTGAAGGAAACCGCAAGCCAGAGGAATAGAGATTGGTCACCAGCGCCCCGCCGTCGTCGTCCCACCCCCATCCCGACACCGCACATGAAGTGCTGCTGGAATTTCCTGACAATCGCCTGCTGATCGACCTCTGTGGGGAATACGACCGCAATATCGCTGATATCGAACAGAAGCTGGGCGTGCAGATCCTGCGCCGCGGCAATCTTCTGTCGGTGATGGGCGAGGAAGCAAGCCGCGAGCAGGCCGCAGCGGTTCTGACCGCGCTCTATGATCGGCTGGAAACAGGCCGCAGCGTCGAAAGCGCCGATGTGGACCGCGAATTGCGCATGGGGCCGTCGGATCAGACCGATCCGGGCGGCCAGTTGGAAATGTTCAGTGGCGGCAAGGTCGAAATCAAGACCCGCAAGAAACTGGTGGAGCCGCGCACCGACGCGCAGAAGGCCTATGTGCAGGCCCTATATGAACACGAGCTGGCATTCGGCATCGGCCCGGCCGGCACCGGCAAGACCTATCTGGCTGTCGCGGTCGGGGTCAGCATGTTCATCACTGGACAGGTGGACAAGATCATCCTCTGCCGTCCTGCTGTTGAGGCGGGCGAGCGGCTCGGCTTCTTGCCTGGCACCCAGGAGGAAAAGGTCGATCCCTATATGCAGCCGCTTTATGACGCGCTGAATGACTTCCTGCCCGGCAAACAACTGGCCAAGCTGAAGGAAGAGAAGACGATCGAGATCGCGCCGCTGGCCTTTATGCGGGGGCGCACGCTTTCGAATGCCTTTGTGGTGCTGGACGAGGCGCAGAACGCCACGACTATGCAGATGAAGATGTTCCTGACCCGCCTTGGCGAAGGTTCGCGCATGGTGATCACTGGCGACCGCAGCCAGGTCGACCTGCCGCGCGGCGTGCCGTCTGGCTTGGCGGATGCGGAGCGCTTGCTGAGCAGCATTCCCAAGATCAGTTTCAACTATTTCACCGCCCGCGATGTGGTGCGTCACCCACTGGTGGCGGCGATCATCGAAGCCTATGACGCGGATGTTCCGGCAATCTGATCCCGGCGCCCTGCGCCGGGTCCGTGATGTCGGACCCCAGCGGATATGTGAAAGCGACAGATGACATTAGAGATTTACACCGAAGACAGCCGCTGGGATGCGGTTGCGCTTGAGGCGCTGGCGGAGCGGTCCATCGGCGCTGCGCTTGCGCATTTTGATCTGGAGGCCGAGGAGTGCGAGATTTCCCTGCTGGCCTGCGACGATGCGCGCATCGCGGATCTGAACGCAGAATTCCGTGAAAAGCCGACCCCGACCAATGTGCTCAGCTGGCCAGCCGAGGAACTCTCTGCTGAGGAGCCGGGTGGCGCGCCCTTGCCGCCAGAGACTGATTTTACGGGCGAGATTCCGCTGGGTGACATTGCCATTGCCTATGAAACCTGCGCCCGTGAGGCTGAGGAAGCGGGCAAACCGCTGGCAGATCACCTCTGTCATCTGCTTGTTCACGGAGTGTTGCATCTTTTGGGTTACGATCACATTCGCGACCCCGACGCCACACTTATGGAGGGGCTGGAGGTCGAGATA
The DNA here is from genome assembly GCF_041300735.1 of Phaeobacter sp. SYSU ZJ3003. Lineage (NCBI taxonomy): Bacteria > Pseudomonadati > Pseudomonadota > Alphaproteobacteria > Rhodobacterales > Roseobacteraceae > Phaeobacter > Phaeobacter sp. SYSU ZJ3003. The sequence goes on along the minus strand of NZ_PXNU01000060.1, from coordinate 27,294 downwards.
CTTGGCAAACTGGGTATCGATAACCCATATACGGTAAATGGAAGCCCCTGAACGGGGCATATTGGATAGGATAAATGGGCGACATAGAAGGCAGTTCTAACGCAGCGCATGGCGCGCTGCATATGAAGAGTGAGGCCATAGAGGCCACGGAACACGCGGAAAAGACCGGACTGTTGGGGCGTATTTTCGGCTCCCTGTCGGCCTCTGCCACGACGGAGGAACAGGAAGAGCAGCAAGACGCTGTCTCCGAGGTTCAGCCACATGGCATGATCAATCTGCGCCGGATGCGGGTTGAAGACGTTGCTATCCCCTCGGCCGAGATCGTGGCCGTCCCCGTGACAATCGAAAGCGACGATCTGGTGCAGGTATTCCGCGACAGCGGCTTTACCCGAGTCCCGGTTTACGAGGGCACGCTGGACACGCCGCTTGGCTTTGCTCACCTCAAGGATTTTGCCCTGACCCATGGGTTCAACTGCGGGGCGGAGCCGTTCAATCTGCGCGAGATGCTGCGCCCGCTGCTGTTTGTGCCACCGTCCATGCCCATCGGGGTGCTTCTGGCCAAGATGCAGGCCGAACGTCGGCACATGGCGCTGGTGATCGACGAATATGGCGGTGTTGATGGTCTGGTGACCATCGAAGACCTCATTGAGCAGGTCATCGGTGAGATCGAGGACGAACACGACACCGGCGAGGATCAGACCTGGTTTCGGGAAAAATCTGGCTGCTATATCGCCCAGGCCCGCACGCCACTGGATGAATTTGAGGCCGAGATCGGCCAGTCGCTGACCAATCACGACGATGTCGACGAAGAAGAGATCGACACGCTGGGTGGACTGGTCTTCATGCTGTCGGGCCGGGTGCCCGCCCGCGGTGAGGTGATCGTGCACCCGGACGGGCCTGAGTTCGAAATCATGGATGCCGATCCCCGTCGGATCAAACGGCTGCGGGTACTGGTGCCCAACGCTGCGGAATGACGAAGGTTTCCGGTCTGCGCAGCAGGTTGGGGCGGCTAGCACCCCATTTGCCAGTCCTTGCGCTGGCCTTTGGCTTTGGCGCGCTCATGTCGCTGGCGCTGGCCCCCAATCAGATGCTCTGGACCGTGCCAATTGCACTGGCGGTGATTGGCGCCTTTTCCCTGCGGGCGCAGACGTCCTGGTCTGGCGCCATGTTGGGCTGGGCCTTTGGGCTTGGGTATTTCGCTTTTGGCCTGTCGTGGATCGTTGAACCCTTTCAGGTGGATGCGCAGCGGCACGCCTGGATGGCGCCCTTTGCCCTTGTGTTTCTGGCCGGTGGTCTGGCGCTGTTCTGGGGCGCCGCCTTTGCCGGGGCCGTGCGGTGGAGCAGGGGGGCGGCGCGGGTCACCCTGCTGATTGCCTTCTGGAGCCTTGCAGAATTTGCCCGCGCCTATCTTCTGACGGGGTTTCCCTGGGCCGCTTTCGGACAGTTCTGGATTGATACGCCCGCAGCGCAGCTGCTGCCGTGGATTGGCCCGCAGGGGCTGGCGGTGCTGACGCTTGCCGCGTTTCTACCGCTGGCGCTGCTGCGCTCTAGCCCCGCGCGGGCGGTCCTGCCCGGTGGTGCGCTTGTGGCTCTGGTGGCGCTGCTGCCGTCTCCGCCCGAGGTCGAACTGACGGATCACAGGGTGCGCTTGGTGCAGCCCAATGCGCCGCAGCACCAGAAATGGCACCCGGATCTGCGGTGGGATTTCGTGCGCCGCGCCATGGGTTTTAACGCCCAAGGCCCGCGTCCTGATATGATCATCTGGCCGGAAACCGCGGTGCCGCAGTTGTTGAACTATGCCGGCAATACGCTGGAGGCGATCCTTGAGCAGGCGCCGGGCGTGCCGCTCTTGCTGGGGATCCAGCGCGAAGAAGGCGGCGCCTATTTCAATTCGGCTGCTCTGATCAGCGCCGATGGTTCTGCCGGGCAGATCTATGACAAGGCACATCTGGTGCCGTTCGGGGAATACGTGCCCTTTGGCGATCTGATGGCGCGGTTCGGATTCCATGGATTGGCCTCTCAGGCCGGTGCGGGCTATGCTGCGGGACCCGGCGCGCGGCTGATGGATCTGCCTATCGGCAAGGCATTGCCGCTGATCTGCTACGAGGCAGTCTTCCCGCAGGATGTGAACGCCGCCCCCGATCGCCCGGACATGTTGGTGCAGATCACCAATGATGCCTGGTTCGGCACTCGTTCGGGGCCCTATCAGCATCTGGTGCAGGCGCGGATGCGGGCCGCAGAGCAGGGGCTGCCGATGCTGCGCGCCGCCAATACCGGTATTTCCGGCGTGATTGACCCCTATGGGCGCCTTGGCCCGTCGCTGCCCTTGGGGGAGGCTGGCTATGTGGATGTGATCCTGCCCGCGGCGCTTCCCGCGACCCCTTACAGCGGCACCGGGGACTGGCCGGTGCTGATCCTGCTGCTGGGGCTGGCAGGTGCGGCGCTGCGCCGCGGCGGAAATATGCAGGCGCGTTCATAGCTGCTCAACCTCTGGCCGGTAAAAGCATTGACGACAACCGTCTTCCCACGTAGGTAGTTTCGGTTCCTCCCACAACGGCTTCCTGGCGTGGCGAGGCGAAACCAAATGGAGCACTTTTCATGACCCGCAAGCACTATATTTTCACTTCGGAATCCGTTTCCGAGGGCCACCCGGATAAGGTCTGTGACCGGATTTCCGATGCCGTTCTGGACGCCTTTCTGGCGGAAGAGCCAGAAGCGCGTGTCGCGGCAGAGACCTTTGCCACAACCAATCGCGTTGTGATCGGGGGCGAGGTGGGTCTGTCCGACCAGGACAAACTGCACGATTACATGGGCAAGATCGACGAGATCGCCCGCGCCTGCATCAAGGACATCGGCTACGAGCAGGACAAGTTCCACCACGAGACCGTGGAAATCACCAACCTGCTGCATGAACAGTCCGCTCATATCGCGCAGGGTGTCGATTCGGCCGAGAACAAGGACGAAGGTGCTGGCGACCAAGGCATCATGTTCGGCTTTGCCACCAATGAAACCGACGCGCTGATGCCCGCGCCGATCCAGTTCAGCCACGCGATTCTGCGCCGCCTTGCCGAAGTACGCAAGAACGGCACCGAACCTGCACTGGGTCCCGATGCCAAATCGCAGCTGTCCATCAACTATGAGAACGGCAAGCCGGTGGGCGTCAACTCGCTGGTGCTGTCGACCCAGCATCTGGACGAGTCGCTGACATCCGACGATATCCGCCAGATCGTGGAACCCTATATCCGCGAGACCCTGCCCGAGGGCTGGCTGACCGCAGAAACCATCTGGCACGTAAACCCGACCGGCAAGTTCGTGATCGGCGGCCCCGATGGCGATGCTGGCCTCACCGGCCGCAAGATCATCGTCGACACCTATGGCGGTGCGGCCCCGCATGGCGGCGGCGCCTTCTCGGGCAAGGATCCGACCAAGGTTGACCGTTCGGCGGCTTATGCCGCGCGCTATCTGGCCAAGAACGTCGTTGCCGCTGGCATGGCCGACAAATGCACCATCCAGCTGTCTTATGCGATTGGCGTGTCCCAGCCGTTGTCGATCTATGCCGACACCCACGGCACCGGCGACGTCGCGCCTGAGGCGATTGAAAAAGCCATTGGTCAGGTGATGGATCTCAGCCCGCGCGGCATCCGCTCGCATCTGGGCCTTAACAAGCCGATCTATCAGCGCACCGCGGCCTATGGTCACTTTGGCCGCGAACCCGATGCCGATGGCGGCTTCAGCTGGGAACGCACTGATCTGGTCGAGACGCTGAAAAAGGCCGTCTGATCCGGTCAGGCTGTGTATTGCAAAACGGGGGCGGGCCACGGGGCCTGCCCCTTTTTTTGATCCGCGACTGGTGTAGGGCGCAGGGCTTGAGCTACGCGCCGGGGCCGAACTAGTCTTTTCCGGCGGGGAATGCCCTTCGCGCAAAGGAAGCCATGTACATATGAACCGTTCATCCCTGCCTATATTCTCGCTACTTTGCCTTGTGCTGCTGGCATTGCCGTTACCCCTGCTGGCCAGGGAGCCCCTGCCGCAGAAATTTCGTATCGACGGCGAGGCCTTGGTGTTTGACACCGAAACCGACATCACCGGCGCGGCGTCCGAGATCATCCCCGAGGACATCGACGCCTTTCGTAGCATCCTGGCAGATAACCCGCAGGTCACCGAGATCCGGCTGAACAGTGGTGGCGGCAGTGTCTATGCCGGGGCCGAGATCGCATGGATCGTCATGGACCATGGGCTGAATACTTCGGTCGATGGCGAATGCGTCAGCGCCTGTGTCGATATCTTCCTGGCCGGGCAGCGGCGGCGCATGATGTTGGGGTCCAAGATCGGGTTTCATCAGCGCAGCTGGGCGCCGGAAGCGGTGCAAAGCTATTACCGGGAATGGCGCGATGACGAAGACTGGGCCACCCCTTTTGAATTCGGCTCCTGGATCTATCAGGACACTCAGGAGGAAATCTACGAACAGCTGACCTATCTGGTATCGCGCGGGGTCGATCCGGCCTTTGCGATTGAAACCATGCGGGTGCGCCCCAATGCCGAATGGTACCCGTCCCGCTTGCGACTGGTGGCTGCCGGAGTGTTGCGGGAACAGGCGCCGCAGGATCAGTAGCACCGGGACAGCTCTCTTGACCCGCAGGGCGGCTTGCGGCAGATGGACGCCCAGCATTCGCCCCCCTGCGCCTGTTAATGGCGAAACGCAAGATCGGGCGTGGAAACACCGGCAATGAAAAGGCCCGTCCGATGTCTGATGACAAGAAAACCAGCTCTGCCAGCCACCCGGCGCGGACCGATGCGGCCGACAAACACGCCAGCGGCGCGCCCTGGCGCAATTTCTATGGCCGTTTCAGCGGCAAGACCCTGAAGGACAGCCAGCGACGTTATCTGGACGAGGACCTCGGGGCGCTGTCGCCCGGGGCCGTGGGCTGGGATGAAAACCCGGAGCGCAATCCGCTGGATCTGCAGGCGCTGTTTGGCGGTCGCGATGTCTGGCTCGAGGTCGGCTTTGGTGGTGGCGAACATCTGGTACATCAGGCCCAGAATAACCCAGGAGTCGGCATCATCGGTGCCGAACCCTTTATCAACGGGGTGGCCATGCTGCTAGGCAAGATCCGTAAGGCAAATGCGGATAATATCGCAGTGCATCCCGGCGATGCGCGCGATCTGATGGATGTGCTGCCCGAAGCGTCGATTTCGCGCGCCTTCCTGCTCTATCCCGATCCCTGGCCGAAGAAACGCCATCACCGCCGCCGTTTTGTGACCCAGGAACATTTGGAGCCGCTGGCCCGCTGCCTGAAACCCGGCGCGATTTTCCGGGTGGCGACGGATATTCCTGATTACGTCCGCCAGACCCTGGAAGAAGTGCCAAAAGCGGGCTTTGAATGGCTGGCCAAGCGCCCTGCCGACTGGCGCGAGCCCTGGGACGACTGGATTTCCACCCGTTACGAGCAAAAGGCCCTGCGAGAGGGGCGCACGCCGCATTACCTGACCTTCCGCCGCCTTGGCTGATATCGGGGTGATATGGGCGTGATCTTGCGCTGATCGGCGCTGGACCGGATCACGGCAATTCGTTACCGATAGCGGAAACAAAAGCATTCGCGACACTCTGACAAAGGAAGCCTTCATGTCCGGACACGGTACGCCTACCCCGATGACCTCTCACCGTGCCGACCCGCTGGCAGGCGTGGCCAAGGTGCCGGGCGACAAGTCGATTTCGCACCGGTCCCTGATCCTTGGCGCCATGGCCGTGGGCGAAACCCGGATCTCAGGACTTTTGGAGGGCGAGGACGTTCTGGACACGGCCAAGGCGATGCAGGCCTTCGGGGCCGAGGTCATCAACCATGGCGGCGGAAAGTGGTCGGTCTTTGGTGTCGGTGTCGGCGGTTTTGCCGAGCCGGACAATGTGATCGATTGCGGCAATTCCGGCACCGGCGTGCGGCTGATCATGGGCACTATGGCGACCTCGCCGATTTCCGTGACCTTCACCGGCGATGCCAGCCTCAACAAACGCCCGATGGCGCGGGTTACCGATCCGCTGGCCCTGTTCGGCGCGCAGGCGGTGGGCCGCTCTGGCGGGAGGCTGCCGATGACCATCGTCGGGGCGGCGGATCCGGTGCCGGTGCGCTATGTGGTGCCGGTGCCCTCGGCGCAGGTGAAATCGGCTGTTCTGCTGGCAGGCCTCAACGCGCCGGGGCAGACCGTGGTGATCGAGAAGGAAGCCACCCGCGACCATACCGAGCGGATGCTCGAAGGGTTCGGCGCCGAGATTACCACCGAAGAGACGGAAGAAGGTCGCGTCATCACCCTCACTGGTCGGCCCGAGCTGAAACCGCAGGTGATTGCGGTGCCGCGCGATCCGTCCTCGGCGGCTTTCCCGGTCTGCGCGGCGTTGATCACGCCCGGATCGGACGTGCTGGTGCCGGGTATTGGCCTCAACCCGACCCGCGCGGGGCTGTTCACTACCCTGCGCGAGATGGGCGCGGACCTCACTTATGAAAACGAACGGGTCGAGGGCGGTGAGCCGGTTGCCGATCTCCGGGCGCGCTACTCCCCCTCCATGCAGGGGATCGAGGTGCCGCCTGAACGCGCCGCCTCGATGATCGATGAATACCCGGTGCTCTCCGTCGTTGCCTCCTTTGCGCGGGGTGAGACGATGATGGCGGGCGTCAAAGAGCTGCGCGTCAAGGAAAGTGACCGGATCGACGCCATGGCGCGGGGGCTGCGGGCCAATGGCGTTGCCGTCCGTGAAGGCGACGATTGGTGGGCTGTGATGGGCCTTGGTCCCGAAGGCGTACCCGGCGGCGGCACCTGCGAGAGTTTCCTTGATCACCGGATCGCCATGTCCTTCATGGTGATGGGCATGGCGGCGCAAAACCCGGTCTCCGTTGATGACGGCGGCCCGATTGCGACCTCCTTCCCCATCTTCGAGCCGCTGATGACCGCGCTTGGCGCCAAGTTCACCCACGCTTGAGATTTCGGAGCGCTTTGCAACATGACCACCCGTTTCACCATCGCCATCGACGGCCCGGCTGCGGCAGGAAAAGGTACGATTTCCAAAGCGGTCGCCGCGCATTTCGGCTTTGCCCATCTGGACACCGGCCTGTTGTACCGCGCTGTCGGGGCGCGGGTGCTGGCTGGTGAAAAACCGCTGGAGGCAGCGCAGTCTCTGGTCGCTGCCGATCTGGAGGCCGAGGGGCTGCGCACGGCCGAGGTGGCCCAGGCTGCATCGAAAGTGGCTGTGATCGCCGAGGTCCGTCAGGCCCTGGTGGATTTCCAGCGCAGTTTTGCCCGCCGGGCCGGAGGCGCGGTGCTGGACGGGCGCGACATCGGCACGGTGATCTGCCCGGATGCCGAGGCGAAGCTCTTTGTCACCGCCAGCGCCGAGGTGCGCGCCCGCCGTCGGTTCCTGGAGTTGAGCGAAAACGGATCGGACAGCGATTACGACACCGTTCTGGCTGATGTGAAGGCCCGGGACGAACGCGACATGAACCGCAGCGAGGCGCCGCTGAAGCCTGCGGATGATGCGGTGGTGATCGACACCAGCGATCTGAGCATCGAAGCCGCTATCGCGGCGGCCATTGCTGCGATCAAGGACCGGCAAGGCTGACCGGAAACGGGGGAGGCGGCGGCTGTTTCCACCGCTCATAGTCGGGCCGTGCCCTTGCCATGACAGGGCCGTAGAGTCCATTTCCCCTTGTCAGCAAGGGGGAATCTGCTTATACGGCCCATGTCGAAAGAGATGCGAAAACGCACCACGGACAGTCTGAGCAGGGTCGGGGCAACCTCCGGCCCTTTGTGTTTGTTTGCTCCAGACGGTTCAGATGCGTGATCTCAGACCGACCAACCCATTCAGACCGGCGGAGACAACCGCATGGCCAGCTAAATAAGATATGTAAAGGAAATCCGAGACCACATGGCTCAGAACACATCGATGGAGGAATTCGAAGCCCTCCTGAACGAAAGCTTCGAAATGGACACACCCGATGAGGGGTCCGTTGTTAAAGGCAAGGTCATCGCAATCGAAGCGGGCCAGGCCATCATCGACGTCGGCTACAAAATGGAAGGCCGCGTTGATCTGAAAGAATTCGCAAATCCTGGTGAAACTCCCGAAATCGCCGTTGGCGATGAAGTGGAAGTCTTCCTGCGCTCGGCTGAAAACGCCCGTGGCGAAGCTGTCATCTCCCGCGAGATGGCGCGCCGCGAAGAAGCCTGGGACCGCCTGGAAAAAGCATACGCAGACGATGCCCGCGTCGAAGGCGCGATCTTCGGTCGCGTCAAAGGCGGCTTCACTGTCGACCTCGGTGGCGCCGTGGCCTTCCTGCCCGGTTCGCAAGTTGACGTCCGCCCCGTGCGCGACGCCGGCCCGCTGATGGGTCTGAAGCAGCCCTTCCAGATCCTGAAAATGGACCGTCGCCGTGGCAACATCGTTGTCTCCCGTCGTGCCATCCTGGAAGAATCGCGTGCCGAACAGCGTGCAGAAGTCATCGGCAAACTGTCCGAAGGCGATGCGGTTGACGGCGTGGTCAAGAACATCACCGAATACGGTGCGTTTGTTGACCTCGGCGGCGTTGACGGCCTGCTGCACGTCACCGACATGGCATGGCGCCGTGTGAACCACCCCTCCGAGATCCTGTCGATCGGCGAAACCGTCAAGGTTCAGGTCATCAAGATCAACAAAGAGACCCACCGTATCTCCCTCGGCATGAAGCAGCTGCAGGAAGATCCGTGGGATCTGGTTGGTGCCAAGTTCCCGCTGGGTTCGGTGCACAAGGGTCGCGTCACCAACATCACCGATTACGGTGCATTTGTTGAGCTGGAGCCCGGTGTCGAAGGTCTGGTCCACGTCTCCGAGATGTCCTGGACCAAGAAGAACGTGCACCCCGGCAAGATCGTTTCGACCTCGCAGGAAGTCGACGTCATGGTTCTGGAAATCGACGGCGCCAAGCGTCGCGTGTCCCTGGGCCTCAAGCAGACCATGCGCAACCCGTGGGAAGTCTTTGCTGAGACCCACCCCGAGGGCACCGAAGTCGAAGGCGAAGTCAAGAACATCACCGAATTCGGTCTGTTCATCGGCCTCGAAGGCGACATCGACGGCATGGTTCACCTCTCTGACCTCAGCTGGGACGAGCGTGGCGAAGATGCGATCCAAAACTACCGCAAAGGCGACATGGTTTCGGCCGTTGTCTCCGAAGTGGACGTTGAAAAAGAGCGTATCTCCCTGTCGATCAAAGCCCTGGGCGGCGACAAGTTCGCTGAAGCCGTGGGCGGCGTGAAGCGTGGCTCGATCGTGACCGTCGAAGTGACCGCCATCGAAGACGGCGGCATCGAAGTGGAATACGAAGGCATGAAGTCCTTCATCCGCCGCTCCGACCTGTCTCGTGACCGTGCCGATCAGCGCCCCGAGCGTTTCTCGGTTGGTGACAAGATCGACGTCCGCGTGACCAACGTTGACAGCAAGACCCGCCGTCTGGGTCTGTCGATCAAGGCACGCGAGATCGCGGAAGAGAAAGAAGCAGTGGAACAGTATGGCTCCTCGGATTCCGGCGCATCGCTGGGCGACATCCTGGGCGCAGCGCTGAAGACCGGCGACTGATCTTCAGAGATTTCTCTGTTCTGACAATCTGGAAAGCCCCGCAATTTGCGGGGCTTTTCTGTGTTCTGGGGCATGGAAAGGTGACAGTCCGGAGCGTGGGTTAGTAAAATTCCACGCAATCTCCTTTTAGTTGTAATGATGTCTAAATGTCTCTGGTTGAGACTGCGGCGAACGAATTCAGCTTTAGGAGTAGAGACATGACCACATTTTCCGGCCTTTCTATTGTCAATAATTCCGCCCTTACACTGATTAATGCCTCAGCCAGCGACAGGGGCGCTCAGGCCCGGGTCGAATCGGGTGATCAAGGGACGGCCTGGGGCGTGGACAGGCTAAATTCGCTCGCAAAAGCAGAGATTGACTATCGAACTAAGGAGCACGAAATCTTTGAGAATGCCCGTGGAAAATTAGAATCTTCCACAGCCAGAAGGAGCAAAGCGGCCCAGAGCAAGATTCTCGCGGAGAGATACCACAAACTGGCGGCCAATATGGCGGCGGCCTTGGAAAATCTTGGCGGCCAGGAGCGATCTTTTGGCGGAACAGTTGTCGCCTTGTTCAAGACCCCGGACTCCGATGCGCTGAGCATTGTTAGCGGCAAAACCGTCAGAAATATTTCCTCCCAAAATGAAGCCTCTTTTGCCATTAGCGCCAAAAAAGTCCGTGGGGTTGGCACAGAGGGAGGGAATGATGCCATCAGTATCGAAGCTGATTGGGTGGAGTCCGTAGGCACGGATCGTGACGGCCGCATGCACGCTAGGCAAACCAAATCTGGCAATCTTGTACTCGGGTGGCGCTCCAAAACAGTCAGCAATGATGCGGTCGCGATCAAGGCCAAGCGCGTAAGCGGTGTGTCCAGCAAAGGCGGCAACGATGCGATCGCGATCGAATCCGACTTGGTAAAGAACATCCATGCGGGCGAGGGGAACGATTCCGTAGCCATTCGTGGCGGGGTTGTCAGCGGTATTTACGGCGCCGCCGGTCAGGACACCATATCCGTAGATGCTGGAATTGGTGCGTCAGCTGTAACGCAAGAGGGGAAGTCGGCTTTGAATTGGATGTCAGGATTCTCTGGCTATACCCGAGCAGAAACGGCGGAGGAACGCGTGAGGCAGGCAACAGCGGCTTATCTTGGCCGGGCGGATATCCATGGAGGGGCAGGGGATGACTTTATTTCCGTTACGGTTCAGGAAACCCTGTCAGTTAATGGAGGCACTGGCAATGATACGATTTCGATTGGCGGCGGAACTGTGGCGATGAGCGTTGGACGTGACGCAGGCCATGACACCGTGCAGGTCGCGCGCGGCGCCGAATTGATGCTGGAGATCGACACTCAAACATATACTGCGAAAAAGGACGGAAACGACCTGATCATTACGCACGCCGGCGGGTCCGTAACCATCAAGGATTATGAACAGGCTTCGGCAATCGCCATTCAAGGCAGGTATGCAGCAAGCGAAGACGAAATCAACGACTTGCTCAGTCCTGAGGAAGCTAAGCGAGTCATTTCTAATGAAGCTGAGCGTCAAGCTAAGATGCGAGAGGAGCATGCGGCCTTTCTTGAGAGTCTTGAGGCAAAAAATCTGCGTGGCGGCGTGGCTGTTACATTGGATACGACCAAGACGGTGGATATCACTGTGCCGGAGGCGGAGAACCTTTATCGGCCCATCCATGACTGGAGCAATACCTTGTCTTCCGCGCCCATGGAGTATGATATGGTGATGTTTCAACTGGACCCCAAGGAGCCAATCGATATGCGCGTTTGATCTCAACCTGAGATTTCCGCGCTGATTTTGACACCTCGGGGCCCCGGGCCTGAGCGGGTGGCGAATCAGGTCCGGCCGCAGGCCGTCGGCGGCGCGAAACCGGGCCCGGGCGGCGGCAAACTGCCCTATAGGCAGCAAATGGCTGGTTTTACAAAGCAATTTCGTGCAATCTCCTCAGATATGGAGATTGGTGACGCCTGTTTTTGTTCCCGGCGCGCCGATTTTTTCCTATAGTCGGGAACACTCGACAAAGGATTGCGTTGGCTTGGGAGGGCAGAAAGGATGATCCGCTCTGAACTGATTCAGAAGATTGCAGACGAAAACCCGCACCTGTATCAGCGGGACGTCGAAAGGATCGTGAACACGGTATTTGAGGAAGTGACCGATGCGATGGCCCGGGGTGACCGGGTTGAGCTGCGCGGCTTTGGCGCTTTTTCGGTGAAAAAGCGCGATGCGCGGGTTGGTCGCAATCCCCGTACCGGCGAAACGGTCCATGTTGAGGAAAAACATGTGCCGTTCTTCAAGACTGGAAAGCTCTTGAGGGACCGTCTGAACGGAAAGGCTTAAATGCGCTATATTCGGTATGCCATCCTGGCTTCGCTTGGGATCATTCTGGTCTCGGTGAGCCTTGCGAACCGCTCTGTCGTGGAGCTGAAGCTGATGCCGACCGCCCTGGCGGAACTGGTGGGCTGGAACCCGGGCATCGCCCTGCCGCTGTTTGTCGTGGTTCTGGGCGGCGTTGCGGCCGGTCTGGTGATTGGCTTCATCTGGGAATGGCTGCGCGAGCACAAGCACCGTCGCGAGGTCGGTAACCAGACCCGCGAGGTGAAGAAACTTTCCCGCGAAGTGCAGAAGCTGAAAAAACAGAAGCACGAAGGCAAAGACGAAGTTCTGGCATTGCTGGACGACTCGGTCTGATCTGATGGCTGCTGACATCCGGGTAAAGGTCTGCGGCCTCAGCACGCCGCAGGACGTCGATTGCGTGGCGCGCGCGGGCGCGGCCTACGCGGGCTTTGTCTTCTTCGAAAAATCACCACGCAACGTCTCTTATGAAACTGCCGCAACCCTAGCTGCTGATGCGCCCGTGGGTCTGTGCAAGGTTGCCCTGACGGTCAACGCGGGCGATGCGGAGCTGGATGCGCTGACAGAGACCGTGCCGCTGGACATGTTGCAGCTGCACGGCAAGGAAACGCCCCAGCGCGTGGCCGAGGTCAAGGCGCGCTACGGCCTGCCTGTGATGAAGGCCATCGGGGTGGCTGACGCGGCGGACCTGGCGCAGATTGATATTTACTCCGATGTGGCTGACCAACTGCTGATCGATGCCAAGCCGCCCAAGGGCGCTGACCTGCCGGGGGGCAACGGGCTTGCCTTTGACTGGCGCCTGCTGGCCGGGCGCAAATACTGGCGCAAGCCTTGGATGCTGGCCGGTGGTCTGACCCCGGAGAACGTTGCCGAGGCAATCCGGATGACCGGTGCCCGTCAGGTCGATGTGTCCTCGGGCGTTGAAAGCGCCCCCCGCGTCAAGGATGCGGACCTGATCCGCGCCTTTGTGGAGCACGCAACGGCTTAAGCCCAGATTGGCGACGGGCTTGCGTCTACCGGAGCCGCGTCCCGGCTTCGCGCCGGTCATCCCGGTGACTTTACCGCAGATGGCGCGATTCCTGTCTGGTGTCTCTTTACCCGTCGCCTGCTGCGCTATACTCAGAAGCAGTGCCGCGCAGAGAGGAACAATCATGGCCGAAGATCTTTTCAACAGCTTCATGAACGGGCCCGACGAAAAGGGTCGCTTTGGCATTTTCGGCGGGCGTTTCGTCAGTGAAACGCTGATGCCGCTGATCCTCAGCCTTGAAGAGGAATACGACCGGGCCAAGGACGACCCGACCTTCTGGGCCGAAATGGACGATCTGTGGAAGAACTACGTGGGCCGTCCCAGCCCGCTGTATTTTGCCGAGCGCCTGACCAATCATCTGGGCGGCGCCAAGATCTATATGAAGCGGGACGAGCTGAACCACACCGGCGCCCACAAGGTGAACAACGTGCTGGGTCAGATCTTGCTGGCGCGCCGCATGGGCAAGACCCGGATCATCGCCGAAACCGGTGCCGGTCAGCACGGCGTCGCCACGGCGACTGTCTGCGCCAAGTTCGGCCTGAAATGTGTGGTCTACATGGGTGCCCATGACGTCAAACGTCAGGCCCCGAACGTGTTCCGCATGCGTCTGCTGGGCGCCGAGGTGATTCCGGTGACCTCGGGCCGGGGCACGCTGAAGGATGCGATGAACGATGCGCTGCGCGACTGGGTGACCAACGTGCGCGATACCTTCTACTGCATCGGCACCGTGGCAGGTCCGCACCCCTATCCGGCGATGGTGCGCGATTTCCAGTCCGTCATCGGCAAGGAAGTGCGCTGGCAGCTGGCCGAGCAGGAAGGCGAAGGCCGCCTGCCTGATACGCTGGTTGCAGCCATTGGCGGCGGTTCGAACGCGATGGGTCTGTTCTACCCGTTCCTGGACGACAAGAGCGTTGGCATTATCGGCGTCGAGGCTGGCGGCAAGGGCGTTGACGAGAAGATGCAGCATTGCGCTTCGCTCACCGGCGGTCGTCCGGGCGTGTTGCACGGCAACCGCACCTACCTCTTGCAGGACGACGATGGTCAGATCCTCGAGGGCTTCTCGATCTCTGCGGGTCTGGATTATCCCGGCATCGGCCCGGAGCACGCTTGGCTGCATGACACGGGCCGCGCCGAATATGTGTCGATCACCGACAAGGAAGCGCTGGAGGCGTTCCAACTGTCCTGCGCAATGGAGGGAATCATCCCGGCGCTGGAGCCGAGCCACGCGCTGGCCCATGTGATGAAGATCGCGCCGACCCTGCCCAAGGACCATATCATCGTGATGAACATGTGCGGTCGCGGCGACAAGGACATCTTCACTGTGGCGCGCCATCTGGGGTTTGACATGTCCGACACCGAAGAGGGGCGCGATCTGGAAGACTGATCCAGATCTCCTGATCTATCTGTAAACACAGGAAAAGAGCTGCCATTTGGCGGCTCTTTTTTCGTTTTCGGGGCCATAAACCCAGGTTTATGCGCCCTAAACCAACCGCAGTCCGGCCGGAATTTAAACCTCTGTCGAATGGTTCTTGCCGGGCCGAGCGGTTCAGTCTGGGTCAAGGCGGCTGAAAACCCACCGCCAACGTGATCAATAAAAGGAAGATCCTGATGAACCGCGTACTTCTGACCAGCACCGCAATCCTCTTGGGCCTTGCAGCGACCACCTATGCCTCTACCGAGACAGGCTCGGGCGAGCAGAACCAGAATTCCTACGAGCACGCCTATCAGAACCAGAACCAGCATCAGAACCAAAATGAGCATGCCTATGCCTATGGGAAGTCCGATGATGCGGGTGAAGACGACCACGGCGAAGGCCATGGAGAGGGCCACGGCGAGGGCGGTGAAGGCCACGGTGAAGGTGGTGAAGGCCACGGTGAAGGTGGTGAAGGTCACGGTGGCGAGGGCCATGGTGGTGAAGGCCACGGCGGCGAGGGCCACGGCGGCGGTGGCGAAGGCCATGGTGGTGAAGGAAACGGTGGTGAAGGTCACGACTAACCCGACGCGCGTCCCTTAAGCGCACCCAAGGCGCCTGTGGAGCATCCGTCCCAACGCTCCATTTCCCCCGGCGCCTCACAAGGTTCAACCGCGGTATTTTCTGCCTGATACCGCGGTTGAGCTTTTCTGCCGATCAGTGGCATTGTCCCACAAGGCCCCTATCGAACCGTCCATTTTCACACAAAGGAGGACACAGCCCATGCGCCGCCGGATTGCTCACGTCCTCTTTGTGCTTGTCATGTTGCTGGTCCAGCCGGGTGTTGCCTTGGCCGACCCCTTCACGGACAGAATTACCGATCAGCTGCGCCAGCAGGGTTATGGCGAAATCGTGGTGACGCGGACTTTCCTTGGCCGCTACAGGATCGTGGCCACAACCAACCGGACCGAGCGCGAGATCATTGTGAACCCCGGCACCGGTGAGATCCTGCGCGATTACATCGAAGACAAGGATGACGACAGCGCCAGCAGCGGCCTTTTCAGCCTGTTTGATCGCCTTGGTGGCGAAGACGGAGACAGCGACGGGGATGATGGCGGCGAAGACGGGGATGACGGATCTGACGATGGCGGCAACGGCGATGGTCCCGGCGCGGGCGGCCACGGCGGTCATGGGGGTGACGGACAGGGTGGCGAAGGGCAGGGCGGCTCCGGTGAAGGTGGCGATGGCGAAGGCGGGGACGGCGATGACTGATCATGGGCCGGGCGCGCCTGTGCTGACCAAACGCAGGGCAGCCGCATGAAGACGGGGTGGTTTCTTCCCGTTCTGGTATTGGTGCAGGGCATTTGCGCCACGTTCTTTGTTTCCGATATTGCGCTTACGGTGCTGGGGCTGCGGTCCCGTCCGATCAGTTGGCAGACCCGCGAATTTCTGGAAATCGGCGCCGCACTGGGGCTCGTGCTGGGGGTGGTGCTGGGCTGGATTGCCTACCGGCGCAGCCAGCAACGGGTGCGCGCGGTCGAGGAAAGCCTGCGCCTGATGCAATCCGCCTTCAAGGATCACCTAGAGGAACGGTTCTGCGCCTGGGGTCTGACCCCAGCCGAACGCGATGTGGCGCTGTTTTCCCTCAAGGGCCTCAGTCTTTCGGAAATCGCAGAGCTGCGCCAAACCTCGGACGGCACGGTCAAGGCGCAGAGCAATGCGATCTACCGCAAGGCCGGGGTCAGCGGCCGCACGCAGCTGCTGAGCCTGTTCATCGAGGATCTGATGAGTGACGACGGCTAGGGTCTGCGCTTAGGCACTGTGGGCCTTCAGGACGTCGATTGGAACAATGTCCAGCGCCCGTTGGTGGGTGCCTTTCAGGTTCACTCGCGGCGCACAGCCTTCATCGGCGGCCTGCAGGAACCGAGCGGCGCAGAGGCACCAGCAATCGCCGGGTTTTAGTCCCTTGAACTGGAATTCGGGTCGTGGCGTGCTGAGGTCATTTCCCACATATTTCGAATAAGCAAGGAACTCTGCCGTCATCACCGCGCAGACGGTGTGGCTGCCCTGATCCGCCGCGCAGGTGTTGCAGGCGCCATCGCGGAAAAAGCCGGTCATCGGATCGGTGGAGCAGGGCTCAAGCGCCTCTCCCAGAACGTTGATGCTGTCGTCTTTTTCCATGCGGGCTTCCCTATAATGCGCGGGCGATCTGTCGAAACATCTCGATATTAGCGCGGTTTACGCCCTTGTCGCGGAATTTTCTGTCTGCTGCCGTGCTGACGATCACCACGTCCCGGTCCTGGTCGATATAGACGTATTGGCCATAGACACCGCGGGCGAGGAATTCGCCGTCATGGGCGCCGATGGGAACCCACCATTGATAGCCATATCCGATCTTGCCCTCCTTGGTCGGAGCTGAGGGGCGGGTCGAGGCGGCGATCCAGTCGGCAGGCACGATCTGCTGTCCGTTGTACCGGCCGTCCTGTTCTATCAACAGACCGAACCGGGCATAATCGCGGGTGGTGATATTGAGCCCGCCCAGCACAAAGGCCACGCCGTCGCCATCGGTCACGTAATAGGGTGCCTGTTCCAGCCCCAGCGGGGTGATGATCTTTTCCGACAGGAGGTCCGGAATGCTGCGCCCGGTGGCGCCCCGGATCACCATGCCGATCACATGGGTGTCAATCGACACATATTGCCAGGTGCTGCCCGGAGCGGCGAAGCTGTCCTTCAAATCGGCAGCGAACTGGTCCAGCGCCCCGCCCAATGCGATCTCGCGGCCCATGCGGTTAATGTCGGAATCATAATCCAGGTAATCCTCGTCAAAGGTGACGCCGCTGGCCATGTTGAGCACGTTACGGATGCTGGCGCCGTCATAGGCGCTGCCTTTCAGCAGCGGCGCGTATGTGGTGACCGGATCGTCGAGAGAGGCAATCGCGCCTTCCTCCAGTAGGATCCCGAACAGCGCCGAAAGATAGCTTTTCGCCACCGACCAGGAGATCCGCCGGTCCGCCTCAGCAGTGCCAAGGTGATAGCTTTCGTGCCGGATCTTCCCGTCCTTCAGCACCAGAAGAGAGGTCACGGCGCGGGCATCGATCCAGTCGTCCGCTCCGGCGGGCAGGGTCATCGCCTCGCCTGTGGCAAGGGGCACGACGGGTCCGTCGCCGCGCGACACCGGCCGGGTCAGAAAGGCGCCCTCCATGTTGGAGAAATTTGCCACGATCCTGTCTTCGGCAAACAGCGAATTCACCGCCCAAAGGCGCATGATCTCGTCCCGTTTCCACAGGCCTGCCGCCAGCAGGACAACGGCTGCAATGGCCAGGACACGCCCGGCTATCCGCATGAGTTTGCGCATGTCTTTCCTCCCCTTTACGGTCAGCCTAGCCGCCGGGGTGAACCCGCGCAAAGCGGACGCAACGGAAAGCAGCCTACTTGAATTTGTCCACCAGACGCTCAAGCGGGGAGCGGTTGTCCTGTGTCTCGGGGGCTTTGTCCGCCTGCTTTTCCGCCTTGGCCTGCTTCTCCTGCCCCTTGGGCGAAGTGGAGCTGCGTGGCGGCGCGGTGCGCAGGGCAACCGCATTCATGAATTTGCCGCCGTCCCCTTTGGCCAGCGATGCTGCGCCGTCGGAAATGCCGCGCATCAGGTCGTCGAGCCAGTCTTCGTCCGCCTTGGGGAAATCGCGTAGCACATAACCTGCTACGGCGTCCTTGTGGCCGGGATGACCGATGCCCAGACGTACGCGGGCGTAGTCTGCGCCGATATGGGCGTGGATCGAGCGCAGCCCGTTGTGGCCCGCGTGGCCACCGCCCTGTTTGACGCGCGCCTTGCCGGGAGCCAGATCCAGTTCGTCATGCAGCACGGTGACATCCGCTGGTGTCAGCTTGTAGAATCGCATGGTTTCCCCGACGGACTGGCCGGAATTGTTCATGAAGGTCTGCGGCTTCAGCAGCAGCACTTTTTCACCGCCCAGGGTGCCTTCGCAGATCTGTCCCTGGAATTTCGACTTCCAAGGGGAAAATCCGTGGTCTTCGGCGATCCGGTCCAGCGCCATGAAGCCGATATTGTGCCGGTTTCTTTCGTATTTGGCGCCGGGGTTCCCCAGTCCGACAAAGAGTTTCATGGGCTCTCTCGCTGTTTGCAGATCTTTGCCTGATACATGCCTGCTGCGCGCCGGGAAATCCAGTGCCGGGGCCCGTCGACGGTTTTCGGTGTGGCAAAAGAAAACGGAGCCCGAAAAGGGCTCCGTTCCTTGATCCTGCCAATGTGGCGTAGATCTTATTCTTCTGCGGCTTCTTCCGCTTCGCCTTCTTCCTCGTCGTCCGAGGCAGCCAGGCCAGCAGGTGCTGCGATGTTCGCAATCACGAAGTCGCGGTCGATGGTCGGCTTGGTGCCGTTCGGAAGGTCAATCGACGAGATGGTGACGGTGTCACCGATCTGCAGCTCGGAGATGTCCACGACGAGCTTCTCCGGAATATCGCCAGCGGTCACGACCAGTTCCACCTCGGGGCGGACGACGGACAGCATGCCGCCTTTTTTGATTCCGGGTGCAACGTCTTCACCGACGAACTCAACCGGGATGAACAGGTTGATCTTGGTGGTGCGGCGCAGGCGCATCAGGTCAAAGTGAGTCGGCAGGTCCTTGACCACGTCACGCTGGACGTCGCGGCAGATGACGCGGACGTCTTCCTGACCTTCAACCTTCAGGTTCCACAGAGTGGACTTGAAGCGACCGGCTTTCAGCTTTTTGAACAGCTCGTTAAAGGGGATCTGGATCGCAATGGGATCAACGTCACCACCAAAAACAACACCAGGAACCATGCCAGCGCGACGCGCTGCGCGAGCGGCGCCCTTGCCCGTCCCCGCACGTTCCTGGCAAACGAGATCAGGAATCTCTCCAGCCATTTTAATTCTCCAATATGTTAGGGCGGGATGCCTCCAAGGCTGTCACCCCGCGTGAAGCCGCGCGTATAGCGGAGAATCCCCGCAATGCAAAGCTTAAAAATCGCTGCCGGAGATCAGTCCTGCCAGCGCCCTTCGAACCCTTCGGGGACCAGCAGGTTATGACGGCCAAGATCCGCCACGTTGCGCTCGCCGCACAGGGCCATTGTGGTGTCCAGCTCTTTCTGGATGACTTCCAGAGCAGTTGTCACACCCTTCTGCCCCATGGCACCCAGACCATAGACAAAGGCGCGGCCTATCATGGTGCCCTTGGCCCCCAGCGCCAGCGCCTTCAGGACGTCCTGACCTGAGCGGATACCACTGTCCAGATGCACTTCGACCTCGTCGCCGACAGCATCCATGATCTGCGGCAGCATCCGGATCGAGCTGAGCGCCCCGTCCAACTGGCGCCCGCCGTGGTTGGAGACAGTGATGGCATCGGCGCCGACCTTGGCGGCCATCTTGGCATCTTCTGCGTCCAGGATCCCTTTCAGGATCACCTTGCCGCCCCACATCTCTTTCAGCTTTTCGATCTTGCCCCAGTCGAGCGAGGGGTCGAATTGCTCGGCCGTCCAGGCCCCCAGCGAAGACGCATCGGAAATGCCTTCGACGTGGCCGACGATATTGCCGAATTCGCGGCGCTTCGCGCCCAGCATTTCGATGCCCCAAGCCCATTTCGTCATCAGGTTGGCGATGGTCTTGGGTGTCAGTTTCGGTGGTGCGGAAAGACCGTTTTTCAGGTCCTTGTGGCGCTGCCCAAGGATCTGAAGGTCCAGCGTGATCACCAGCGCCGAACATTTGGCCGCCTTGGCACGTTCGATCAGGCGACGCACGTAGTCTTCGTCCTTCATGGTGTAAAGCTGGAACCAGAAGGGTTTGTTTGTCGCCTCCGCCACGTCCTCGATCGAGTTGATCGACATGGTCGAGAGGGTAAAGGGCACACCAAAGGCCTCAGCGGCGCGGGCGGCTTTGATTTCACCATCGGCGTGTTGCATGCCGGTGAGGCCGACCGGCGCCAGCGCTACCGGCATGGCAACGTCCTGGCCGATCATCTGGCTGGCGGTGGAGCGGCCGGACATATCAACGGCTACGCGCTGGCGCAGGCGGATCTGTTCAAAATCCGAGGTGTTCTCGCGGAACGTCTGCTCGGTCCAGCTGCCGCTTTCGGCGTAGTCGTAAAACATCCGGGGAACGCGGCGTTCGTAGATGCGCTTCAGGTCGTTGATATTGGTGATAACAGGCACCGGTTCGTCCTCGCCCTAGTGGTGGTCAGGATTGTTTACCAATTTCACCCTGCTGGCGCAATGATGGCCTGCGCAAATTGTCTGTCGGTAAAATTTTACGGTATATTTATTTTAGAAAACCTATAGGTTTCAAAACAAGACGTCGAAATCTTGCAGGGTAGCCGTATTTCTGGCGCCATTTGAGGCCGGCTCAGGGCGGTGTCTGTATGGGTTTGGGCGATTATTGAAACGTACGAACCGATTGAGGCATGTCATTTCGACAGTGAACCGCAATTCCGAACCCAGGTTGCCCGCAACGGCAACAACTGCCGATCTGCGCCTTGCACTTGAGCAGGAACGGGCCGCTCGGCAGGAGGCCGAAGCGGCCAACCAGGCCAAGTCGGCCTTTCTGGCAGTGATGAGCCATGAAATCAGGACGCCGTTGAACGGCGTTCTGGGCATGGCCGAGGTGCTGGCCGACAGCGGCATGCGCGAGGATCAGAAACAGGCGCTTGATACCATCGCTGACAGCGGCAATCTGTTGCTGACCATCGTCAATGACATTCTGGATCTCTCCAAGGTCGAAGCGGGTAAGCTTGAACTGGAGATGATGCCAACCTGCGTGACTGAGGTATTTCACTCCCTCTGCCGCCAGTTTCGCCCCCGGGTCGAAGCAAAGGGCCTGTCCTTTACCAGCGTGTTGAGCGGGCTTATGGCCCGCAAAGAGGTCTGGGCTGAACTGGATCCGACGCGGCTTACTCAGGTTTTGGGCAATCTTCTGGCCAATGCGCTGAAGTTCACTTCCGAAGGGGCGGTGACCTTTACCGTTCACGCGCGGGAGGTAACAAACGGCTGCGTGGCGCTGGATTTCAGAATCCGCGATACCGGCAGTGGCATCCACGCGGCGCAGCACAAGAAACTGTTCAGTCCCTTTGCTCAGGCCGAGGTCAGCGTGAACCGGCTGCATGGCGGGACCGGGCTGGGGCTGGTGGTGGCGCAGCAGATCTGCCGGGAAATGGGCGGCGGGATCGATTTCACCAGTGCAGCCGGGGAGGGCAGCGAATTCCATGTCTCACTGGTGTTACAAAGCAGCGAACCCAGTGCGGAGGATCCGGCGCAGGACGAACTGGACTGGAGTAATGAGGTGTTGCAGCGTCACCGCTGGCGGGTGCTGGCGGCTGAGGACAATCTGACCAATCAACTGGTCCTGCGCCACCTGCTGAAGGAGTTCGATCTGGAGCTGACCATTCTGCCGGATGGGGCCGAGCTCTGTGCGCTCTGGCGGGCGGGTGGCGCCGACCTGATCCTGATGGACGTGAACATGCCCGTTATGGACGGTGTTGCCGCAACCGGTGAGATCCGCCGCGCCGAACGTGAAGAGGGTCGTGCGCCGGTGCCGATCATTGCCATTTCGGCCAATGCGATGGCGCATCAGATCGAGGGCTATCTGGCGCAGGGCATGACGGCGCATGTGGCCAAACCAACCCGCAAATCCGACCTTGTTGCGGCAATGGCGCGCGCGCTTGCCGGGAGCAGCCTGCCCTGACCCACCTGATCCGCAAACGCGGATCAGGTTGTTGTTCTGAAGGAGGCGTCAGGCGGCGTGGGCGCCATCCGACAGCGATTTCACAAAGGCCAGAACCTCTTCCACCGGTTTTCCGGCGGCTATCTGGCTGACGATGGCGCTGCCGACTACGGCACCGTCCGAAATCGACGCGATATTGCGCGCCTTTTCCGGGGTATTGATGCCAAAGCCCACGATCACCGGCAGGTCGGTGGCGGCCTTGATGCGCGCCACTTCCGGTCCAACATCGCCTGCTTCGGCCTCGGCGGCGCCGGTAATGCCGGTGATGGAGACGTAATAGACAAAGCCCGAGGTGTTCTGCAGCACCCGCGGCAGGCGTTTGTCATCGGTAGTGGGCGTCGCAAGGCGAATGAAGTTCAGCCCGGCGGCCTGGGCGGGAATGCACAGCTCATCGTCTTCTTCCGGGGGCAGGTCGACCACGATCAGCCCGTCGATCCCGGCGGCCTTGGCGTCGGTCAGAAACTTATCGACGCCGCGGTTATAGATCGGGTTGTAATAGCCCATCAGCACGATCGGTGTGGTGTCGTCACCTTTGCGGAATTCCGCGGCCAACTGCAGGGTACGTTCCAGGGTCATCCCGGCGTCCAGCGCCCGTTGCCCGGCCAACTGAATGGTGGGCCCATCCGCCATCGGATCGGTAAAGGGCAGGCCCAGTTCGATAATGTCGACCCCGGCGGCAGGCAGTCCCTTGACCACCTCCAGCGCGGTGTCGAAATCCGGATCTCCGGCCATGACATAGGAGACGAAAGCTTTCTTTCCGGCGGCCGAAAGCTCGGCGAATTTGGCGTCAATGCGGGTCATGATCGGGCCTTGTTTGTGATGTCCGCTCTGGTGTGCCGAATGTTCTGCCGGAAATCAATCCCAAGCAACATCAACCCTGCAGCACATGCCCCAGATCACAGCGGAAAATGCCAGCGCAGATGCAGGGAATTTACGCCGGGATTGATATCGGCGGTCGAAGCATTGGATTTATGCGACAGGGACAGCGACAGGGCGGTTCCGTTGGCAAAGCTGCGTCCGACGCCTGCCATGCTGCGGATCTCGAAGGTTGACCCCAGATCGTTCAGTGCCACGCTTTCGAAATAGGCGCCCGGCAGGACACTGGCCTCGATGAACCAGGATTGGCCCAGATCCCATTTGCCCGCCACACCGGCGCCGATGAAGAGGTCTCCGGTCTCCTGCACGTCCAGGGCAGCACCGAAACGGGCGGAAAAGATGCCCTTTTCGTAAAACGCGTGGTGCCGGTAATCCAGCGACACAAGCGCGCTGTTTTCCGAACCGGGCCGGGAAAATTCGGAGTATCCGATCCCGACAGAAAGTTCGCGGTCCTGCGCGGCGGCGGCGCCTGCGGACAAAAGGACGGCGGTCAGGGCAGCAATGTATTTCATCGTCTCACTCAGCATCAGGAGAATTGGGTGACCGGGACATGGGTATTGAAGTCCGTTTGCAACAGGAAAATCAAGACAATGATAGCGGCCGTGATATGGCGTGAACGGGGCGGTCGGGGCAGATGACAATGGTCCCTGCGGGGCCATGACCGCTTGCGCCACCGCGCAATGCTGCCTAGAAGCGGCTCCCAAGTGGCATCAGGAGGCCGGTATGGGCTTTAAAATGGGAATCGTCGGTCTGCCCAATGTTGGTAAGTCGACATTGTTCAATGCATTGACGAAAACGGCCTCGGCGCAGGCAGCGAATTTTCCGTTCTGCACGATCGAGCCGAATGTGGGCGAGGTCGGGGTGCCCGATGCGCGCCTTGATAAACTGGCAGCCGTCGCGGGATCGAAACAGATCATCCCGACACGGATGACATTCGTGGACATCGCCGGCCTCGTCAAAGGCGCCTCCAAGGGCGAAGGGCTGGGCAACCAATTCCTGGCCAATATCCGCGAAGTGGACGCCATCGCCCATGTGCTGCGCTGTTTCGAAGACGGCGATGTGACCCACGTCGAAGGGCGCGTCGATCCGGTGGCCGATGCTGAAACCATCGAAACCGAACTGATGCTGGCCGACCTAGAAAGCATCGAGAAACGCCGTGCGGGCCTCGTGCGCAAGCTGAAGGGCAATGACAAGGAGGCCCAGCAGCAGGATCGCCTTCTGGCCGACGCCCAGGCGATGCTGGAAGAGGGCAAACCCGCGCGCCTCGTCGAGGTTGACGCCGAAGATGCCAAGGCTTGGCGGATGCTGCAGCTGCTGACCACCAAACCGGTGCTTTATGTCTGCAATGTCGGCGAATCCGAATCCGTTGAAGGCAACGAATACTCTGCCAAAGTGGCGGAAATGGCAGCGGCACAGGGCAATGCCCATGTGATTATCTCGGCCCAGATCGAAGAGGAGATCAGCCAGCTGGATCCCGAAGAAGCAGAGATGTTCCTTGAGGAAATGGGCCTCAGCGAAGCCGGGCTCGACCGTCTGATCCGCGCGGGCTACGAGCTGCTGCATCTGGAAACCTATTTCACCGTCGGCCCCAAAGAGGCCCGCGCCTGGACCATCCGCGCGGGCACCTCGGCACCGCAGGCCGCAGGCGTCATCCACGGCGATTTCGAAAAAGGTTTCATCCGGGCAGAAACTATCGCCTATGAGGATTTCATCGCCAACAATGGCGAACAGGGCGCCAAGGAAGCCGGCAAGATGCGCGCCGAGGGCAAGGCCTATATCGTCAAGGATGGCGACGTGCTGCATTTCCTGTTTAACACCTGAACACTCGGTATGCCCACGAAGATCGCAGCGCTCGCCAGTATCCCTGGCGGGCGTTTTTCTTTGCACCTTTCCTGACTGGCGTCTCAACCGTGGGCGGGAGGAGCCATGAAAAACAGCGATTTCAAGGAGTTCTTGGATTTTCCAAGAAAATGCCCGTCGTTTCAAGAATGCCCTTGTATATCCGATAGTTGCTGGGCTATACGCGTCGACGGAGACGTGGCCGAGTGGTCGAAGGCGCTCCCCTGCTAAGGGAGTAGGCCCGGAAGGGTCTCGAGGGTTCGAATCCCTTCGTCTCCGCCATACCACTATAAAATTACTTATATATATCAATGACTTAAGGGCTTGCGAAATTCACATGTCCCTAAATTTGTCCCCAACTGAAAATCCTTGATCCAGCAAACTTGACAGGAGCAACCGCACCTTCATCCAATAAGGCATGAAGGATGAAGACAGCGAATCCCCATTGATGGCAAGGTTGCGGAAGGTTGGCGATCTCACGCTGACTGGTTCAAAACCACAAGGTTTGCCTCTCTCGGAAATCAAAGCACGTGTCATGGCTTTCATGCTTGCTAACGAGAGCATGAGTGCGGTCATTGCCTTTGGGGACAGTGTCGACAAAGACGATGCGCCCGAGGGCTTAAAGCATTACGACCCCGCCAGAGAACTCCTCAAAGATGACAGCAAACTTGATGAGATTCTGATGCTTGTCGAGCATGACATAAATCTTCGAGAAGAGGCGCTTCTGCAAGAAGCGCAGGAACATCAATCTTCATACAATGTTCTTCTATTTGGTGTGGCGGCAAAGCTAGCACGTGATGAGCCGTTATCAGATGCTCTACGGGGGTTTGTTGTGCAACACTTGATTAATCCGCCTAACTTTTCCAACCAAAGTAAGAAAAAATCAAAACGTAGTCCGCATGACGATGAGCGAAAATATTTTGCAATAAAATTTGCTGCGCAGCATGGTTTGAACCCTACTAGGAATGATGAGGCAAAACATCGTCAAAGCGCATGCGATGTGGTTGCAGAAGCGGCGATAGAACTTTGGAAGATGGGATATGCTCAATTCTCTACGGGTTATGGGTTCGATAGTTTAAGATCAATATATAAAAGAGAAAACAAGGCCGGAAAAACAAGCTGTGGGTAAAAAAGGTCTTGTTATCTTACCCATGCAGTGAAAATTTTTATATGCTATAAGTCCTCCACATTCATTAAACAAAGGAGGTAAAAATGAAGTTTATTCGCAGAAAAGAAGTTGAAAACAGAACTGGTCTTTCACGTTCAGCAATCTACGAACATATGTCTAAAGGGACGTTTCCAAAAAATTATAAAATCGGTCATCGTGCAGTTGCGTGGTTGGAAGATGATATAACAAATTGGATGCAGGAAAAATGCTTGCCCATTAAATAAATAAAATTCTTTCTGATTATCGGAAAAATTTTTACAAAATCACAAAAATACATACATATGACGTATAAATAGAAGTGGCATTTTTTCACTTCTGTCAAAGCGCATCCTAGATGTGTGTGCAAACTGCCAAAAAATTAAACAGATCACCGTGTAGGGTCAAAAACCCTGCATATAGTTCACTATTGCCAAATGAAATAAAAACTTTATGAAAGGAATATTCAAAATGAAAAGACTACAAGAACAGCAAGAAACCATAATGTATTTATCAAGACTGCTTCACAATCACACCAGAAAAGGTGATGCCGAAAAGCGGACTTTGGTTTTCACTGCCCCAGTGAAGCATTTGAATAATTCGAAATATGAAAAAGAAACAATTTACAAAAATGTTCATAGAACACTTTATGAAAAACTAAAACCACATGATAACATCATCTGTTCTATGTTCATTGCCAGTGATGTTGAAGCATCAAGGCAAGGATATATTCCAAATGATGTTTTACTTAAACCTATCATTCCACATTATCATGGCGTAATTGTTTTCCATAAACATGTTTGGGAACGCATATCTATAAACCTTTCTTACTGGCAAGATGTCATCAGTTCATCAGTGTCAGAAGTTCTAGATGATGAAGATGTTGATGATGATAATCGTTTCAAAAAATCCATTTGGATTGAACAATTTGATGAAAGTAAGGTGCGCTATGCGAAGCATAGGTTGCCGCTAGGCAACTACACCAGTTACGCCATGAAATCCCATTTACAGGCAAACAGTAGGGGTATCATGTTGCATGAACCTTCGGTTTTTCCATTTGATATTTATAATTCGGAAGAAGATGCAAGAAGTGCAAATAATTTGTTCAATGATCTATGGAAGCAACAAGTATCATATAACAAAAGTCATAAATACTGTTATTAAGGAGGCAAAGATGGATCAGGTAAAGACGTATAGACCGATACATATCAATATGGAGTCTGATTTGTTATTTGATCTGGATATGTATAAAGGAAAGTCTGAAAAACCTCGTGCTCTGAGCGGGTTGCGGTAGACTGAGCGGGACCTTGAAGGAT
>NZ_PXNU01000006.1:0-1951 GCF_041300735.1 Phaeobacter sp. SYSU ZJ3003 | reverse complement strand
CGGCCAAGGACGCCGCCGATATGGACGTGCAGCTTGCGGCGGGGCATTTCGATCTTGTCGTGCTGGACGTGATGATGCCCGGTGAAGACGGCCTGTCGGCCTGTCGGAGGCTGGCCGATGACGGCACCGTACCAGTCATCATGCTGACCGCGCTTGGCAAAGAGGGCGACCGTATCGCCGGTCTTGAGATCGGCGCAGATGATTACCTAGCAAAGCCATTCAACCCGCGCGAGTTGCTGGCCCGGATCAAGTCGGTCCTGCGGCGGAGCAGGCGGCAGGACCCTCTGGCCGGGCGGCTGGCGGGGCACAGGGTGCGGTTCGAACATCTGGTGCTCGACACCGACCGGCAGATCCTCATTGATGACAACGCAGATGAAATCCCGCTGACCAGTTCGGAATTCCGGCTGCTTGTGGTCCTGCTGGAACGGGCGCGCATGGTGCTGAGCCGCGATCAACTGCTTGATCTCACGGCCGGGCGGACCGCCGGTCCTCTGGATCGCACCATCGACAACCAGATCAGCCGCCTGCGACGCAAGATCGAGCCCGATGTCCTGCGCCCCCGGATCATCAAGACGGTGCGCAACGGCGGGTACTGCCTGGCCACGGATGTGGAGGAGGAAGCGTGATATCGCGCCGCCGGATGTCGCTGCGGGTGCAGTTGACCCTGCTGGTCGTTGCGGCACTGGTCGCGGCGCAACTGGTCAGCCTGTTCTTGTTCGCGGATGAGCGCAGCCTTGCGATCCGCGCCGCGCTTGGCTTTGAAGCCGCCGGGCGCGCGGCAAACGTGGCGCGGCTGATCGAGGAAGCGCCTCGCGACCTGCATGCTTCGATCCTGCGGGCCGCGAACTCGCCGCTGGTGCGTTTCGAAATGGCGGATATAGCGTCGGTCCAGCACATGGATCATTCTGACGGCGGCCTTGTCGAAGCCCGTATCCGGACCTTGCTGGATGACAGTTTCAGCCGGGATATCCGCGTCGAGTTGCACCAGATCGAAGGGCAGCTGATGCCGCTGCCCAACCTGTCGCCGGAAATGACCGACATGCATATGGCGATGATGCGGGGTGAGCTGACGGCGGTGGAGATGAACCTCTCTATCGCGATCCGTGGCGGTCAATGGCTGAACGTGGGCACCCGTTTTGAACGGCCTCCGATCCAGTGGCCGCTCTATTCGATGCTGACCTTCGCCCTGTCGGCGGCGGTATTGCTGGTCGTGGTGATCTGGTTCGTGATGGCGCGCCTGACTGGCCCCCTCAGGCGGCTGGCCCGTGCGGCCGACAGTCTTGGACGCGGCGAAGATGTGGCCGAACTGCCCGTCGCAGGCCCAAGCGAGGTGCGCGATCTTACCCGTGCTTTCAACCGGATGCAGGACCGCCTGACTCGCTTTGTGGGGGATCGCACGCGGATGCTTGCCGCTTTGGGGCACGACCTGCGCTCACCGCTGACCGCTCTGCGGGTGCGCGCGGAGATGGTCGATGATGAGGAAACCCGCGACAGCCTTGTGGTCTCGGTACAGGAAATGCAAGGCATGGTCGATGCAACGCTGACCTTTGCCCGAGGGCTGACCGGATCCGAACGCCCTGAAACCATAGAACTGCATGATTTTCTCTCGGCCTTGCGCTCCGACATACCTGGCGGTTTCGATCTTGGCGCCGGGCCTGACACAAAGGCGCGCTTGCGGCCCAATGCCATCCGGCGGGCGCTGCGCAATCTTATCGAAAACGCCAATCGCTATGGCGGGGGCGCCTCGGTGGGCTGGCAGCGCGTGGGCGATACTGTTGTCCTGACGGTTGACGACAACGGCCCCGGCATTCCGGAGGACGAGGCCGAGAAAGTCTTTGATCCGTTCTACCGGCTTGAGGCGTCGCGATCGCTGGAAACCGGGGGGCATGGGCTGGGCCTGTCGATTGCGCGGACGATCATCCAGGCGCATGGCGGCGACATCACCCTCAGC
>NZ_PXNU01000059.1:0-29347 GCF_041300735.1 Phaeobacter sp. SYSU ZJ3003 | reverse complement strand
GCCTACGGCTCAGGGAAAGCAACGCCACCCTTCAAGCAAAGTTCAACATCAACAGGGACATCCCCAATCCGCAGGCAGGGCCTTGGCAAGCATCTCTTCCAGCCGTCCGGTGCGGGCCGCCACGATCATCGGTTCCCGTTCGGCGGCCTGCGCCGGAGTTTCCGCCAGAGGCGTCGTGTCCATCAGGCACAGGCGGCTGACCCGATCCGGCGCACGGCGCAGGATCTCAAGCGCGATAATCCCGCCCATGGACAGCCCGGCCAAGGCAAACCGTTCGGGCAGCATGTTCAGGATGTGCGCGGCAATCGCCTCAATCCGGTCACCGCCCAGCAGTGGCGCCACCGTGACCGGCAGATAGGCCGAAAGCGCCGCGATCTGCGGTGCAAAGAGGCGCGCATCGCACATCATCCCGGGCAGCAGCACCAGAGGCTCTGATCCAAGCTCGGCCGAAGCATCCGGGGAGGTGGTGTATTGCATCTGCGGTGCCTCGCTGTTCTGCGCCCTGCAGTCTGCCGCAAGGTCACACAGGTCTCATACTGCAACTTTGTAGAGAGTTTTCTGAAATTGCAAGAAGTTAGAGGTCAATTAGAGATCAATCTGCCTCGGGAAATCCATTCCAGCGAAAGGCGCCATCTTCAGACAGGGGCGAAAACGGATTATGGGCGATTTCCCAGATATGGCCATCCGGCGCGCGGAAGTACCCGATGTATCCGCCCCAATACACCTCGCCCGCGGGGCGCAGCACCTCTGCCCCCGCAGTTCTGGCGGCCTCCATCAGCACGTCCACCTCTTCGGCGCTGCGGGTGTTGTGGCTGAGCGTCATCGCCCCAGTGCCCAGCGCCTCTACCGGCAGACCGATATCCTCGGCCAGTTTTTCAATCGGATAAAGGCCCAGCGTCTGCGAAATCAGATCGAAGGCAACGACCCCATCCGGGCTCTGCGCCCTTTGCCAGCCCAGCGCCTCGTAAAAAGACGTCGCCACCTCCATATCCGGCACCCCCAGTGTGATCAGGCTGATCCTCTGTTCCATCACTTCACCTCCAGATCGACCAGCCAGGACAGGATATCCTCTACGGCGGCCTCGGTTTGGCCCGGCGACATGATATCCCCGGCCATGACATGCGCATAGGGATCATCACCAGGACCGGGCGTGTGGTTCTTTACCTCGACCGTCCCGCCCCAGCGCGCCGCCACTTCAGTGGTCAAATCCGGACGGACCACGCGGTCCTGCAGGGAATACCAGAACAGCGCCGGAACCTGCGCCTTCTCCACTGGCAGCGCCATCACCGCGCGCACCAGCGCCGCCATCGGCATCGCCGCCACGGATGGGTAAGAGGTGGTCCAGAACCGACCATGTTCCGGGCTGCGCGCCGGAAAATTGCGCTCTTTCCCCACCAGCAACGGCAGCCAATAGCGCGCAGCGGGCCAGGTTAGCAGCGGCGCTGCCGGATGATTGACGCCGTAGTTCGGGGAAATCATTGCGAGCCCCACCAGATCCTGCGAGAGCGCCGGATCAAGCGCTGCGGCGGTCATCAACGTCGCCCCTGTTGAGGTGGCGATCACCACCACCCGATCGCCGACCGCGCGCGCCGCCGCCAGGGCCTCGGCCACATCCTGCATCCAATCGTTGACCGTTGGTTCGGCCATCGCGGCGCCGGGGCGCCCGTGGCCCGCCAGCCGGGTATAGACAAGGTTCGCACCCAGCGCCGCCGCGACGCGATCCGGCACCGGGCGGATTTCCTCGGAGGTGGCCGAGAAGCCATGGATGTAAACCACCGAAAACGGTGTACGCTCTTCTGGCTGCCCGGCCCAGATCACCCGTTTTTCGGCGCCGGGCGTGATATCGGAATAGGCGCTTTCGACGGTCTCGAAATAGACCCCCACCCCTTCACCAAAGCGGCGCGGCTCGAAGGAGGCTAAAAGGTCCACCGGCTCATAAGGCCCAAAGGCCCAGAGCGCCGCCCCGGCGGCCGACAGGGCCACTCCGGCGCGGAGCAGCCATTTTGCCCCCCGCCGGATCATGAAGCGCCAAGCACCTCTTCCAGCGCCGCCTCGATCAGCTTCAGGCAGGCCTCATCGGAAAACCGGTGGTCTGCGTCCTTGACCAATGTCAGCCGCATATCGGCGCATTCCGCATGATCGAGCAGCCGCAGCGCGGTCTCGGTGGAGACAGCTGTATCGGCGGTGCCTTGCAGGCAGCGCACCGGAAAAGGCAGCGCCAGCGGGCTGCGCAGGACCAGACGGGTGCGCCCATCCTCGATCATCCGCTTGGAAATGCGGTAGGGTTCCATGTAATCGCTGGGCAGCTCCACATAACCCTGCGCATCCAGCTCAGCCTTCTGCGCATCGGTGAAACTCGCCCAGTATCCATCCTCGGTGAAATCCGGCGCGGCAGCGATGGTGACCATCCCGGCGATGCGTTCGGGTACGGCGCGCGCCAGAAGCAGCGCCTGCCAGCCGCCCATGGAAGAGCCGACCGGCACGATGGGCCCGTCGGTCAGTGCCGCAACAGCCGCCAGCGTGTCTTCGTGCCAATCGCCAATGCAGCCATCCTCGAAGGTTTCCGAGCTTTCCCCGTGGCCGGAATAGTCAAACCGCAAAAAGGCGCGCCCCTGCGCCTGCGCCCAGGCCTCCAGATGGATGGCCTTGGTGCCCTCCATGTCGGACTTTAGCCCGCCAAGGAAGACGATCACCGGCCCCGCACCCTCGGTCTTGTGATAGGCGATGCGCCGCCCTTGGGGCGTCTCCAGATAGTTGGCCGTCATCTCGCGTGTCCTTCTGTCATGTCTTTCGCCATTCCTCTGCCATGTCGTAGCGCCATATGCAAAACCCGCCATCCACCGGCGGGCGGGCTTATATGCTAAGCGCGAGAATGCGGGAAATCTCTGCCAGCGGCCGCCCCGACTGCGCCTGCCATGTATTGAATGCCTCCTGCGCCGCCAGCATGGCCTTTCTTGATCCCGGCGGGCCCGATATCCCCCCTTCAGCGACAAGACGGGCGACCACGTCTTTGGTAAAGACATAGCCATCGCGCCCCATCTGCCGCAGGACATAGCCGCCGGTGGTGCCGCCCAACCGGGACCCTTCGGATTTGAGCCACAATAGCAGTTCCCCAAACCGGTCATCCGGCCAGTCGGCGATCTTGCGGCCAAAACCACCCGCCTCTGCCGAGACCTCTTGAATGAAAACCGCGTTTTCCTGAATGGCGCGCAGTTTCGGGGCGTTGCGAATGATCCGCTTGTCCTGCAACAGCGCATCAAACCATTCATCGGACATCAGTGCCACGCGCCCCACCTCGAACCCCTCGAAGGCGGCAACGATATCGTCCTCTTTGGCCTCGATCATCTTTGTGTTCATGCCGGTCGAAAAGATCCGCATCGCCATGGCCTGCAGCCAGATTGCATCCGGGATCTCTGCCACCTCCGCCTTGGGGCGGATCGTCGGCAGCATGGCCGCAATTGCCTCGGGGCCGCCATGGCGATCCGCCGCCAAGTCCAATATCTCTTCAAAACTATGCATGGTGCTCTTTCTAATCGGGCAATCGGACAAAACACACGGGGATCGTGGCCCCGCGCCCGTCAAAAGGCAAGAATGGAAAGAAAACCAATATGCTCTGACCTCCTCGCCGTTGTCAGAGGTGGCACAATGACAGTCCGCAGTGGTTGACAGCGCCAGCGCCTCAGTCAAAAAGGGGCACAGACACCATAACCCGCAACCGGGCGTTCAGTGGGCGCCAAACCGACGAGGAGCAGCCGATATGGCCCAGATCTCTCTCACCCTTCCCGATGGCAATTCACGATCCTTTGACGCAGGCGTAACCCCTGCCGAAGTGGCTGCCGATATTTCGACCTCGCTGGCCAAGAAAGCAATTTCGGCCACTGTCGATGGCAAGCATTGGGATCTGCAATGGCCCATCGAGGCCGACGCCTCCATTGCCCTGCACACCATGAAGGACGAAGAGCAGGCGAATGAACTGATCCGTCACGATCTGGCGCATATCA
Organism: Phaeobacter sp. SYSU ZJ3003; assembly: GCF_041300735.1. Taxonomy (NCBI): domain Bacteria; kingdom Pseudomonadati; phylum Pseudomonadota; class Alphaproteobacteria; order Rhodobacterales; family Roseobacteraceae; genus Phaeobacter; species Phaeobacter sp. SYSU ZJ3003. The sequence goes on along the minus strand of NZ_PXNU01000059.1, from coordinate 25,346 downwards.
TGGCGCGCGCGGTGCAGGAAATCTGGCCCGAGACCAAGGTCACCATCGGCCCGGTGATCGAAAACGGCTGGTACTATGACTTCGACCGCGCCGAACCCTTCACCCCCGAAGACCTTGGCGCCATCGAAAAGAAGATGAAGGAAATCATCAACAAGCGCGAACCCGTGACCACCGAGGTCTGGGACCGCGAACGTGCGGTGAAATTCTATGAAGCCAACAACGAGCCTTACAAGGTCGAGCTGATCGATGCCATTCCCGGCGACGAGCCGCTGCGCATGTACTGGCACGGCCACTGGCAGGATCTGTGCCGGGGTCCGCACCTTCAGCACACCGGACAGGTGCCGGGCGATGCCTTCAAGTTGATGTCCATCGCGGGCGCCTACTGGCGCGGAGACAGCGACCGCGCCATGCTGCAGCGGATCTATGGCGTTGCCTTCACCGGCAAGGAAAAGCTGAAAGCCTACCTCACCATGCTTGAGGAAGCAGCCAAGCGTGACCACCGCAAGCTGGGCCGTGAAATGGACCTGTTCCACATGCAGGAAGAGGCCCCCGGTCAGGTGTTCTGGCACCCCAATGGCTGGAAGGTCTACACCACCTTGCAGGACTACATGCGCCGTCAGCAGGAACGCGGCGGCTATGTCGAGGTGAACACGCCCCAGGTCGTCGACCGCAAACTGTGGGAAGCCTCGGGCCACTGGGACAAGTACCAGGAAAACATGTTCATTGTCGAAGTGGACGAAGACCATGCCCGGGAAAAGGCGGTAAACGCGCTGAAGCCGATGAACTGCCCCTGCCACGTGCAGGTATTCAATCAGGGTCTGAAATCCTATCGCGATCTGCCGCTGCGCATGGCCGAGTTCGGCTCCTGTGCGCGCTATGAACCCTCTGGGGCGCTGCACGGCATCATGCGGGTGCGCGGCTTTACACAGGACGACGGCCACATCTTCTGCACTGAGGATCAGATCGAAAGCGAAACTGCGCGTTTCATCGACTTCCTGTCGAAGATCTACGCCGACCTTGGCTTCCACGACTGGACCATCAAACTGTCGACCCGCCCCGAGAAACGCATCGGCAGCGACGAAAGCTGGGACTTCGTGGAAAAGGCGCTTGGCGATGCCTGCAAGGCGGCCGGCTATGATTTCGAAATCCTCGAAGGCGAAGGCGCCTTTTATGGTCCCAAGTTGGAATTCACCCTGACCGATGCCATCGGCCGGAACTGGCAGTGCGGTACGCTTCAGGTGGACCCCAACCTGCCTGAACGCCTCGAAGCGACCTATGTGGGTCAGGACGGCGCCAAGCATCGTCCCTTCATGCTGCACCGCGCAACGCTCGGCTCCTTCGAACGTTTCATCGGCATCCTGATCGAGGAACACGCGGGCAAGCTGCCGTTCTGGCTGGCGCCGCGTCAGGTGGTTGTCGCTTCCATCACCTCGGAAGCCGATGATTACGTTGCAGAAGTCGTGGAAACGCTAAAAGCCGCAGGCGTGCGCGCCGAGGCGGACATCCGCAACGAGAAGATCAACTACAAGGTCCGCGAACACTCGCTGGGCAAGGTGCCGGTGATTCTGGCGGTCGGCCACCGCGAGGTCGAAGAGCGCACCGTTTCCGTGCGGCGCCTCGGTGAAAAACAGACCAAGGTCGAAACCCTCGCCGATGTAACAAAATCGTTGGGCCTTGAGGCCACGCCGCCGGATCTGCTGTAACAATTGCGGCTACCGCTATCAAAAACCGGCTCCCAATCGGGGGCCGGTTTTCATTTTATAGTTGATTAACGTTCCCAATCAGATGGTTAAACACTATCAGACTGTCACACTTCCTGACGCCCGCGTGACACACAGCCTCGTGAATTTAAAGACCTCCGGACCTGGGTTAGGGTTTTCACGTACCCCAAGGGTATACTCGATATACCGCAAAACCCGTTGAGGAGGACTTCATATGTCGAACCACGCAAAATCCCTCGCCGTCGCCAGCGCGGTTGCCGCTGCCCTGACCGCTGCAACCACCATGCCTGCCGCTGCGCAGAGCAAGGAAAAGTGCTACGGCATCTCCCTGGCCGGCCAGAACGATTGCGCCGCCGGCCCCGGCACCACCTGCGCGGGCAGCTCGGTCGTTGACTATCAGGGCAACGCCTGGACCCTGGTCGACGCAGGCACCTGCGCCGAAATCGAACTGCCGGAAATGGCAGACGGCACCGCGCGCAAAGGCTCGCTTGAGCCGCTGGAACGCGACCTGCCCGCATAATAATTGATTTCGTGAAGGGCGCGCGCCTGCCCGCCCTTCACATTTTCGCCCCGCCCCAAGCCACGACCAGACGAGCAGGACACGCCATGCTGGACGCCGTACTTCCCAACCAACTGCCGACGACCCCCGGCGTGGGGTACAAGCCGCAGCATTTTGACGCCTTGATCCGGTCTGTGACGGATGAACACGGCCCTGGACCAGTGCGCTGGCTGGAAATCCATGCCGAGAATTACATGGGCGACGGCGGACGCCCTATCGCGCAGCTGCGTCATCTGGCCGAACGGTTTGCCATTTCCGTGCACGGCGTGGGCCTGTCGATTGGTGGTGAAGCGCCGCTGGATCGTGACCACCTTGCGCGGTTGAAAAAGCTGGTGAACTGGCTGAACCCGGCGAGCTTCTCTGAGCATCTGGCGTGGTCCACCCATGACAGCCATTTCCTGAACGATCTGCTCCCTCTGCCCTATACCACAGAGACGCTGGAGCGGATCTGTGATCACATCGACCAGCTGCAAACCACCATCGGCCGCAGCATGCTGCTGGAAAATCCCTCCAGCTATCTCGCCTTTGACGAAAGCGACTGGTCCGAGCCGGAATTTCTGGCCGAAATCAGCCGCCGTACTGGCTGCGGTCTGCTGCTGGACGTCAACAACGTCTTTGTCTCGGCGACCAATCTCGGGTTCTCGCCCACCGGATATATCGACGCCTTCGCGCTCGATAAGGTTGGCGAAATCCATCTGGGCGGGCACGACGAGGATGAAGACGATCACGGCGCTCCACTGCTGATCGACAGCCACGGGCGCGAAGTTGTGGACCCTGTCTGGTCTCTGCTCGACTACACCTTGGCCAAATCCGGTCCCAAACCTGTTCTGATCGAATGGGATACAGATGTGCCGGACTGGCCCATTCTGCGGAACGAAGCAATGCGCGCGGATCAGGCCCTGTCGAAAGTTGCCCCGACACAGGTGGCGAGATGAAACTGTCGCAAACAGGTTTTGTCAGCGCCTTGTTGGCGCCAGATGCCCCGATTCCGGATGGGCTGTCAGATGGTGTTGGCCGTCCGGCGGGTCGCCGGTTTTCGGTCTACCGCAACAATGTGGCAGCCTCTCTGACAGAAGCCCTGCACGAAGGGTTCCCGGCGATTTCGGGCCTTTTGGGCAAGGAGAACATGGACGGGCTGGCCGGGCTTTACTTTCGCAAGCACCCGCCCGCCTCGCCCCTGATGATGCATTTCGGCGGCGATTTCCCTGATTTTCTGGCCGGGATGCAGCAGCTGAACCATCTGGGCTACTTGCCCGATGTGGCCCGTCTCGAACTTGCGCTGCGCCGCTCCTACCACGCAGCCGACACAACGCCCGCCGCACGGGATGCGCTGGCCGGGATGTCCCCTGATGTGCTGATGTCACTGAAGGTGGGAATTGCCCCGGCGGTGGAACTGCTGCGCTCCGACTGGCCGCTGTATGACATCTGGCGTTTCGCCACGCAGCCCGGCGCCCCCAAACCCCGGGCCGAGGCGCAGGACGTGCTGATTACCCGGCCCGAATTCGATCCCATCGCCCAGCCGCTGCACCCCGGCGGCGCTGATTGGATCGACGCCCTGATCCAGGGTCAAAGCATCGGGGCAGCCTATGAGGCGGCCCTGCAAGCGAGCCCTGATTTTGACCTCTCCCAACCGCTGACCCTGCTCTTAGAGGGCGGCGGGCTGACCGATCTTATGATCTCATGACATAAAGGAAAACCAATGCGTTCTGTTGTTTCGCTCCACAACGCGGTCTTCGGCCTCATCGAAACCGCGGGAAGCTGGCTGTTGCCTGCCCTCACCCGTTTCGTCTTTGCTGCAACCCTTCTGATGTACTTTTGGGTCTCCGGCGTCACCAAGCTGGGTGATGGCATTTTGGGCCTGTTCAGCCCATCTATGGGCGCCTATGCGCAGATCTTCCCGAAGCAATTCGAAGCCGTCGGCTATGACGTGTCGCAGCTCGGCGCATTCCACTGGCTGGTTGTCATGGCAGGCACCTGGGCTGAATTCATCCTGCCGCTGCTGCTGATCCTCGGCCTGTTCACCCGTCTTGCCGCGCTTGGCATGATTGGCTTTGTCGTGGTGCAGTCCCTGACCGATATCTACGGTCACAACGGCACCGATCCGAAGACACTTGGCGCCTGGTTCGACCGCTTCCCGGACGGCATCATCCTGGATCAACGTCTGCTGTGGGTATTCCTGCTCAGCGTACTGGTGATCAAAGGTGCCGGCGCCCTGTCGCTTGATGCAGTGCTGCGCCGCAAATTCGCTGCGACCGATCCGGCCTGATCTCAACCGAAATCGTCACGCGTCATTCCCGCCATCCCCGCCAAAAACGGGGATGGCGTTTTTCGTTACCTTATTCGGGCAGAAGCGCCTGCTGAACGCTCTTGTCCCAGCCAAGGTACAGCTTGCCGTCATCTTCGATCAGGGGCCGTTTCATCAGCGCCGGATGCGCGCGCAGCAGATCAAGCGCCGGGGTTTCCCGTTCAGCGTCGCTGAGCCCCCGCCATGTGGTTGAGCGCGTATTGACCAGTTTGCCTTCAAATTCAGCATAGGCGCGCTCCAGAACATCATCCGGCACGCCATCGGCCCTGACATCCACCAGTGTAGCCTCTGGCAAGAGTTTCAGTGCCTTACGGCAAGTATCACAGTTCTTCAGTCCAAAAAGCTGCATCGTATCATTCTCTTTCGCTTTGGATCGTTTCCCGTAATTTACGGAAGATTTTGAGGTCTGGTCTTGATTTTTTGTTCACGCATGTAACAGTCGGACTTACCTAGACATTTTTCGGACGCCGTATAGCTCCTCACGCAGCATTGTCCGGCGCCGAAGAAAGGCAATTGTGAACGCCTTGGCAATATCCGGGGCGCGTATAAGGTAGAAGGAGACACGGAACATGCCAAGTGGCACCGTGAAATGGTTCAATAACACAAAGGGTTACGGATTTATCGAACCCGACACAGGCGGCAAGGATGTCTTTGTTCACATCTCTCAGGTCGAACGTTCCGGATTAAAGGGACTCTCTGACAATATGAAAGTCGGTTACGAGTTGACTGAAGGTCGCGATGGCCGACAGATGGCCGGCGAAATCACCGAACTCTGACGGGGGGTGAGGCGGCGCGCACAGGCACGCCGATCCACGCGACACCTCACCGGGCCATCTTATCGTCTGAGGTACTCCACCAAAGCGCAGGCCGGATCTGCCGCCCGTAAGGCGGTGGTTCCGATGGGGTTCCAATCCGCCTCGCTGAAATCGGGGAAGAACGTATCAGCGCCTTCGACGGCAACATCGACTTCGGTGATCAGCAGGCGATCAGCCAGCCCCATCATCGCAGCATAGATCCCGGCGCCGCCGATACCATAGACGCGCCGGTATCCCTGTGCATAGGCCATATCGATGGCCTCCCCGATCGAGGCGCAGACGGTATCCGCTGCGGCGGGATCTGATGACACCACGATATTCAGGCGGTTTTTCAGCGGCTTGAACGGCAGGCTGTCCCAGGTCCGGCGCCCCATCACGATGGCACCGCCCAGTGTTTCACGCTGAAACGCCTTCAGATCCTCGGGCGCGTGCCAGGGTATCGTGTTGTCCTTGCCAATGGCGCCATCTCGGGCGCGGGCCGCGATCAGTGTAATCATCTCTGCTGCCCCCGTTAAACCGCGACCGGCGCCTTGATGGCCGGATCGGGATCGTAGTTCAGGAATTCAAAGTCCTCGTAGCGGAAGTCGAAAATCGATTTCACGTCCCGTTTGATCCGCAGCTGCGGCAGGGGTTTCGGCGTCCGCGACAGCTGCTCCTGCACCTGATCCATATGGTTTGCATAGATATGCGCATCCCCCATGGTGTGAATGAAATCGCCCACCTCATAGCCCGTCACATGCGCCAGCATCGCCTGCAACAGCGCGTAGGAGGCGATATTGAACGGCACCCCCAGGAACATGTCCGCCGAGCGCTGATAGAGTTGCAGATGCAGCTTACCGCCCAGGATCCGCACCTGCCACAGGGTATGGCATGGCGGCAGCGCCATATCCGGCACATCGCCCGGGTTCCAGGCCGACACGATCAGGCGGCGGCTGTCGGGCGAGGTTTCGATCATCTTCACCAGATCCGCGATCTGATCGACACTGCACGCGCGATAGAGGGCTTCGTCCCCCGTGGTTCCGGGCACCAGATCCAGACGCGGGAACCGGCGCCACTGATAGCCGTAGACCGGTCCCAGATCGCCATTCTCATCCGCCCATTCATCCCAGATCGACACCCCGTTCTCCTTCAGGTAGCCGATGTTGGTATCCCCGGAGAGGAACCACAGCAACTCGTGAATGATCGAGCGCAGGTGTAGCTTCTTGGTGGTGACCAGCGGGAACCCATCGGCCAAAGAGTAGCGCGCCTGCATGCCGAAACAGGACAGCGTCCCGGTCCCGGTGCGGTCACTGCTGCGGGTGCCATTCTCCAGAATGTGGCGCAAGGCGTCGTGATATTGCTGCAAAGGTCGTCCCCTCCCCGGCCGCGCCCGGTTGCCGGGCTGTTTCGCCTTTGGTCATACCCGTTGCACCGGCTCGCGCCAAGGCCTTGCGCCCCAGCGCCTGCTGCCAACACCCCAAAGACGAACTATGGCATTCAGGCCAGCCCCGCCGACAAAGTTTTCCCCAGCCCGCAAATCCGTTGACTTTTTGGGAGCTGCGGCAAATTGTGAGAAAAAAACCGCCCAGAAGTTCGAGCAGAGGCAGGCACATCATGAATAAGATTACTGGCGCATTTATTGCGGCGCTTGCGCTATCGGCGTGCGGCAACGGGAATCCGTTCACCGAAGACACGACTGATAACGGCGGCGACACAGGCACCGACACCGGAACGGATACCGGTATCGACGGGGACGGCCGCCCGCCGGGGACATCCTCCCCGACCCCCGACACCTCCATCTTCCGCCGCGAAGGTACCAGCACCGAAGACGCCTATATCGGCAATGGCTACGCCACCGAAATCAGCTATGACAGCAACAACGATACGTTCTCGGTGGACAACCTCGCCTTTGACGGGGACGGCACCTATGCCCGCGGCACCGCCGTCAGCAGCCTTGGTCCCTTTGCAGTCTACGAAGCCGACGCCCAGTACAGCGACATCACCGACAACGAGCCAATCAACCAGTTCACCCACCGGGCGATCTACGGCGTCAGCACCTCCGGCAACAGCAAATTCGCCATTGTCCGCACAGGCGCCTATGCCGGTTATGGCTTTGGCGGCTTCGTCTATCAGCGCGATAACTCCGTCACCCTGCCCAGCAGCGGACAGGCCCAGTACAACGGTTCCCTGGCCGGCCTACGGGACTACAACGGCGCCGCGGGATTGGAGTACACCACCGCCGACGTGCAGATCGCTATCGACTTTGACGACTTCAACCCGGCGACCGGCGGGCGCGGCGATGCGGTGAGGGGCAGCCTGACCAACCGGACCATCTACGACACTGCCGGCAATGACATCACCAATGACGTGATCAACCGGATCAACGTCGACAATAACCTGACCCTGTCCAGTATTCCGGTTGCCGTCTTCGATGTCGGCCCGAACAATCTGGATGACAACGGCGAAATCATAGGCACCCTGCAAAGCACCTATGTCGATGCCAACGGCACGGCCCAAACCTATGAAACCGGCAATTACTACGCGGTGGTCTCGGGCGACAATGCCGAGGAAATCGTCGGCGTCGTAGTGCTGGAAAACTCGCTTGACCCAGCTGCAAATTCCGTCCGCGAGACGGGTGGCTTCATCGTCTACAATAACTGAGCCTGTGATGCCTCGCGTTCAGCCGCTCAGCCAAGGTCTGGGCAGGGCTGCACTGGTCCTGCTCTGCGCGACGGTTCCGGCCTCTTTCGGGGCCGTGACCACGGCTGCGCCTTCGGGTGAAACGGTGCTGACCCCGGATCAAATGCGCGCTGCGGCGACGCAGCTCCTGAAAGTCAGCAATCCGAAACAGGCCATGGCCCTGGCCGAGGCGCTGATCTCACGCGACCCAGAGGACCGCACCGCGCTCCTCATCAAATCGCGGGCAGCGCGGGATCTGGGCGACTATCCCACCGCACGAAAAACAGCCAAACAAGCCTGGTCGCTGGCCGAGACCGACAGCGACCGATACGCAGCCGCCCTGATCATGGCGCAAGCGCTTTCCTCGGGCGGACAACGCACCATGGCGCAATTCTGGCTGCGCCGCGCCGTGGAACATGCCCCGGACGAACAGCTGGAGCGCCGCGCAGTGCGCGATTTCCGATACCTGCGCGCCAGCACCCCCTGGCTGCACCGGTTTTCCTTTTCGGTTTCTCCTGAATCCAACATCAACAACGGCTCCTCCGAGCGGTCCTCGTTCCTGAATTACGAACTGGCAGAGGTGCTGCTGGGACAGCCCGTCGAATTTGAACTGGGCGGCACCCAGATGGCGCTCTCTGGGATCGAATACGCAGTGGGCCTGCGCTCCCGATACCGGTTTCACGAAACCGAAACCCGGGCTCATGACCTCGCCTTCTCATTGGATGCGCGTAGCTATACCCTCTCTTCCGAAGCCAAGGCACAGGCGCCCGGCGCCGAGGGCAACGACTTTGCCTTTACCACCTACCAGATGGGTTATGGCTTGCGCGGTATCAATCTGGACCGTAGGGGCGAATTCCGCGTCGCCGCCGATCTGGGGCAAAGCTGGTACGGCGGTGAGGAATACGCCCGCTTCCTGCGCCTTTCTGCCGGGCAAAGCTACAAGCTGGACCGCGGCCGCCGGATCAACGCGCGCCTGTCGCATGAAATTCAGGACGGTGTCGCGACCAGCGACCAGGACACCTGGCGCGCAGATCTTTCCTACAGCTTCAAGCTGCCCTCTGGCGCAACGCTCTGGACCAACCTGTCTGTGGCCGGGGCAACGTCAAACTATGCCCCCGACGAATTTGAGGAGGTCGGCCTGCGCACCCAGCTGACGCTGGGCAAGCCGATCCTCGGCGCGACGGCGCAATTTGGTCTTTGGGGGCGGGTCCGGGATTATGACGTCTCCCCGCACAGCCCGGACGGGCGCCACGATGACCGCTACCAGGCAGATGTCTCGCTCACCTTCAACAAGATTGATTACTACGGTTTCAACCCGACGGTCAGCATTTCAGCATCCAAGCTCGACAGCAATATCGGCCTCTATGAATCGCATCGCTTCGGCGTGAACTTCGGCATTCAGTCGGCTTTCTGACGCTGGCCCCCTCGACTTTCCGGACCTGAAGGTTACTGTCGGCCCGAACGTGATCAGATCAGGGAAAATCACATGCCCCTTACCTATTTGCACACTATGGTCCGCGTTAAGGACCTTGAGAAATCCATGGCCTTTTACAAGCTTCTGGGCCTTGTAGAGACGCGCCGCTATGACAGTGAGCAAGGCCGGTTCTCTCTCATCTTCCTCGCGCCTCCGGGTCAGGAAGATGCCCCGATCGAGCTGACCTACAACTGGGATGGCGACGACGGGTTGCCCAGCGACAGCCGCCATTTCGGCCATCTCGCCTATGGCGTCGATAACATTTACGAGATGTGCCAGCACCTGATGGACAATGGCGTCACCATCAACCGCCCGCCGCGCGACGGGCGCATGGCCTTTGTGCGTTCCCCCGACAATATCTCGGTCGAGCTGCTGCAGAACGGTGAAGCTCTGGAACCGGCAGAGCCCTGGGCTAGTATGGAAAGCTCCGGGCACTGGTAAAGCCAGCAGCCCTCCGGCTGCTGGGCCAGAGCACAGGAGCAGGTTCAGGACACCAGAACAGAACACGTGAAAAAGGCGGCCCCGTTCCCGGGGCCGCCTTTTTCTGTTTTTGTCGCCTTTATTGTCGCTCAGCGCCGCGGTGATCTGCGGGCAGCGCGTGTACCTCTATACGCCCCCTGCCGTGTTCGGTCTGTCGGGGCCTTGATCTTTACTGGCTAAACACCGTTTCCCTTTGGGGCCATGTATTGATCTGTTGAGGCATTCTTGCCTGTGCGACACTCACCCTCGCGGCTGAGCTCCTGTAGGTCGCAAACGGTTCACTCTTGAATTCTTCAAGTCGGGGTTTTGGCTGCGTTTTACAGCCGTACTAGGGTCTTCTTAACAGGTAGATCGAGCAGCCTTTCTGGCTGCATGGCAGCGGCTTTGGACCAAACGGTCCAGCACCAAATCAGTAGATGTAGCGGATCTGGTCAGACCAGTAGCGCTCCACACGTTTCAGCGAGGCGGTAATGTCTGCAATACCCTCTCCGCTGATGACACCTTTGCCTTCCAGGCCTTCTGCGTGACGCGAGAACAGCCCAGCCACGATATCGCGGATTTCCCGGCCACGCGGCGTCAGACGCACACGCACCGACCGGCGGTCGATTTCGCAACGCTGGTGATGCATGTATCCCATGTCGACCAGCTTTTTCAGGTTGTAGCTGACGTTGCTACCTTGATAGTAGCCACGCGTCTTAAGTTCGCCAGCGGTGACTTCATTGTCGCCGATGTTGAACAGTAATAGCGCCTGGACGGCGTTGATTTCCAGAACGCCTACGCGTTCAAATTCATCCTTGATCACATCCAGCAACAACCGGTGCAGACGTTCTACCAGCGCCAGTGCTTCAAGGTAGCCAGTCATGAACCCTTTTCGGTCCTGCTGGCCAATTGGCAATTCCATACTCATTCGCATCTCCGACTCGAATTTGCTGAGAGACAGAATGCCTACAATTTCCGAAAAATCAGTTAAGCTGAATTTTTATGATTATTGATAGGTTTGCGCAATGTGTTGAACCAGCTCAGAAAACGCTTCGGGCGCCGGGACCTGCCCCGTAACCCATTGATATAAATCCTGATCATTTTCATGAAGCAGCCGGTCATAGAGGTCGAGATCCGCCTCTGACATGGCCGCGAGGTTGGCCTCAGCATAAGCGGACAGAAGAATATCCATCTCTTTGATTCCACGCCGCATCGACCGCATCTGCAAACGCTTCAGCCGGTTTTCGCGTGTTTCTGCCCCAGGGGTCTGTCCGCTCATGTGAGTCGCTCTCGTTTTATTGTGCTGCGTTTTGTAGCAGGTTCCGCAGTTTCTTTTCCAGACGCGCAGCGCGGTCTGAACCGGCGCGCAGCTCGGCGCGCAACTCGCGCAGCTCGCTCAGCACGGAAGAGAAATCGCCAGCTTCCAGTTCCAGCTCGCCCGGCTCGGGCATGCCGTCGCCTTCGCCCGTCAGCAGCCAAGTCATCGACACGTTCAGCAAGCCGGACATCATCGACAGTTTATTGGCGCGCGGCTCGGACAGGTCCTGTTCCCAGCCCGACAGGGTGCTTTTCTTGACGCCCAGACGCCGCGACAGCTGGCCCTGGGTCATGCCTGCCGCCTCTCTTGCAGCTGCCACGCGGTCGCCGAACGTCGCGGCCTCCGGTCCGAACCAGTCTGTTGTATCGTTGGCCATTTTGGCTCTCCCTTAAATGAACGCGCCAATGCCGCTTGATCGCGATTTGGCCGCACCCTATGACAGTTAACAGCAACATACAAACCGGGGCCACTCCGCCATGTCTTTTCTGTCAGCAACACTTTCTCGCGTAAAACCGTCACCCTCGATCGCCATCAGCACCCTTGCCGCCGAGCTGAAGGCCCAGGGGCGCGATGTGATCGGTCTGAGCGCCGGTGAGCCGGATTTCGACACGCCCCAGAACATCAAGGACGCTGCCGTCGCCGCCATCGCGGCGGGCAAGACGAAATACACCGCCCCCGACGGCATTCCCGAGCTGAAACAGGCGATCTGTGCAAAGATGAAGCGCGATCACGGGCTGGATTATACCCCGAAACAGGTCTCGGTCGGCACTGGCGGCAAACAGACGCTTTATAATGCGCTGATGGCAACGCTGAACCCGGGCGACGAGGTGATCATTCCAGCCCCCTATTGGGTCAGCTATCCCGACATGGTGCTACTGGCTGGCGGAACCCCGGTCCCGGTCGAAGCCTCGCTGGAAAGCGATTTCAAACTGACACCCGAGCAGCTGGAAGCCGCAATCACCCCGAAGACCAAGTGGTTCATCTTCAACTCGCCCTCCAACCCCAGCGGTGCGGGCTATAACCGGGCCGAGCTGAAGGCGTTGACCGACGTCCTGATGCGCCATCCGCATGTTTGGGTGATGACCGATGACATGTATGAACACCTGGTCTTTGACGGGTTCGAATTCTGCACCCCTGCCGAGGTGGAGCCGGGCCTTTACGAGCGGACCCTCACCTGCAACGGCGTGTCCAAGGCTTATGCCATGACCGGCTGGCGCATCGGTTATGCCGCAGGTCCCGAACATCTGATCGCCGCCATGCGCAAGGTGCAGTCGCAATCGACCTCGAACCCCTGCTCGATCAGTCAATGGGCCGCAGTCGAGGCGCTGAACGGACCGCAGGATTTCATTGCCGAGAACAACGTCGCCTTCAAACGCCGCCGCGATCTGGTGGTGGCTGCGCTGAATGATATCGACGGGATCACCTGCCCAACGCCCGAAGGCGCCTTCTACGTCTACCCCTCCATCGCCGGACTGATTGGCAAGACCACGCCCAAGGGCACCGTCATCAGCGATGACGAAGCCTTCGCCACCGCGCTCCTGGAAGAGCAGGATGTGGCCGTGGTCTTTGGCGCGGCATTCGGTCTGTCCCCGAATTTCCGAATCAGCTACGCCACCTCGGACGAAGCGTTGGTAGAGGCCTGCCGCCGCATCAAAAGCTTCTGCGACACCCTCAGCTGAACCGGAGAAACCGCCTATGTCCGCTGCGCTGCCCGAGTATTACTTCCGTGTCCGCGAAAACGGGGCCTTCGTGTTCCGTGTGGATACGGAGAACCGCCAGCGCCGGATCGACATGGATCAGATCGCCGTTGTGAACACCCGCAACGGCGAGATCCGCCCGCATGGGGACCGCCAGCTTTCCGCCCGCGACATGGAGGCGATCGAGACCTGGATGGCAGACCGCATCGCCACGCTGGCGCGGCGGGACATTGATGACATCCACCGGGCGGTGGACCATTTGAACCTCACCGCCCATTGGGTGCAAAGCAAGGCCACCGACGAACAGCTGGATGAAGTCTCGGATGCATTGTTAATGGCGATGCACGACCTGCGCTCGGTTCTGGTGCGCAAGAAGGCCGACCAGCTGATGAAATCTCGCAAGGACTAAACCGGCCCGTCTCCATTTCCCGTGACCCTGATCAGATCGCGGCGGCAGGTACCCTATGGGCGGCCTGACGCCAGAACCGGATCAGCAGGAAGAACCCGGCACAGCTGAGCCCCAGCGCCAGCCCGTACCAGACCCCGACACCGCCCCAACCGAAGGTAAAGCCGAACAGGTAGGAGGCCGGGATGCCGACCACCCAATAACTGAGCGCAGCAATCACCATCGGAACGCCGGTGTCCTGCACCCCGCGCAGCAGCCCCAGAACCACCACCTGCATGCCGTCCATCAGCTGAAACAGCGCCGCCGCGGCCAACAGCCCGGTCCCGATAAGCAGGATTTGCGGCTTGTCCGGATCCTCGGTGCCCAGAAACAGCGAAATCAGCGGATCCGGCGCGGTCAGGAACAGCACGATCGTTGCAACCGACATGGCCAGCGACAGGGCGATGACCACCTTCGCCCCACGCGCCATATGTGGCCAGTCGCGGCGCCCATAGGCGTTACCGGACCGGATCGTCGCCGCATTGCTGAGACCGAGGTGCACCATGAAGGTGAGGCCCGACAGCGTGATCGCAATCCCATGCGCCGCCAAGGTGGCCGTGCCCAGCCAGCCCATCATCATCGCAGAGGCGGTGAACAGGCTGATCTCGCTGAGATTGGTCAGCCCGATCGGCACGCCAAGGCGGAAGACCTCGCGCAACATCTCCCAGTCGGGGCGGTGAAAATTACGCATCAGCTCGTGCTCGGCCAACGCCTTCAGCGCATATGCAAGCACTGCCACCAGCGACACAAGCTGCGTCAGCACCGAGGCAATCGCCGCACCCGTAATGCCCAGCTCTGGCGCGCCCCAGTGGCCAAAGATCAGCGCGTAGTTCACCACGGCATTGACGAGAGCCGCCAACACCGTAACCCAAAGCACGACCTGCGTGCGCTCCAGCGCCGCCAGATAGGATTTCAGCACCATCACCAGGAGCGCCGGGAACAGCCCCCAGCCTGCAATACGCAGATAGGCCGAGGCATCCGCCGCAACCCCCGGTTTCTGCCCCAGCATCAACAACAGCGGCTCGGAATACCACAGCACCGGCATCGCCAGAACGCCGTAGGCCAGCGACAGCCACAGCCCCATGCGGGTGGAGCGTCGGATCTGGCGCTCTTCCCCAGCGCCTGCTGCGGCCGCCACCAGCGGCATCACGGCAAAGGCAAAGCCGGCCCCCAGCATGAAAAAGACAAAGAAACAGGATCCGGCCAGCGTCACCGCCGCCAGTTCATCGACGCCATACCAACCCAGCATGATGGTATCGGTCATGTTGATCGCGAACTGGGCCACATGGCCGCCGATCAGGGGCAGGCCCAGAACCGCCACGGCCCGGGCGTGTGCACGATATGTCATCACAGTTTCCATGCTCTCGCATTAGGGCCGCCCGCCGCCTCTGGCAAGAGGTTGCGTCTCACTTTGAAACGTTCCTGCATGCGTTCCCATATTGCCGAGACCAGAGCGGAATGACGCGGTGTCACGCGGGATTTGCAGAACATTCGCTACACATGATGGGGTCACGGGCTACCGTGGGACTATTGGTTTCAACAGGAGAGCATTATGCGCGAACAAATTGCAGCGATCGGACTTGCGGCGGGACTGGCTGCGGGCACGGCGGCAGTGGCCGAAAACCGGATTGACCGGATCCGCCCCGATGCGCCCGAACTGGCGGCCTTTGGACCCCATCCGATCGGGGTACAGACGCTGACCTTCACCCACCCTGGACAACACGACATCCTCAATACATCGGCCGACAGTCAGCCGATCTATGACCGCCCTCTGACGGTCGAAGTCTGGTATCCGGCCGCCCCCGGCACCGAACCTGGCGGCAGCTATCGCACCGTCCTGCGTGATGGTGCGACCGAAGTCACGTTGCAGGGCCGTGCAGCCCGCGCGGCAGAGCCAGCAACCGGCGCCCGCTATCCACTGGTGGTGATCTCTCACGGCTATCCCGGCAACCGCTTCCTGCTGTCGCATCTGGGCGAAAACCTGGCCTCCAAAGGCTATGTGACCGTCTCCATAGACCATACCGACAGCACTTACTCCGATCAGGCGGCCTTTGGCTCGACCCTGCTGAACCGCCCCATCGACCAGAGGTTCGTTATCGATCAGATGGCCGCGCTTGATGGACCGCTGGGCGCCATCACCGATGTCTCGCAGACTGGGGTGATCGGCTATTCCATGGGGGGCTATGGCGCCCTGATCTTTGCCGGGGCGGGCGTCACCCAAGCCTCGACCGAATACAGCTGGGGCACGCCCGCCGGGCTGCTGTCGCGCCATCTAGCCGGATCGGACAGCCACAAGGCGCTGGTGGACGAGCGGGTCAAGGCGGTGATCTCCATCGGTCCCTGGGGCATGAACACCGGGTTCTGGGATGCCACTGGGCTAGCAGGCGTGGAAAAGCCAGTGATGATGATGGCAGGCAGCGCCGATGATGTGTCGAAATACCCCGCCATGCGGCAGATCTTCGAAGGCATGCTCAACACCGACCGGCATCTTCTGACCTTTGAGGCAGCCAACCACAATGCCGCCGCCCCGATGCCCGCCCCGATCGAAAGCTGGCAACCGGTGGAAACGCTCGATTTCGTGCCGTTTGAACACTATGCGGATGCGGTCTGGGACACCAACCGGATGAACAATATCGCACAGCATTTCGCCACGGCCTTCATGGATCTGCACTTGAAAGGCGCCGAGGACAAAGCCGCGTATCTGGAGCTGATCCCGCGCGCGGCGGATGGCGTCGTCGACACGGACGATGCGGGCAAGGAAGGCCCCGGTCATACCTATTGGAAAGGCTTTGCGCCGCGCACCGCGCAGGGGCTGACCTTTGAAACCCTGCCAAAGGGCGAATAGTCACTTAGACAGCCAAGCCCCGCTGCCGGAGCAACCGGCTGGCGGGGCTGATCAGAACGACAGATCAGATCGCCCGCAACATGATCTGAACTGCCAGAAGCGCGATTACCCCTCCGGCCAGCAATTCAAGCCCCGCCGCCAGAGCCAGCGCGCCGCGCCCCTGCATCCGGTCCAGTGCGCCCTGTCGCAGGCTGACCGAGGCAATAGCCACCGCCACAGTCACACTGGCCGTGCCCAGCCCCATGGCGAAGGCCCCGGCGATCCCGGCGGGCAGCACATCCATGCGCCATGTCACCAAGAGAAGGAACACCGCGCCGGTACAGGGACGCAGCGCCACCGCGCCGATAATCGCCAGCGCATCGCGCAGCCCATGAACCTGTGCCGCCTCTTCCAACGTCGGGCCATGCCGGTGACCGCAGCTTGGGCAGGCATCTGCTGAATGATCGTGATCATGGTCGTGGCTGTGCATATGGCCATGGTCACAGGCCGCGGCCAGCCCATCCACCTTCGCAGCAGAAGGATTTTGCCGCGCGCGTAGCAGGCGGCGCGTCCCGCGCTGGAACAGGTACACGCCGACCAGCGCGATCAGACCATAGGACAGCGGCGCCAGGACCTCCTCTGCGATGCTGGTCATGCGCTCCCGGCCCCAGTCCATCACGGTCAGGCCGCCTACGACCAGCACAACCGCCGTCGCCGCCTGCGCCAGCGAGGAGGCCACCGCCAGCGCAGCCAACCGCCCCATGGCCACCGAGCGGTCCATACCATAGCCGCCGATCACCAGCTTCCCGTGCCCCGGCCCTGCTGCGTGAAAGAACCCGTAAGCGAAACAGAGTGACAAAAGCGAGATCAGCGCACCCGGTTGACCGGCCTTCAGCGCCCGCAGGCCCCGCGCCAGCGCCGATTGCGCCTCGCGCTGGCCAGAAGCCGCCCAGCGCGCTACATCCTGCGCCCCGCCAAATCCCCAAAGCCAGATCGCAATGACAAGGACCGCGAGTGCGGCGAGTGCCGTAAGGACCCGCATCTCAGTCCCCGCAGATCAGCTGCACTGTATCGGCAAAGGCCTCTCCGACCTCCGGATAGGCGGCCTCGGCCTGATCAGCAGGCATGGCATACAGCAGCTCTTCGACCAGCGTGTAGGCACGGTCGAGATCCGGTTCGGTTATTTCGGCCCGGCACCCTGCCCCGACCGACACGCCCTGGTTGACCGTATAGGCCGTGTAGTAAGTGGGATCATAGGCCCGGATCACAACGGCCTCCGCCGGGACCGGCGCCTTCAGCCCGCGCCGGTGGCGGGTAGTGATCCGCCCGTCCACCACTTCGGTCGACAGGTGTTCAGGCGCCATCAGGGCCAGCGGCGCTTCGTTCCGGGTCAGGTAGGTGTCCCCGTCGTAGTCTGCGCTCCAATTGAGATCAAAGCCTTTGAGGCGCGTCAGTTCATCGTCGGTCAGGACCCCGTCCGCATCCGGGTCCAGCCCCAGATCCTCGAAAATCAGCAGCGAATAGAATTCATCATAGGCCCAGGTGACCTCGACCGCCTCAAGCGCTCCGCCCGCGCCAATCTGCACCGCCAAACCGGTATCCACAAAGATATGCGGATGCGCCTGCACAGCAGCAGGCGCAAGAGCGGCGCAGGTGGCAAAGACCGGCCCTGCAAGGCGTTTTTGCAGCGTTTTCATGTCCTTTGGTTTAGCCGCAAGCCCCGCCCCCAACAAGACGGCATCCCGCCGCGCCAAGGTGGATCGGCAAAGGTCAGCGCAGCCGGGAATTGGGGTGCAGCGCCTTCCCTAGAATATGGTCCGAGCGGTGGATCACATGATGTGCCTGACCGATGATCAGCGGATCCGGCGCCGTAGCGATTTCAGGGTCCTTTCCAGGATAATCCAGCGTGCTGAGGAAATGGCGCATGCAGTTCAGCCGCGCCCGTTTCTTGCAGTTGGATTTCACCACCGTCCACGGCGCATCTGCGGTGTCGGTGTAAAAGAACATCGCCTCTTTCGCCTCGGTATAGTCATCCCATTTGTCCAGCGAGGCCTTGTCGATCGGTGACAGCTTCCACTGTTTCAGCGGATCAGTCTCGCGCGATTTGAACCGGCGCAGCTGTTCGTCCTGCGTCACCGAGAACCAGTATTTGTAAAGTCGGATACCCGAGCGCACCAGCATCTGTTCCAGATCCGGTGTTTGGCGCATGAACTCCAGATATTCGCTCGGCTCGCAAAAGCCCATCACCCGCTCGACCCCGGCGCGATTGTACCAAGAGCGGTCATAAAGCACGATCTCGCCGCTGGTGGGCAGGTGTTGCAGGTAGCGTTGGAAATACCATTGCCCGCGCTCTTCGTCGGTCGGCTTGTTCAGCGCCACGACGCGTGCATGGCGGGGGTTCAGGTGCTCGGTAAAACGTTTGATCGTGCCGCCCTTGCCCGCCGCATCACGCCCTTCGAATAGCA
Organism: Phaeobacter sp. SYSU ZJ3003; assembly: GCF_041300735.1. Taxonomy (NCBI): domain Bacteria; kingdom Pseudomonadati; phylum Pseudomonadota; class Alphaproteobacteria; order Rhodobacterales; family Roseobacteraceae; genus Phaeobacter; species Phaeobacter sp. SYSU ZJ3003. The sequence continues at coordinate 6,606 of NZ_PXNU01000059.1, read as the reverse complement.
TGACGAACTTTTCCCCGGTCTCCAGCGCCCAGTGCTGCACCTTGAGAAGCTCCGCCTGCAGCTTTGCCTTCTCTTCTTCATAGGCTTTGCGGGCCATTTTGCGGGCATAGGGGTACTTGCCGCTTTCAAAGGCGCGGCGGATTTCCTCAGGCGCGGGCGGGCGCGGCGTAGCGCCTGGCTGGGGGGTGCTGGTGTTCGCGGCGGCTGGCCCTGCGGGAACTGGCTGTGCGGGGGGTGTGGACATATGGAACTCCTTACAATCACATTTGCCGCCAGCTTACCGGCTTTGCTGCGCGAGCGCGCTGACCTGTATCAAAGGACGGGCGCAAATTGGGTGTCACGTGACGAAATCGTTGCGCCCCGTGCGGTCTGTCATCAGCCTGTTCTTGATAGCGCGGAGGATTTCAGCATGCAGGCAGGTTTCGAGACACTGAACGGCAAAGCCTTTTTCGTTCGCCGCTGGGGCGACCCTGCCCTGCCGCCCTTGCTGATGCTGCATGGGTTTCCCGAATATGGCGGCGCCTGGCAGGAACTAGCCGAACGCCTGTGCCACAGGTTTCACTGCATCGCACCGGATCAGCGCGGATATGGCCAAAGCTGGGCGCCGCAGGACGTAGGCGACTATACCACTTCCAGACTGGTCACAGACATGGCGGATCTGATCCCTACGACCGGCGCCCCGGTCACCGTGCTGGGACACGACTGGGGTGCAGCAGTGGCCTATGGTCTGGCGATGTTCCGACCCAATCTGGTGTCGCGGCTGATCATCGCCAATGGTGTGCACCCGGTGCCCTTCCAGCGGGCGCTGGCTACCGGTGGACCACAGGCCGCCGCCTCGCAATACATCGCGGACCTGCGGCGCGACGGATCGGAGGCAGATCTAATGGCCAATGATTTCGAAAAGCTACTGGCCCTGTTTGGTGCCCCGATGGATATGAGCTGGCTCAGCGGTGAACGGCTGGAGGCCTACAATGTGGAATGGTCCCGCCCCGGACGCCTTCGCGGCATGGTGAACTGGTACCGAGCCTCGCCCTTGCAACTGGCCCAGCCCGGCAGCCCGACCCCAATGCCGGACCTGCCGCTGAACCGGTTGCAGGTTCCCCAGCCGCATCTGCTGATCTGGGGCGCGGATGACAGCGCCCTTTTGCCCGAAGCGACCGAGGGGCTTGAGGAGTTCGCCCCCAACCTGACACGCATCACCCTGGGGGGCTGCGATCACTGGCTGCACCATCAAAGACCCGATGAGATGAGCCATGCGATCCTGACATGGTCAGAGCAGAGCGTCTGACGCGGGACTGGATCGCAGGCGCATCTGTCTTGCGTCTCGTCGCGGCTTACTTGTGCCCCCAGTCGTTCGGATCTTCCGAATTGTTGGGGCTGAGGCCCAGCACATCGCCATCGGTCGAGCAGCCAAGCCCCAGAACGGTCCGGTTGGCGTAGGAAAAATAGGCTGTGACCTGATTGATTTCGAGGATCTCCCCATCGTCAAACCCGGCATTGCGCATCGCCTGAATGTCGGATTGCTCAACACTCGCAGGCGCCTCGGTCAGCTTGCGCGCATAGCCCATCGCAACCTTCTGCGCAGGCTCCAGCGGTGCCGCCTCGGGATCGCGCGCCTCGATCGCAGCCCGGATAGCCAGACCGCGTTCTTCGTCCTGCAACAGGCGCTGCAACCCGGCAAAGTGATGCTCGACGCAATAGGCGCAGTCATTCAGAGAAGAAATCCAGACGCCAAGCACCTCCAAGAACCACTTGGGAATGGTGTTGCCGGTGTGGTGCAGGACGTTCTTGTAGATCGCCATATGCCCTTCCATCGAATGCGGGCGCAGGCTGTGCACCATCATGATGTTATCGACATTACCGCCCGGCCCGGTCACCCGGTCGTAAAGTTTCTTCAGCTTCCCGGTGGCCTCGTCAAAGGGGACGGTTCTGATCCACGCCATATGCACTCTCCTCTTGCTTTGCGGCAGCTTAACCAACCGCAGCGCCGGGGAAAGAGGTAAAGCCGAAACGAAGTGATCACAAATCGGACAGTTCTGCCCGGCGCGCCACCGCGGCAATGGCCGCAGTGATATCCTCGTCCCGCGTGCGGTGGTTCGTCAGCGCGGCGCGCAGCAGGACCCGGTCCCCCATGCGTGTGGTGGAAAATACCGCTTCGCCGCTTTCCTGCAGGTCCTGGGCGATTGCAGTATTAAGCCGCGTTTGCTCCGCAGCAGGCAGATCCTTCCGCGCGGTGAAGACGCAGACGTTCGACACCACCGCAGCGCCCAGCGCCATGCGCGGCTGTTTCTCGACCTCATCGGCCATCAGAGCCGCAAGTCGGCAGTTGTCGGTGATCGCTGCAGCAAGCGCCTCTTCACCATGCATTTCCAGCGCGCACCAGACCTTGAGGCCCCGATTGCCGCGTGACAGATCGATGCCATAGTCGCAGAACCACGGATCGCCGCCTGCCAACCCGCGTTCACCGCCTTCCAGATAGGCTGGGCGGGCGGCAAAGGCTGCGCGATGGGCGGCCTCATCCGCGATCAGAACCAGACCGCAGTCATAGCCCACATACATCCATTTATGGAAATCCAGCGCAATACTGTCGGCACGCCCGATCCCGTTGCTCAGGCCGCGCCATGGCTCCGCCGCGATGCGCGTCCAGGCGCCAAAGGCCCCGTCCACATGCAGCCACAGCCCGTGATCCACTGCCAGATCCGCAAGGGATTCGAGATCGTCGAACAGGCCCAGATCCACAGAGCCAGCAGTCCCGACAAGAAGGAAGGGCACCGCACCTGCTTCCCGGTCCGCCGCGATCATGTCGGCCAGCGCCGCTGGGTCCATCTGCCCGTCCACCAGTGGCACCTGCCGCAGGTTCTCCGCGCCAACCCCGATCAGTTCCAGCGCCTTGCGCGTTGCATTATGCACCCCGACGCCTGCATAGGCCGTGAGCCGCACCGCGCCCTGCCCTGTCTGCCGCACCTCGGGCAAGGCACGCACCCGCGCGGCCTGAAAGGCAATCACTGTTGCCTGCGACGTGCCCGTGGTCAGAACGCCACTGGCGCCCTCTGGCATCCCCATCCGGCGGCGGGTCCAGTCGATCACAGCGCGCTCCATATAGACGGCGCCATGATCGCGCCCGCCGACATTGGCGTTGACCACCGCGCCCGCCATGCCCGCGATCAGATCGGAGGCCAGCCCAGAGCCCTGCACCCAGCCCCAGAACCGGGGATGCACGTTGCCGCCATGATGCGGCAACACATCCCGCTCGATCCGTCCCACCAGATCACCGCCCTGCCCGATCCGATAGCGCGCAGGCAGATCTTCGGGAACCGGTTGCCAGGGACGGTCACGGACCTGTTCCAGCTGGTCCAGCGATGCCTCCAGCATCCGGTGCGCCTCGGCACGGAATGCGGTCCAGTCCTTCGGGTCCAGCCCATCACCCTTGCTCATGCCCGCCCCCTCTCTCGCGCGATTTGCCTCCTTACATGGCACAGCGCCGCAGGGTTATCCACAGGCCCCGTCGCCCTCTTCCCCGCGGCGCTGACACCTGCCATAATGCCCCTTAACCAAAAGCAACCAAGAGCAGCCCGAAACAGATGGCCAACGATCTCCTGAGCACGCCTGACGCCGAAACCTATGACGCCTCCTCGATCGAGGTTCTGGAGGGGCTTGAACCCGTCCGCCAGCGGCCCGGCATGTATATCGGCGGCACGGACGAACGCGCGCTGCACCATATGGTGGCCGAGATCCTCGACAACTCGATGGACGAGGCGGTCGCCGGCCATGCCAACCGGATCGAGGTGGAGTTGCACGCCGATTACTCGGTCACCATCCGTGACAACGGCCGCGGCATCCCGATCGACCCGCACCCCAAGTTTCCCGATAAATCCGCGCTTGAGGTGATCCTCTGTACCCTGCACGCGGGCGGCAAATTCTCGGGCAAGGCCTATCAGACCTCGGGCGGCCTGCACGGGGTTGGCTCCTCGGTGGTGAACGCCCTGTCTGATCTGATGGTCGTTCAGGTGGCCAAGAACAAGGAGCTGTTCGAACAGCGCTTCTCCCGCGGGATCCCGCAGGGGCCGGTGGAAAAGGTCGGCGCCGCCCCCAACCGGCGCGGCACATCGGTCACCTTCCACGCGGATGAGCAGATCTTTGGCTCGCACCGCTTCAAGCCCAAGCGGCTGATGACGCTGGTGCGCTCCAAGGCCTACCTGTTCTCGGGCGTGGAAATCCGCTGGAAATCCGCCATCGACGACGGTGAAACCCCGACCGAGGCAACCTTCCACTTCCCCGGCGGGCTCAGGGATTACCTCTCCGAGGTGCTGGGCAAGGCCACGACCTATGCCGATGCGCCCTTTGGCGGCAAGGTGGAGTTCCGCGAGAAATTCGGTGAGCCCGGCTATGTGGAATGGGCAATCAACTGGACGCCTGCCCGCGACGGCTTCATCCAGAGCTACTGTAACACCGTCCCCACCCCCGAAGGCGGCACCCATGTTGCGGGCTTCTGGGCCGCGATCCTGAAAGGCATCAAGGCCTATGGCGAGCTGGTCGGCAACAAGAAGGCCACGCAAATCTCGCGCGAAGATCTGATGACCGGGGGCTGCGCACTGGTTTCCTGCTTTATCGCGGACCCCGCATTCGTCGGCCAGACCAAGGACCGCCTGTCGACCGAAAGCGCCAGCAAGATGGTGGAAAACTCGGTCCGCGACCACTTTGACAACTGGTTGGCCGCCGATACCAAATCCGCGGGCGCCATCCTCGATTTCCTGATCCTGCGGGCCGAGGAACGCCTGCGCCGCAAGCAGGAGAAAGAGACCCAGCGCAAGAGCGCCACCAAGAAGCTGCGCCTACCCGGCAAGCTGACCGATTGCACGTCAAAAGACCGGCGCGGCACCGAACTCTTCATCGTGGAGGGCGACTCGGCCGGTGGCTCGGGCAAGGGCGCGCGCAGCCGCGAATATCAGGCGCTACTGCCGCTTAAGGGTAAGATTCTGAACGTTCTGGGCGCGGCCTCGAACAAACTCGGCTCGAACCAGGAGATCAGTGACCTTTGCGAGGCGCTGGGGGTCGGGCTTGGCACCAAGTTCAACCTCGATGATCTGCGCTATGACAAGATCATCATCATGACCGATGCGGATGTCGACGGGGCGCATATCGCATCCCTGTTGATGACCTTCTTCTTCACCCAGATGCGGCCGCTGATCGACGGCGGTCACCTCTACCTCGCCTGCCCCCCCCTGTTCCGTCTGACCCAAGGCGCGAAACGGGTCTATTGCCTGGATGAGGCAGAGCGCGACGCCTGGCTGGAAAAGGGTCTGGGCGGCAAAGGCAAGATCGATGTTTCCCGCTTCAAGGGTCTGGGTGAAATGGACGCCAAGGACCTGAAAGAGACCACCATGGACCCCAAGACCCGGAAATTGATCCGGGTCACCATTGACGAGGACGAACCGGGCGAGACCGGCGATCTGGTGGAGCGTTTGATGGGCAAGAAACCCGAACTGCGGTTCCAGTATATTCAGGAGAACGCGAAGTTCGTGGAGGAGCTGGATGTTTGAGGAGAAAGTAGTTACTCAACCCTTGAACGAATAACCCAAAGGGCTGACATGACGAACGTCTTCATTAGCTGGAGCGGCCAGCAGAGCAAAGAAATCGCTGAAGAGCTAAGAAACTGGATTCCTTCTGTCCTCCAGTTTGCTAAGCCCTACTACACTCCCAACGACATCGAAAAAGGTGCAAAATGGGGAAGCGAGATTTCCAAGAAACTTTCTGAGAGCAACATCGGCATAGTGTGCCTTACAAAGGAAAATTTCACCAAACCCTGGATCCTATTTGAGGCAGGCGCTTTATCAAAAGACTTAGAGCAATCAAAGGTATGTTCCATTTTGTTTGGAATGGAAAACACTGACTTAACAGGCCCATTGACAACCTTTCAAACAACGAATTTCAACAAGTCAGATTTTAAAAAAATGATGCAAACCGTCAACCAGAGCGGCGGAGAAAACGCTCTCCCCAAAGAGACATTCGACCGTGTCTTCGATATGTGGTGGCCTCAACTAAATGAAAAAATCTCCAGCATTATCGCTGAGGAAAAAGAAAATAGTCCGGAAGACTTACGCTCAGACCGCGACCTCCTGGAAGAGATACTGATACTTACTCGAGCAAGACAACGATCGAAAACGATAGAAACTGAAATAAACTCGGTTCCTGTCGCACTAGTTAGGGATTTCATCTCCACCATCGAGAACATGATGGAACACAACAAAAAGTTTACCTCGTCAAAAGTAAACGGTGAAGTAGCAAAGCAATTAAGGATAGCCGATTACTTACACAACAGAAGCGACGGTTTTGATTCTGAAATTTCACGTAAGTTAGAGAAACTCGAGGATGACTGTGGGAACTTTATTCCTTTCTAACCCATCCTGAGGCCCGCGCCCTCCGGGGGAGCGTTTCAGGCTTGAACGGGCGGAACGCAAGGCGCATTTTCCTGCACACGTCACCCCCCCAAGGCCCGTGCCTGACCTTGGGGAGGCGTGAAGCGCCTTCCCGGGGGGAAGGTCAGGCGCGGGCCGTGCGGCTACGCCTCACGCCCCAAAGGACCACCTTGCAGGCGCTGCATCTTGG
>NZ_PXNU01000058.1:0-911 GCF_041300735.1 Phaeobacter sp. SYSU ZJ3003 | reverse complement strand
ACGCCTCACGCCCCAAAGGACCACCTTGCAGGCGCTGCATCTTGGGGCAAGTGTCTCAGCGAAGGGCTCCGCCCGTTCTTACCCCAAACAGTGCCCCGCACTGTTTGCCGCTGCGCGGTCCGGGACGAACTCCCGGGGGGAAGGTCAGGCGCGGGCCGTGCGGCTGACGCCTCACGCCCCAAGGGGCCACCTTGCAGGCGTTGCATCTTGGGGCAGATGTCTCAGTGAAGGGCGCCGCCCGTTCACGCCTCAAACAGCGCCCCGCACTGTTTGTCCCTTCGGGATCCGGCGTGAACTCCCGGATGCAAGGCCAGGCGCGGGCCGTGCGGCTACGCCCCACGCCCCAAAGGGCCACCTTGTAAGCGTTGCATCTTGGGGCAAGTGTTACAGCGTGGGGCTCCGCCCGTTCTTACCCCAAACAGTGCCCCGCACTGTTTGCCGCTACGCGGTCCGGGACGAACTCCCAAATGCAAGGTCAGGCGCGGGCCGTGCGGCTAACGCCCACATCCCAAGGGGTATCCAGCAGGCGGTGCAACATGACTTCCTTCCTCCACAGACAGCCTGAAATCACCGTGGCTTTCGCGCGGGGCAGCGGCTAACCTCCGACCAAAACAGGGAGACAGAAATGACCGCCACCATGACCCCCGCGGATCTGCAATCCGTTCTGGCCGAAGGCTTTGCCGATTGGGTGCAGGCGCTGGATCTGACCGTGACCGAGGCCAGCCCAGAGGAAACCACCCTGCGCATGCCGCTGACGCCGAACCTGGCGCGCATGGGCGGGATCGTCTCGGGACAGGCGCTGGCGGCGCTGGCCGATACTTCGATGGTGCTGGCGGCCTTTGCCTGCGGATTTCAGAATTACCGGACAGCGATTACGCTAAATCCCGGACAGCCGTTTCAGTAATTCCCGG
>NZ_PXNU01000057.1:0-31205 GCF_041300735.1 Phaeobacter sp. SYSU ZJ3003 | reverse complement strand
GTCGAAGATCAACAGACAGCAATTCGTAGCTTACGTCAGTGTCCGAAATTCAGGGGGTAGCTCAAACTGTCGATGAAAAGTAACCGGTGTTCCGATCACACCTTGGCGGCGTAATTCCAGGGCATGAGGTCTGCGATATTGCTCTGCATGTGACCTCCAACGATGGCCGTTAGGCTCGTTGCCAGCCAAGCGTGCGGATCGACGGCGTTCAGTTTGCAGGCCTCGATCAATGAGGCGATGACGGCCCAGTTTTCTGCCCCCGCGTCGTGACCGGCAAAGAGGGCGTTCTTCCGGTCTAGCGTGATGGGTCGTATGGTGCGCTCGACCGTGTTGTTGTCGAGCTCGGTCTGGCCGTCGGTCAGGAATAGGCAGAGGCCGTCCCAGTGTTTTGCAATGTGGCTAAGAGCTTCGCCGAGGGGAGACTTTCTCGCAATACGGGTGCGGTGCTGGGTGAGCCACGCCTCAAAGTCGCCGATGATGGGCGCCGAACGGCTTTGATGATGTGACCGTCCTCCTTTCTGGATCATTGCAGACCCACCTTGGCACATCGATGCCGTCGGGGGGCGGTCACATCATCAGAGCCTGGACACCCGAATAGTGCATATCGACAGTGCGCTCCGCGCCGATCAGCTATCAGCGGCGATCAAGGACGCCGGTTACGAGACCTCTGCCGCCTGAGCAAGCCAGCTGCCCGCGTCGATGCGCGGGCAGCGTGCCCTATTCGGCGGCTTCGCGTGCCGCGGCAACCAGCTTGGCCAACTGGTCGGTTTCAACGAAACCGGGCACCAGTGCGTCGCCGATCACGAAAGACGGGGTGCCGTTGAACCCAAGCGTTTGCGTCAACTGCATCGAGGTTGCGATATGGTCGGCGACCTCCGGGGCATCCATGTCGACACGCAATTGCTCGATGTCCAGACCCACCTCTTCGGCCACGCGCAGCACGCTGGCTTCTTCGGCGCGGCCTTCGTTACCCATCATCGCCCAATGGAAGTCTTCGTATTTTCCCTGCTTGCGGGCCGCCAGCGCAGCCTTTGCGGCAAAGACCGAGCCGTCGCCGAGAATCGGCCATTCGCGATAAACCAGACGGATGTTCGGATCCGCGTCGATGAGCGCGCGGACCTCGGGTTTCACGCGGCGGCAATAGGGGCAGTTGTAATCAAAGAACTCGACCACGGTCACGTCGCCGTCGGGATTGCCCAGCACCGGGGCGTTCGGGTCATTCTCTATCAACTCGCGCTGTGTGTCTAGCGCACGAGCCTGCGCATCGGCCTGCGCGCCCGCCTGACGTTGCTCAAGGATTGCCACGGCTTCCATCACGATTTCCGGGTTCTCGCGGATCGCTTCGAGAACCAGTTCCTTGATCCGCGCCTCGTCGAGATCTTGCGCCAAGGTCGGCAACGGCATAAGCGCGACCAGCGCCAAGGCAAGTATGGGGGTTTTGAATGTCATATCAGTTGTCTCTGTTTTCCATGTCGGCTTTGCTGCGTTCGGCCTGCACCTGCTGGGCCCGGTCTGGCCAGGTTGAGCGGATGTAGGCGAGGATGTTCCTGATCTGCTGATCGCTCAGCTGATCGTCAAAGCCGGGCATGCCGCTATCGAACTCCATGCCTTGCTGCTCCATGAAGACTTTGCCGCCCAGCTTGGTATAGCCGAACAGCACGCGGTCGCTGTGATGCCAGGTGTGGCCGGTTTCGTCATGCGGCGGGGCAGGCAGTCGGCCATCCGGGCCGGGCGCGCGCCAGTCGGGCTGCCCCTGCAACTCGGCCCCGTGGCAAGAGGCGCAATTCTCGGCATACAAGACCTCGCCGTCGGCGATATCCGGCGTGTCGGCCAATGCGGGCTGCGCCAGAACCAGCGCGGCCCCAATGATGAATACTGACCCCTTCATGTGACCTCCAACCATGTGGTCATGCCGGACGCGGAGTGTTCCAGCATGTGGCAATGGAAGAGCCACTTGCCCGGGTTGTCCGCGACAAAGGCGATTTCCCGGGTCTCGTTCGCGCCGATCAGCAGCGTGTCGCGCATCGGTCCTGTCTGACCTTGGGTGACCTCACGGAAGTGCATACCGTGCAGGTGCATGGCATGGGGAAAGACGGTGTCATTGGTGATCACGACCCGCGCGTGGTCGCCCCGCGACAGCGTCGTCAAGGGCGTGTCGGGCATGTTCGCCACGCCGTTCAGCGCCCAGAAATAGCCCGCTTCCGCTAGCTGGCGAAAGCCCTTGCGTTCACCGTTCAGCACCGCCGCGTTCATCCGTCCCATCGCGCCGCCCGACATGTACAGCTTGACTGGCGTGGCATTGGCCAAATCGGGTAAATCCATTCGCGGATTGGGTGGCAACGCGGTGGGGGCGGCGCGAGCCACCTGCGCACCCTGCCCCGTCACCGTAAAGGCCACCTGCGGAAAGGGTTCATTGGTATCGACATTCAGCAGCGCCGCCAGTTCGCCCTGCGCGGCGGTGATGTCGACGAACAAGTCGATCCGCTGCGCCGGACCCAGCAGGAGCGTGTCCGCGACCGGCCGCGGCTGTGCCAAGGGCATCCCGTCAAGTGCGACGGTCCAGCCCGTCATCCCCTGTAGCCGCAGCGCAAAAATGCGCGCGTTGGCGGCATTGATCAGGCGTAGCCGCAGTCGGTCGTTCCTCTGTGCCGTCAGGGTAAGATTATACTGGCCGTTGGTGGTGACGTAGTTCCCGCTTCGCCCGCCATGGCTCATCATCATCGGCTGGTCAAACGTCTTGGCGATCTGACCGGTTTCAGGGTCGATCAACCAGTCGTCGAGGATCAGCACCTCGTCGCGATCCACGTCAGGGGCATGAGGCTCTGCGACGATCAGCGCACCGCGTAGTCCGCGCGCAACCTGCACGTATGATCGATTGTGCGCGTGATACCAATAGGTTCCGGCATCCGGCACGGTGAAGTCATAATCAAAGGTCTCGCCCGGCGGCACCGCGTCCTGCGTCAGGCCCGACACACCGTCCATGACGTTGTCGATGCGGATGCCATGCCAATGCACGGAGGTGGCCTCGGGCAGGTCATTGACCAGTTGTCGTTGCACGCGCGCGCCCTGCGGCACACGGATCTCGGTGCCGGGGACCGCGCCGTCATAGCCCCAGATGCGCGTCTGCGGGTAACCCTTGGGCAGCAGTTGCAAGCTGGCCTCGCGCGGGACCAGAGGTGTGGAACCGCTGAGGGCCCGCGCCCGCAGTGGGAGGCCCAGACCCGCCGCCGCCCCCGCGAGAGCAAGGAAAGTGCGCCGCGTGTATGTCATACGCTTGTGTCCTTTGCAGGGGACGAGGGCCACCGTGGCCCCCGCCCGTCTCGTGTCAGTCCGTCTGCCCGCCGTTTTCGCCTTGCAGAAGGTAGGTCGCCATGGCGGTCCGATCCTCGGGTGTCATGAAGCGCGTGTTCTCGCGCACCACTTCGGCCATGCTGCCACCAAAGGCATCACCCGAAGGCGTCAATCCGGTTTCCAGCGCATACGCCAGCGCCGAAACCGTCCAGCCGCCCTCTTCCAGCGCCTGCGGCTGGATCGAGGGTGCCTTGCTGCCGCCGGGCAGAGCCGCGTTTCCAGCGAACCGCTCAGCAAGGTCGCGCCCCCCGACAAGATTGCGGGGTGTGTGGCAGGCACCGCAATGGGCCGGGCCACGGACCAGTTCGCGCCCCCGGTTCCACGCGTCACTGCGGCCCTCGACCGGCCGGGTGTCTGGGTCGTGAAGAAAGGCCGCGCGCCACAGTTTCAGCCCCCAACGCTGATTGAAGGGGAATCCCAGATCATGATCGGGTGCAGGGTCTGCAACGGGTGGCACCGTCTGGAACGCCGCCCAGAGATCGGCGATGTCCTGGTCGGTGAAGTCTGCGTAGAACGCATAGGGAAAGGCTGGAAAATATGGGGTTCCGTCCGGCCCGACCCCCTGCCTTACCGCCCTTGCGAATTGCTCGGCCGTCCAGTTGCCAAGGCCGCTGACCGGGTCTGTGGTCAGATTTGGCGGATGGAACGTGCCAAAGGGCGTATCCAGCGGCGCGCCGCGCGCAAGAGGCGCGCCGCCTGCTTCGAAATCCGAGTGGCAGGAGATACAACCGGCGGCCCGCGCGAGATAGGCGCCGCGGTCAACGTTGCCCGCCACGGTGATCGGGACGGTGGCAGCGCCGACCGGCCAGACGACCAGCGACACCACCCCGGCAAGCGCGACCGTGCCCAACACCGCCGCGCCGATAAGGATGCGACGCATGATCAGTCATCCTCGGCGCGGAAGCGCGCATGGCAGGCGGAGCATACCTGCGTGGTCATCTTGAAGGCCGCATCGGCGGGCATGGCACCGATGGCCTCGGCGCTTATCATGTCCACAGCGTTCCCCATCATGGACCCGCCGCCCATCATGCTGCTTCCACCCATCATGGCGCCAGCGCCCGTGCTGCCACTGCTTCCCAGACCGTTGGCCGCTGCCATTTCCAGCCCGCGCGCATAGGTTTCCAACTGATCAGCCAGATCCGTGAAGCGGGTCCAGTCCTGCCATACCTCATCCTTGGCCTCCGACGGCGAACCGCCGCTGCCTTCGGGAAATTGCTCTGTCAGGGCCGTGCCGGCATGGGTCTGAAAGGTGCGGGCGGCGGCGCGCAGGGCCTCCGCGTCATAGGCAGTTTCGCCGCGCATCATGGGAGTGACGGATTTCACTGCCTTACCCATCACCATCATGGCGCCCATGCGTTCCTTGACGATGCCTGTGGCGCCGCCATGCGCAAGTGCGGTCACGGTGGTGCCGGCAATCAGGATGGCGGCGGTCAAAGTCGTTTTCTTCATAGTCTCATGTCTCCGTTGATCGTTTTTTGGCTGAGTCATCAGACACGATATCGCGGCGGGGGCGGATCATCGGTAAAGCGCCAACCCTTGTCCAGCCGAACTTCCGAAAGCCGTTGCATGTCGAGCCGAACGGGTGTGACTTCCGGCATATGAATCGCAAGGAAGATCACCGCAGGGGCACAGTCGATACCGGGGTGGCAATGGCCCTTCGCCTCGTACTCATGCACATGGTCCTCAACGGCAGCGATCCGGGGCCTTTCGTGATGAGGGTCAAACTCGGTCATGCCAAGCGACGCCAGCACCATCGTGCAGAGCAGCACCAGACACAGCCGAAGTCTCACCTTAGCCCACATCATTTGATCCCGTTCGCTCGCTGCAATTCCCGCACATAAGCGATGATCATCTTGACGTCGCCGTCTGTCACGCCGTTGATTTTCGGCATGTTGCCGAAGTTCCAGTGATGAGATTGCACGCCATTCCTGGCCGCCATGAGAAAGGCCATGTCGCCGTGATGGTTGGGCTCGTAGATCTTGTGGACCAGGGGCGGTGCGATGCCGTTCTGTCCTGCCGCGTTCTCGCCATGACATTCGGCGCAGACAGCTTCGAACATGGTCTTGCCCAGCTTGGCATTGGCCGAGAGGTCAGCGGGAAGAGAAACTTCGGTGATGGGTGCACCTTCAGCAGTGTTGCTGGTGTCCGGCGGCACCATCGAATGCCCCTGCGGCGCGTCCTGCGCGCCAAACACCTGCCATCCCAGTGCCGCGACACCAACGACCAGAACGACCCCGATCAGTCCCGTCAACTTGTCCATTTTGTCTGTCCTGCTTGTTTGATTTCAGATCAGTTTGATCTGTGTGCCAAGGGGGGCGCGATCGTAGACCTCTTCGATTTGCCCATTGTACAAGCCAATGCAGCCGTTCGAGGACTTGCGCCCGATCTTGCGCGTGTCCTGTGTTCCGTGGATTCGGTAGTAGGTCCACGACAGATATAGAGCTCGTGTTCCTAAGGGATTGGTCGGGTCTCCGCCTTCCACATATGCGGGCCATTCTGGGTTGCGCTCACGCATCGCCGGGGTCGGTGCCCAGCCGGGATTCTTCCGCTTTTCTACGACCTCGGTGTAGCCACGCTTGGTTAGCTCGTCCGTTAGCGGTACCGATGTCGGATAGACTCGCATTTCGCCCGCTGCGGTCCAGTGCAGCAGCATCTTGCTGTCGGTGTCGGCGATGATGATACCCTTGTCAAGGATTTCGAAATGGTCACGCCAGTCATGGGTCCGCAACGCGGAGATGTTGCGCCGCTGCACATCCCTGGCCGCGCGCAGAATTCCCGGCGCTCCGATCAGGCCGACAGAGGCTACCGCCGTGCGCAGCACGGCGCGGCGCGTCTGTTGCTGTCTGGTCACGGTTATATCCTTCATCAGCTTTGGCGATTATAGATACAGGCTGGACCGCACACAGCAATCGCAACAGGACCAAAGAAATGTATTTGTTTGTATCCTTGACCTTCCGCTGCCGGAGAGTTGCATAAGCGCCATCGACAACACCGCGAAAGGATCGGGCGATGAAGGATGACAGTCACTCTGCCAGGGGCGCAGGAAAGCTGATGCATTGGGGCATGATGGCCTGCTGCGCCGTGATGCTGCTGCCGATCGCCGGATATTTCATCGGCGGCGGCACGTTGTCGGGGCTGGGATCGAATGCGCTGGCTTTTGCGCCGTTGGTGCTGTGCGTCGGTGCGCACCTTGTCATGCACAAGATGATGGGCAAATCGTGCCACAGCCACGATACCGCCAAATCCGAGGCGCGCTCGGAGCGCCGCCCCGAGGAGGCCTGAAGGACTTGACCCCTCGCGTCTTTGTGCTTGGGGCAATGGCGGTTGTGTCGGGCTGTTCTGCCACGGTCAGCGGCTGCTTCCGTTCGCCCTCAGCCCTGTCGACGCAGGGAAGTGATACGGTCGCGGCCTTGCTTCCGACCGGTTGCGAGATCGTGGAGGCATCGTCGCCCGGCGTCGCACAACTGCGTTGCGCAGATGACCGGACAGGATTCGTTCTGAACACGGGAAACTGACGTGACCATGATGCGCCTGAAGACGTATCTTGCCGGGATTCTGACCGTCCTGTCGCTGATTGCGAGCGGGGCCTTGGCCGCCACGTCGGACGTTTATCGTTCGACCCCTGTCATTGCCCGGCTCATCACCGCGCAAAACGGTGTGGCGCCGGGATCACGCAGCTTGGCCGCCGGTTTGGACCTGACCATATTCGAGGGATGGAAGACCTATTGGCGCACCCCAGGAGAGGTCGGCACACCGCCCCGGGTCGACTGGTCCGGCTCGACCAACATCGCAGAAGTCGATTTTCAATGGCCTGCACCGGAACGCTTCACCGCCTTCGGTATCCAGAATTTCGGCTATCATGGAGAGGTCGTGTTCCCCTTGCGAATTACGCTGAAACAGCCCGGCACCGCGGCCCGGCTGCACGCGGCCGTGTCGCTGCTGGTATGCTCGGACATCTGCGTGCCTGAGGATTTCGTCCTGACGCTCGACCTGCCGCCGGGCAGCGGCATCGACCAGACCTCTGCCGACAGGATTGCGCGTTTTGTGGACAAGGTCCCGCAAATGGCCTCCGTTCCGCGCATCACCTCGGCGCAATTCCATGTGGATGACGCGGCCCGCAGCCTGACCGTTGCGCTGCGCAGCGCCAAGGCCTTCGACGCGCCCGACATCTTCCCCGAGGCCGGTGACGGCGTCACCTTCGGTTCACCCGACATTCGGCTGGGCGAAGACGGACGCCTGCTTTGGGCGCGGCTCCCGATCCTGTCCTCTGGCCCACCCGAGACACCGCGTATCACAGTGACCGACGGGGACACCCGCGCCTTTACGGTGCCAGCCACAAGGGTGGTACGCGCCCCTGCCCCGCCCTTTCGTCTGGCAACGCAGAGGACCGGGGCGGGGATGCTGGCCGGGATCGCCGCGCTTGCCTTCCTTGGCGGTCTGATCCTGAACGTCATGCCCTGCGTGCTGCCCGTCCTGTCGATCAAGTTCTCGTCTGTCCTGCGCCACGGCCCAGAGGATCGCCCGTGCATCCGCCGCGGTTTTCTGGCCGCCGCCGCCGGGGTCCTCACCTTCATGTGGGGGCTTTCGGCGGTTCTCTACGGATTGAAATGGGCGGGTGTGTCCGTGGGTTGGGGTCTGCAATTCCAGAACCCGGTCTTCCTTTCAGCTCTGATCGTCGTGATGACGGTTTTTTCCGGCAACCTGCTGGGCGCGTTCGAGATCTCCTTGCCGTCGAGGCTCCAGACATGGATGGCCAATAACGGTGGCGGAGATTTTGCCACAGGCCTTTTCGCGGCAGTCATGGCCACGCCCTGTTCCGCGCCGCTGCTGGGCACCGCCATAGCCTTTGCGCTGGCTGGTCGGGGTCTCGATATCGCCGTGGTCTTTACCGCGCTGGGGCTGGGGCTGTCTCTGCCATACCTGCTGGTCGCGGCGTGGCCAGGCGTGGTGACGTGCCTGCCGAAGCCCGGGCGCTGGATGCTGCTGGTCAAGGTGGCTCTGGGGCTAATGCTGTTGACCACGCTCGGGTGGCTGGTCTGGGTCATGAGCGGTGTCGCCGGGCCGTGGACTGCGCTCATCGTGCTGGCATTGGCGCTGTCGGTGACCGGGTTGCTGTCACTCAGCCGCCTGTCACCGGGTCCGCGCCTGTCTGGCGCGGCGCTTCTGGTCGCTGTGACATTTGTGGCCGCTCCCTTCGTGTCCACGCCCGCCGCCTCCCCCGCGCCGGACGGCGGCGCGCTGGCCTGGCAAAGCTTTGCCCGCGCCGAGATCGCCCGGCAGGTGTCGGGCGGGCAGGTCGTCTTTGTCGATGTCACTGCGGATTGGTGCCTGACCTGCAAGGCCAACAAAGCCCTGGTGCTGGAACGCGACCCGGTGCGCACGGCGCTGTCCGCTGACGGCATCACCCTCATGCAGGCCGACTGGACGCGCCCGGACGAGTCGATTGCGCGCTATCTCGAAAGCTTCGACCGTTACGGCATCCCCTTCAACGTCGTCTATGGACCGGGCGCGCCAGAGGGTATCGTCCTGTCGGAAATCCTGACGGACCGATCCGTGCTGAAGGCTCTCGATCGGGCAACCTTGCCGAACTGACATTGAAACATTATGTATATGGAATATGCTGGACCTTTAGTTGGTCTGCAGATCCGCGTCAGAGGTCATGGCCATGTCGGTCGATAGAAAAGAACACTGGGACACCGTCTACCGCAAGACGCCCGAGACCAGTCTGAGCTGGCATCAGGACGATCCGACAGTTTCGCTCGACCTGATCCGGATGGCCGGAATTCCCAGAGGCGCGTCGGTGATCGACATAGGCGGCGGCATGTCCCGTTTCACGGACGCCGTGCTGGCGATGGGGCTGCGCGACGTGACGATTTTGGACCTGTCGCAAATGGCCCTGGATGCCGCGCGAGACCGGCTGGGGCCCGCGGGGGGCAGCTTGACCTGGCTGTGTAAAGACATCACCACCTGGTCGCCGACGCGACAGTACGACCTGTGGCATGACAGGGCGGTATTCCACTTTCTCACCGACCCCGCCGACAGAGCCGCCTATATCGAGAGCTTGACACGCGCCGTCCGGATCGATGGCCATGCCATCATAGCCACTTTCGCGCCGGACGGGCCGGATCGGTGCAGCGGCCTGCCGGTCGTCCGCTACAGCCCCGAGGATATCGCGGTGCTTTTGGCAGACAGTTTCGCGCCGGTGGCGCATCGCCGCCACCTCCACCAAACCCCGAAAGACGCGGAGCAGGCTTTTCAATTTAGCCTGATGCGTCGGGTCGGCTGACCTCAGTCTCCCCCGAGTTGCGTCAGTATTGCCTGAACCTCTGCCTTGCGCGCATCGCCCTTGGGCAACAGCGCATCCGCGCGAAGGTAAGCGTCCCGCGCCTTGTCCATCTCTTGGAGCACGCCATAGGCATTCGCCAGCCTGAGCCATCCGTCCACGTCATCCGGTTCATCCTCAAGCCGCGTCGCCAGACGATCCACCATGGACCGTATGAAAACCGCCCTGTCGCCTTCGCTCATCTCCTGTGCGGCGGCGACATCGGCGGCACTGGGGCCGCGGGCAACAGGCGCACGCGACGCGATGGGCGCCCGGCCGAGTGTCTGTGCGAATGCATTCGCCTGCGCGATATAGGTCTCCATCCAGGGCTGGTAGCCCGGCGTCTCGGCCAGTCGCGCCGTCAGGCGGTCATGAGCTGCCCCGACCTCTCCGGCCTGCGCGTCCGCGATCGCAAGGTAGAACGCCGCCGCCGGGTTCGAGACGTCCAGCGTCAGCGCCCTGTCCAAAGCGGTCACCGCGTCCGGCGTGACGGTTCCGTCATTGGCCCGGATCATCGCCTCGGCCAGCATCGACCATGTCGCCGAAACCGCGTCGTCACGGCCAGAGGCCGTCCGGAAGGCGGTCACGGCTTCGTCGAATTGTCCCATGCGCGCATAGGTCTGGCCCAACAACATCCAGCCATCGGTCGGGCCGCCGTCGGGATCGGCCATCAGCCTTTCGCGCAATTGCCCAGCCAAATCGGCGATCCGTCGCGTGTCGGCGCGCTCGTCGGCGCGGTCGGCGAAGGCCACAGCCGGCACGTCGGGCGCACCGGCGAACGAATAGTAGCCAAAGGCCATGACCGGGACAAAAACTGCCGCAAGGATCAGCGCTCCTCGCCCGCCCGTCGTCGTGACAGCCGGCCGGTCAGCGCGCCGCAGAACCTGCGCCATGCGGCGGCGGATTTCCTGCCTTGCGGCCTCTGCTTCAGGTGCAGAGATCAGCCCCCGCGCCACGTCGCGCTCGATTTCTTCCAGCTGGTCGACCAGAACCGCCGGCACGGAGTCGTCGCGCAAGACCGGCGCCATGCTTGCCCGGCGCATCGGAAACAGCGCGATGGTCAGACCAGTAATCGCCATGATGGCGAAAATACCCCAGATCATTCCGATCCTCCCTGTCTGTATCGGTCCATGGCCGCTGCAATGCGCGCCTCGTCTTCGGGATCGAGTGGCGCGTCGGTGCGTCGGCGTCGGGCCCGCGAAAGACTGAGCCCCCCGGCCAGCACCGCTGCAACAATCAGGACCAGCGGCGCAAGCCAAAGCACCACGGTCCGACGTTTGAACGGCGGTTTCAGCAGGACGAAATCTCCGTAGCGCGCGTGGATGTAATCGACCACCTCCGCATTGCTGTCGCCCGCGGTCAGCCGTTCACGCACGAGCAGCCGCAAATCCCGCGCCACCCCGGCGTTGGAACCGTCGATGTCCTGGTTCTGGCAAACCACGCAGCGCAGCTGCCTGGAGATCACGCGGGCGCGCGCCTCAAGCGCCGGGTCGGCCAGGATCTCGTCCGGCTCTACAGCCTGCGCAAGCATGGGCAAGACTGCCAACAAAACGGCGAGCACCACCGCTCTCATGACAGGCCGCCTTGCGCATGCTGCAAGGCGAGCGTGAGTTTTGCCACGGCGTCCTCACCCACGATCGGCCCGACATAGCGATACAGAACCGTTCCGTCTCCGCCGACGATGAAGGTTTCCGGAACGCCGGAAATGCCCCATTCGATACCCGCCCGCCCATCGAGGTCAGAGCCGATGGCGCTGTACGGGTTGCCCAACTCGGCGAGCCAACGCAGGGCGTCCTCGGGCTTATCCTTGTAGTTGATGCCCAGAAGGCGCACCCCGTCCCGTTCGACGACCCGCGACAGGACCGCGTGTTCGGCCTTGCATGGCACGCACCACGAGGCAAAGATATTGACCACCACGGGGCCGGGATTGCCCGACAGGTCCGCCGTGGCAAGGCCCGGCACGTCGAGTCCCGGCACCGGGTCCAGCGAAAACTCCGGCACCGGGTGCGAGATCAGAACCGAGGGGATATCATTTGGGTCACGCTCAGGGTCCAGTCCCCAAAGGAAAAAGGCCCCGAGGATGGCCGTCAACACCAGCGGCAGCCCGGCTAACATGCGTTTCATGGTCACTCCTATTCGGCGGGCTGGGGTTGCGGTCGGCGCGCCCGCCGTGGCGCCCCGACGCGCAGGCGGCGGTCCGATAGCGACAGTGCGCCACCCAGCACCAGCAGGCCCGCACCAATCCACAGCAGGTTCACCAGCGGTTCGTACAGAATGCGCAGGGTCCATGCCCCGCCCTTGGCCGCTACGTCCGAGGCCGGTTCCGTGATCGAGGCGTAGAGATCCCCTGCCAGGGTAGACCGGATCGCGGATTCCGTTGTTGTCGACTGGGCCACGGGATAGCTGCGCCGTTCGGGGAACAACGTCGTCACGTAACTGCCATTGCGCCAGACCTTCAGCCGACCCTGATCGGCCAGGTAATTCGGCCCGCGACGCTTTTCGACCCCTTCTAACAGGACCTCGAACCCGGCAATCTCGATGCGGTCCCCAGGTCGCACAAAGGCGATTTCCTCGCTCTTCCAGGCGCTTGACCCGACCATGCCCAGTATGACCACCGCCAGCCCGGCATGAGCCAGCGTCATGCCATGTGCCGCCCTTGGCAGCGCGCGAGCGCGGCGGGCCGACTCGGACAGCGGGGCGTCGAACAGCTTGATCCGCAGTGCCCATTCCCGAAGCGTCGCAAACAGCAGCCAGAGCGCTGCGGCAACCGCGACATAGGCCAACACAGGCGCACCGGTCTGCACATACCAAAGCACCAGAGCCTCAGCCAGGCACAGCAGCGCCACGAAGCGCACCCTTTGCAGCACCCCGCCAATATCGGCGCGCTTCCACGAAAGGAACGGCCCGATTCCCATGAACAGCACGAGCACCAGCATCATTGGGACGAAAGCCGCGTTGAAGAACGGTGGTCCGACCGAAATCTTGTCGCCGGTCAGCGCCTCGAGCAGCAGCGGGTAGAGCGTTCCGAACAGCACCGTCCCGGTCGCCGCCGCGAGGATCAGGTTGTTGAGCAGCAGGCCTGCCTCTCGGCTGACGGGCCGGAACAGGCCGGCGCCCTCCATCTCGGGGGCCCGCCACGCATAAAGCGCCAACGACCCGCCGATGGACAGGCCCAACAGCCCGAGGATGTACAGCCCGCGGTCTGGATCGACGGCAAACGCATGAACCGAGGTCAGCAGCCCCGAACGCACGATGAAGGTGCCCAGCAGCGACAACGAAAATGTCAGGATCGCCAGCAGGATCGTCCAGCTTTTGAAGGCGTCGCGCTTTTCCGTGACGATGGCGGAATGCAGCAGCGCCGTTCCCATAAGCCACGGCATGAAGCTGACATTCTCCACCGGGTCCCAGAACCACCAGCCGCCCCAGCCCAACTCGTAATAGGCCCACCAGGATCCCAGCGCGATCCCGGCTGTCAGGCTCATCCACGCGGCCAGCGTCCACGGCCGCACCCAGCGCGCCCAGGCGGCATCGACCCGCCCTTCGAGCAAGGCCGCCACCGCAAAGGAAAACACGATGGAAAAGCCGACATACCCGAAATACAGCAGCGGCGGATGCATGGCGAGACCAACGTCCTGCAATAGCGGGTTCAGGTCATTGCCATTGGCGGGCGGCGGAAAGACCCGTTCGAACGGGTTCGAGGTGAACAGCAGGAAGCTCAGGAAACCGACGCTGATCCAGGCCTGCACCGACAGGACGCGCGCCTTGGTGGCCGCGGGGATGTTCGATCCGAACAGGGCCACTCCCGCGCCGAACACCGCAAGGATCAGCACCCACAACAGCAGCGAGCCTTCGTGGCTGCCCCATGTGCCGGCGATCTTGAACAGCATCGGTTTCAGCGAATGGGAATTCTCGACCACGTTCAGCACGGTAAAGTCGCTGACCACGAAAGAGCGCATCAAGGCGGCAAAGGCCAACCCGACAAAAACCACCTGCCCCATGGCCGAGGATTGCGCGGATTGCATCCAAACGACGTTGCCGCGCGACACGCCCAGAATAGGCAACACGCCCTGAACGATGGCGAGGGCCAGCGCCAATGCCAGTGAGAAATGTCCGATTTCCGGGATCATGCTTGACCCTCCTCGGGGGGTGTAGCGGTTATTTGTCCAGCGCGGCTTTGCGACGCTGGAAATCCTCTTCGTCGATCTCGCCCCGCGCAACGCGCAGGCGCAGTTCCTCAAGGGGATCCGGTGTATCGGACACGGCTGGCCCGCTGTCGCCACGGCCCGTCAGCCGCATCACGACCAGTACGAGGACGGCAATCACCAGGCCCCAGAACAGCAACATCCCGAACCCGCCAAGGCCAAATCCGAAACCGCCCACGCCATAGCCGTTCATCATGCCGTCATCGGCATCGGCCAGCGCAGGTGCTGCGCCGGCCAGCGCCGCGCCCAGTGAAATCAGGATCTGTCTCATGGTGTTTCTCCTTCGGTGTTGGCCGCATGTCCGTTCGGCAGCCGCACCCGTGCCCGCAACCCGCCTTCGGGCCGGTTCGTCAGAGTGACATCGCCGCCATGCGACTGGATGATCGTCCGGGCGATGGACAGTCCCAGCCCATGCCCGCCGGTTTCCAGCGACCGCGACTCTTCGAGCCGCACAAACGGGTCAAAGACCTTGTCCAACTGGTCCTCGGGGATGCCCGGTCCGTCGTCGTCAACGGTCAGAACCAACTCCCCGCCAGTCTTTTGCCAATCGATCTGCGCCGTATGGCCATAGCGCAGGGCGTTTTCGATCAGGTTGCGCAAGGCGCGGCGCATGGCGTTGGGGCGCAAGCGCAGTTCAGTGTCGTCAGGTCCCAGCAGATCGACCCCGGCGGACCGGGTCTGGTACAGGGCGGCGCCAAGGTACTCGCGCAGATTGACGCGTTCGGGCGGCTCTGATCCGGTCAGACCGCGTGCGAATGTCAACGTCGCCTCGACCATGCCCTGCATTTCCTCGACCGAGGCGACGATGCTGTCGCGGGTTTCTTCGTCGTCGACCATCTCGGCACGCACCCGCATCGCCGTCAGGGGCGAGCGCAGGTCATGCCCCAGCGCCGCCAGCATCCGCGTCCGGTCATTGACGAAGCGGGTCAGGCGTTCCTGCATCCGGTTGAAGGAAACCGTCAGGTCGCGGACCTCGGTCGGGCCCGCGACGGGCAGTTCAGGCACGTCCTCGCCCCGCCCCAGCCGGTCGGCGGCCAGCGCCAGCCGCCGCAGCGGCCCGGTCAACCGCGTCATGACGAACCAGATCAAAACGATCAGCAACACCGTAGCCGATAGAACAAAGGCCAGCATGGATTCCAGCGACCACTGGATCGGCGGGCGTTCGAAGCGGGTGCCCACATTCAGCCAACGCCCTCCGGAAATGGCGATGGACAGGTTCATCTCGATGGCTGTCAGCTCGCCCCGCATCATCGCAATGTGCATCTCTGTCATCTCGCGCGACAGATTGGCGAGCGGCATCAACTGGCCCTCGATCTGGTGAAGCTCGACACGGATGTCGCGGCTGTAGCTGTCATCCAGCAGGGTGCGGATGCGGCTTTCGACCAGACCCCCATCAGAATGGTCGCTGTGCTGAACCAAGGCCGTCTGCGACAAGTCGAACCGCACGAGGGGCGAATTTGCCGCCCGCAGGATCGAGGCATGCAGATCGGGCGGGGCCTCTTCGATCAGGCGCGCCACGTTGGCGGCACGCCCCGCCGCCTCGAAGCCAAGCGCCGCACGGATCGCAAGGCTGCGCTCATCGGCGAACAGCAGCAGGCTGATGATCTGCGCCACGGTCAACGCCGCGACGATCAGAAGGACCAACTGCCAGCGCAGCGTCATCGCGGCCCGCAGGCTCATGCCTCGGCCTCGACATCACAGGCAAGGCTGTAGCCGCCATTGCGCACCGTCTTTATGATGCGCGGGCGCAGCACGTCGGGCTCAATCTTGCGGCGCAGGCGGCTGATCTGGTTGTCGATGGTGCGGTCCAGCGGCCCGGCCATGCGGCCTGCCGCCAGGTCCAGCAACTGATCCCGGCTCAGCACCATGTGCGGGCGTTCCAGAAAGGCCGACAGCAGCTTGAACTCGGCGCTGGTCAGCGGCGTTTCGGCGTCCGATTCGTCGCGCAGAACCTGCCGGTCCGTGTCCAATAGCAGGTGGGCAAAACGCACCGTCTGGCCCGCCAGCCGCCCGGCTATGGGAGCTTCACGCGTGGTCCGCCGCAGGACGGACTTGATCCGGGCAAGCAATTCGCGAGGGTTGAACGGCTTGGCCAGATAGTCATCCGCCCCGAGCTCCAGCCCGACGATCCGGTCGGTTTCCTCACCAAGGGCGGTCAGAAGGATAATGGGCAGATCGCCCTCCGGCGCCAGGCGGCGACAGACGGACAGGCCGTCCTCGCCCGGCATCATGACGTCCAGCACCATCAGGTCGAATTGGCCGACCGCAAGGCAGGCATCCATTTCGACCGCATCCTTGGCTGCGGTGGCGCGCAGCCCGTTCCTTTGCAGAAACCGCGTGATGCTTTCGCGGATCTCGGCGTGATCGTCGACCACGAGAATATGCGGTTGCTGTCCCATGCGTTCCTTCTAGCAGGCCGGCCCCGGTAACTTCACCGGTCGATTTGTAGCGGTTTGTATCACGCCCCGATTTTGCGACAGATCGTTACAAATCTTGGGCTGCATGTCGCCCGCAAACAGCGTTTGAATGGGGACGGAAACGACACACTCAAGCGCAAGGAGCATACGATGCCCCGATTTACAAACGCTGCCGCTGTTCTTTCGGTTCTCGCACTGACCGCAGCGCCCGCCTTTGCGGACACAGACCACCACACCGGAAACGGCGCGAGCTCGACGGATAGTGGGATGGCGATGCCCCAGATGGATGGGGACATGCACAACTCCATGATGCGGATGCATGCGGGCGGCGACATGCCGATGATGGGCATGGGGTCCTCTGCCATGGGAATAATGGACCGCGACATGATGCAGATGATGCGCCCCATGATGGGCCCGTCCGGTGACGGCATGGGGGACATGGGTGACATGATGCGGCAAGGCATGATGTCCCATGACGGCGACGGGGACGACAGCCTGAGCCTTGACGAATTCACCGATTGGCACGCCCAGATGATGAAGGAGACGATGGTCGATCGCTTCCAGCATCTCGATGCCGACGGCGACGGCAAGATCACCGGTCCCGAAATGCAGGGCTTTGCCGGGCGGATCGGTTCCATGCCGAGGATGGACCCCGCGCAGGAATGAGCCAGTTAAACGGGCATGGCCCGGTAATCGGGCCATGCCGCAACGAAAGGAGACCTGCCATGAGCTATACCCATGACCGCCTGCTGAGCGGCGTGTCGATCGACGCCGCCGACATGCGCGTGCGCGCAGCCCTGTCCGAGGCGGGGTTTGGCGTGCTGACCGAAATCGACGTCAAAGCGACGATGAAAAAAAAGATCGACGCCGAGATGGACGGCTACCGCATCCTTGGTGCCTGCAATCCCAAGATGGCGTATGAGGCCATCGGGCTGGAACCGCGCGTCGGCGCGATGCTGCCCTGCAACGTCATCCTGCGCGAAGTCGAGGGCGGCACCGAAGTCAGCGCGATCGATCCCGTCGCGTCGATGGCGGCAATCGACAACGAACAGTTGCACGCCGTCGCGAGCCAGGTCCGCGACATGCTGGTGGGGGCTGTCGATGCGGCCTGATCGCACGCGGCGGTTCGTGCTGGCAGGGCTGGCAGCTTCGGGCGCGGCGCCGTTTGCAAAGTCTGCCTGGGCGCAGGGCACGGGCGCATGGTCCGCCGGTCAGGCTTATGATGCGCTGTTGAACGATACTGCGCGGGTGATCGACATTCGCTCTCGCGAGGAATGGCAGGAAACCGGGATCGGCGCCGGGGTCTGGCCAATCAGCATGCACGAAGCCCGCTTTGCCGACCGCCTCTTTGCGGCCCGCTCCCTCGCGGGCGAGCGCACCGTCGGGCTGATCTGCGCAACGGGCGGGCGGTCGCTGTCGGTGCTGGGCGCGTTGTTGCGGGCGGGCTATACCGGCTATGCCGATATCTCCGAGGGGATGCTGGGCTCCGCGGCCGGGCCGGGGTGGATCGCCGCCGGGTTGCCCGTGGTGCCGCTGGTTGCGGCGCTTGCACCCCTGCCAAAGGCTTTGGCCTGACATGACCGGGCGCGGCGTGGATCGGTTCAGTCCGGCGCTTCGCCCCTTTGTGTGGATCGCGGCGGCGCTGCTTGGCGCGCTGGCCCTGTACTGGCTGCTGGGTGGGCAGATGCCGACGATCGACCGCGCGCAGGTCAAAACCTGGGTCCATGCCGCGGGCCCTTGGGGGCCTGTCGCCGTTGTCGCACTGATGACCGCCGCGGTTGTCGCCAACCCGATCCCCTGCGCGCCCATCGCGCTGGCAGCAGGTGCCGCCTATGGGCACTTTGCCGGGGCAGCCTACGTCGCCCTCGGGTCCGAGATCGGCGCGGTCATCGCCTTTGCCCTTGCCCGGACGCTCGGGCGCGGCTCGATCGAGCGTTTACTGGGCCACAATGCGGATCGCGGGCTGTTCGGTTCGCAAAACTCGCTGACACTGACGGTCTTTGTCAGCCGCCTGCTGCCCTTCGTATCGTTCGACGCGATGAGTTATGCCGCCGGTCTGAGCCGCCTGCACGCCTGGCGCTTTGCGCTGGCGACGATGGCCGGAATCCTGCCCGCCAGTTTCGTTCTGGCCCATGTGGGCAGCGTCGCCATCCAGGGCGATTTCGGGTCCGCGGAATGGCTGGCCCTCGGCCTTGGGCTGGTCACGGCGGTACCGCTGCTGGTGCTGGCCTTGCGGCACCGGGACGATGACAAGAGGAATACGGAATGACTTCGGACTATCGCAAGAACAGCCTGACCCTGCTGGATGCCATCGCCATGGGTACCGGCGTGATGATCGGCGCGGGGATCCTCGCGCTGACCGGTCAGATCGCAGCTTTGGCGGGGCCGCTCTTTCCCTTCGCCTTCATCGCCGGTGCCGTCGTCACCGCCTTTAGCGTCTACACCTATGTCAAGATGTCGAACGCCTACCCCTCTGCGGGCGGCATCGGGATGATCCTGCAAAAAGCCTATGGCCCAACGACTGTCGCCGCCGGGGCCGCCCTGCTGATGGCGCTGTCGATGGTCATCAACGAAAGCCTCGTGGCGCGGACCTTTGCCACCTACCTGCTGCGCGGGCTCGACATGCCGCGGGACACATGGCTTGTGCCCGCCATCGGCGTGAGCGTCATCGTGTTTGCGTGGCTGGTCAATGTCGCGGGCAACCGGTCCGTCGGCTGGCTGTCGGTGCTTATGGCAGCGCTGAAAGTCGGGGGCATCACCGTTTTCGGCATAGCAGCGCTTTGGGCGGGCGGGGTCAGCTTCGAGGCGACCGGGGGACAGCAAGACACCGGGATCACCGGCTTTGTCGCCTCGATGGCTCTGGCGATCCTTGCCTTCAAGGGGTTCACGACCATCACGAACAGCGGGGCCGAAATCACGAACCCGCACCGCAACGTTGGCCGTGCCATCATCGTTTCCATCGCCATCTGTACGCTAGTCTACCTGTTGGTCGCCTTTGCCGTCGGCAGCAGTCTGCCGCTGGACCGGATCGTTGCTGCACGGGACTATGCGCTGGCCGAGGCCGCGGAACCGGCCCTGGGGCGGACCGGCTTCTACCTGACCGTCGGCCTGGCGCTTGTGGCGACGGCCTCCGGCCTGATCGCCAGCGTCTTTGCCGTGTCCCGCATGCTGGCCATGCTGACCGAGATGCGGATGATCCCGCACAGCCATTTCGGCATGCCCGGCGTCATCCGCGACCACACCCTAGTCTACACGGTTGTGATTGCCGCGCTGCTAACCATTTTCTTCGATCTCGGGCGCATCGCGTCGCTGGGGGCGTTCTTCTATCTGGTGATGGACATGCTGATCCATTGGGGAGTGTTCCGCAATCTGCGGACCGAGGTGGGCGCGCAAGGCTGGGTCTTGCTGACCGCAATCGGATTGGACGCCGTCGTGTTGGCTGCCTTTGCCGGGATGAAGGTGCAGGCCGATCCGTGGATCGTGGTGATCGCAGGTGTCGGAATGATCATCGTTTTTGGCTTCATGCACATCTTCTTGCGTCGGCACCCGCCTAAAACGCATCACAATCACGACGCTTAACCTTCCTCTTGATGGAGGGCGGTGTTTGTCAAACAAGTTGTCCGCTGATTTCATGCAGCGTCTCTGATTTCAGCGTCTCTGATTTCAGGGGCGCTGATTTCGGTTTCTGGGTTGAGCCAGACGGGTCCGGCAGGTTGCCAGTTGCGGGTTTTACCTGACCAGCGTTCCGGATTTTGTGAGCGTGCATTTGCATAGAGACTGGCGCGGTTTGCCAGCGTTGCACGATCACGGCCCGCGTGGCGCGCCTCTGGTGTGACAAAGCGTA
Organism: Phaeobacter sp. SYSU ZJ3003; assembly: GCF_041300735.1. Lineage (NCBI taxonomy): Bacteria > Pseudomonadati > Pseudomonadota > Alphaproteobacteria > Rhodobacterales > Roseobacteraceae > Phaeobacter > Phaeobacter sp. SYSU ZJ3003. Next base: position 11,069 of record NZ_PXNU01000057.1, on the reverse strand, counting down.
TCGCGCTGTGCAGGTGCTCGGTATTGTACCAGTCGGCGAAAGATTTCACCCATGCCTGAGCGTCTGCCTTTGTGGCAAAGCCCTTGGCCGGCCAGTTCGGGCGATATTTGCAGGTTCGGAACAGGGCCTCCGAGAACGGGTTGTCGTTACTGACGCGCGGACGGCTGTAGGACGCGGTGATGCCCAGTTTTTCCATGGTCACTTTCATCGTGGCGCCCTTCATGGGGCTGCCGTTGTCGGCGTGCAGTACCAGCGGGCGCAGGATGCAGCCTTCAGCTATGACCGCCTGCCGGATCAACCTCGCTGCGAGGTCTGAACTCTCGCGTTCATGAACTTCCCATCCCACGATTTTCCGGCTGAAGATGTCTACGATGAGATAGAGGTAGAAGAACATGCCTGCCACCGGCCCAGGCATCCATGTGATGTCCCACGTCCAGACCTCGCAGGGCGCACTGGCCTTGTAGCTTGTGGGTGGTTTACGCCGGATTGGCGGTCTTGCGCGCCCCCGGTGATGCTGCTGCCCATCGGCGCGCAGGATGCGGTAGAAGCTGGATTCCGAGGCCAAATATCGCCCTTGATCGGCCAGTTTGGGGACGATCTGGCTTGGCGGAAGGCTGGCAAACTTCTCTGAATTACACACTTCCAGCACGGCCGCGCGTTCTTCGGGGCTCAGCTTGTTGGCCGGTTCCGGGCGCGGCACAAGGGGGCGCTGATCGGCGTGGATCTGGCCGTCTTTTGTCCAGCGCCGCAATGTACGATCGCTGATTTCCAGCTCGGTACAGGCTTTGCTCTGCCGCGCGCCAGCAGTGATGGCCTCATGGATCAGCGCAACGGCGGTTTGGCGATGTGGGGTGCTGATCATGCGTCCTCTCCGTCCCCCCAGATCGCTGCCGCCTTTTTTCGCAGCACCAGAAGCGCTGCGGTTTCGGCCAGTGCGCGGTCCTTGCGCGCAAGTTCCCGCTCCAGATCCTTGACCCGTTTCTTCTCATCCTTGGTCGCCCGCCCGAGACGTGCTGTGCTGGCACGATCCCAGTCGTTTGCTTGTTCACAAGCGGACCGCCATGCCGCAATCTGTGCCGGGTAGAGCCCGCGTTTGCGGCAATATTCGGCCAGATCAGCCTCATTGAGGGCCGCCGTCGCCAGCACCGCCGCGAACTTATCGCGTGATGACCAGCCCTCGGGGCCAACGTCAGCGTCAGGCAAAAGCTCTCCTTTGCCGCGCGCAGCACGACGCCACTTGTGCAATGTCGCCTCGGAGATCCCTTCCTCCTGCGACAACTGACGAATGGCTACGTTGTTCGGAGGCAGCATGCGTTTCAGCACAGCTGCTTTACGTTCCGGTGAATATCCCAAAGCATCATCCTATCCCGCCCACCTGAAAAATAGAGGAAAAGTAGAGAGGCGGACAACTTCCCTGACACAGGGGGAGGGTTCATGACTGATACGCGAAAGGACTTCGATCATGCCTGACCATGCCCACCACTCCCATTCGCAGCACGCCCCGATCCCGGCTGGCGCTCCTTCGGCCACGGACCCGGTCTGTGGTATGAACTTCGAAGTCAAGGCCAACACCCGAACGCAGACCTTTGGGGGCGAGACCCATCATTTCTGTTCGGCCTCCTGCGAGGAAAGGTTCAAGGCCGACCCGTGGTTCTATGCGTCCGGCAATGCCGACAAGGTAGGCCTACAGGCGCAACCCGGCACGCAATGGACCTGCCCCATGCACCCCGAGATCGTTCGCGACGAACCGGGGGCCTGTCCGATCTGCGGTATGGCGCTGGAGCCGATGCTACCCAACGACGAACCGTCCGAAGAACTGACAGACTTCACCCGCCGGATGTGGATCAGCGCCGGGGCGGCGATGCCTCTGGTCGTTCTCACGATGGGAGAGCTTGTGGGCCTGCCCGTCCGCGACTGGCTGGGTCACCGTGTCGCGACCTATATCGAATTCCTGTTGGCCACGCCCATCGTCCTGTGGGCCGCGCTGCCGTTCTTCAGACGCGGTCTGGACTCGTTCCGCAACTTGTCACCCAACATGTGGACTCTGATCTCGCTTGGGGTCGGGTCGGCCTATGTCTATTCGATCTTTGCCACCTTCCTGCCGGGTGTCTTCCCCGAGGACTACCGGACGGGCGAAGGCGTCGGCACCTATTTCGAAGCCTCGGTTGTCATCGTCGCCCTGATTTTCGTCGGGCAGGTGCTGGAACTGCGCGCGCGCGAACGCACCGGCGATGCGATCCGCGCCCTGCTAGACCTTGCGCCAAAGACCGCCCGCCGTATTTTGCCCGATGGCGGGGAATACGATGCACCGCTGGAAAACGTGGTCGCGGGCGACATGCTGCGTGTCCGTCCTGGCGACAGCATTCCTGTCGATGCTGAAGTGGTTGAGGGGAGGTCCTCGGTTGATGAAAGCATGATCACCGGCGAACCCGTTCCCATCGAAAAGACCGCAGGCGCCCGTGTCACCGGCGGCACGATCAACAAGAACGGCACGCTGGCGATCCGCGCCAGGCAAGTCGGTGCCGACACGGTGCTTTCTCAGATCGTCGACATGGTCGCAGGCGCCCGCCGGTCGCGGGCGCCGATCCAGGGTCTGGCAGACCGGGTCTCGGCGCTCTTTGTACCCACCGTGGTCGGTATCGCGACACTGGCCTTCTTCGCTTGGTTTTTGATCGGGCCTGACCCGGCTCTGGCATTTGCCATCACCGCCGCCGTTTCCGTGCTGATCATCGCCTGTCCCTGTGCGCTGGGGCTGGCTACGCCGATCTCGATCACAACCGCCGCTGGGCGTGGCGCGCAGGCGGGCGTGCTGATCAAGGACGCCGAGGCACTGGAGCGCATGGCCCTCGTCGATATCGTCATCGTCGACAAGACCGGCACGCTGACCATGGGCAAGCCCACCCTTACCGACGTGGTAGGCCTTTCGGGCGCGAATGAGGCTGACGTGCTGGCCTATGCCGCCGCACTGGAACGCGGCTCCGAACACCCTCTGGCCGAAGCCATCGTGCAGGGCGCACGGGACAGGGGCGCCCCACGCCACGACGCCAGTGAATTCGATGCGGTAACGGGCAAAGGCGTCACCGGGCGGGTTGAAGGCCACGATGTCGCTCTTGGCAACCCGGCGTTGATGGCGGCTCTGGGAGTCGACACATCTGCCGGGGACGCTCCCGCGGATGCGCTGCGCGCGAACGGCAAGACGGCTATGTATGTCGCCCTTGACGGAACGCTGGCCGGTTTGGTCGCCGTGGTCGACCCGATCAAGGACACGACCGCCGCAGCGATCCGCGATCTGCACGCGCTTGGACTTAGGGTCATTATGGCGACAGGTGACAACCAGGGCACCGCCGAAGCAGTCGCGCGTCAACTTAATATCGACGAGATCCGCGCGGGCGTTCTGCCCGAGGACAAGAAATCCCTTGTTGAGGAGTTGCGTGCGCAAGGCGCCTGTATTGCGATGGCAGGCGACGGGGTGAATGACGCCCCTGCCCTTGCCGCAGCCGATGTCGGGATTGCCATGGGCACCGGAGCCGACGTGGCTGTTGAAAGCGCGGGGATCACTCTGCTGGGAGGGGACCTGACCGGCATTGTACGCGCCCGCAAACTGGCCACCGCAACGCTTCGCAACATCAAGCAAAACCTTTTTTTTGCCTTCGCCTACAACGCTGCAGGCGTACCCATAGCCGCTGGCATCCTGTACCCCTTCATCGGGCTTCTACTGTCGCCAATGATCGCGGCCGCTGCGATGAGCCTGTCTTCCGTATCGGTCATCGGAAACGCACTTCGGTTGCGACGCGCCGAATTGTAAGTACCTCCGATAATGGACGACTATGCGAGGCGCCTCTACAGCTGAAGGACACAGAAACTGCATCACATGCCCGACAGCTTGGGCGGTCCTAAACTGGACCTCCAATCGGCTCATGAAGCACGCCCTGAACCTCTCCGTCGAGCCACCAGGGCAGAAGATCGCCATTTTCCCATTCGTAGTGAGCTAATGGGATGAACTGCCTTCCCACCAATCTGCTGCTATCGTTGCGGGCATAGGTGGAGAGAGGAGCATCTGATGGACATCAAGATTCTGGGCATTGATCTGGGCAAGACCGTTTGCAGTCTTGCCGGGCTGAACGAAGCAGGAGCGGTCGTGTTTCGCAAACGTCTCCAGCGGCATCGGCTGCTGGACTTTCTGGATGGGCTTTCGCCGTGTGTAGTTGCGATGGAAGCCTGCGGCGGCGCACATCACATCGGGCGCTTTTATCTTCAGAATGGACATGAGCCTCGTCTGATGTCGCCGCTGTATGTCCGGCCCTATGTGAAGTAATGATCACCTCTCCATTACTTCACAAAAGGGCGCACATATTGCGGTGCGATCAGCTTTACCTTGTGCCCAAGAGCTTCCATCTCACGGGCCCAAAAATGTGCGCTGCCGCACGCCTCGAAAATCACCATGCTGGGCTCTTGCTGCGCCATGAACGCGGGGAATTGCTTCCGCGTCAGCTTCTTGCGGAACTGGACCTCCCCCGTTCGAAGGGCACCATGAACTTGAAAAACTGCCTTTGCCAGATCGACACCAATCATCATATTCTTCATTTCGCCGTCCTCCTTTGCGCGTGGCGTTGAGCACCACGACCTTGGCACATTGCGATGCCGTCTAGGGAGGGCGGCAACCACTCCATCTGACCTGACCGGCGGTGACGAACAGGTTGAGCGGCCGCCTTTGGCTATCGCAGATTGCGTGCAGTTTGGTGTTCATGCCGCCCTTGGTCCGACCGATCAGGCGTCCACGCCCCCCTTTGTAGCGGCCATGCTGGTCGCAGTGCGGTGTGCCTTCAAATAGGTCGCGTCGATCATCACGGTCTTTTCCTCGCCGTGTTCGGCAGCCAGGCCGACCATCATCCGCGCGAAGATGTCTTTCTCGCTCCAACGCTTCCATCGGCTGTACAGCGTCTTGTGCGGAGCATATTCCCGCGGCGCATCCCGCCAGCACAACCCATTGCGATTGATGAAGATAATCCCACTCAACACCCGCCTGTCATCGACCCGTGGCTTGCCGTGCGACTTAGGGAAGAAAGGGGCAAGTTTGGCCATCTGCTCGTCGGTCAGCCAGTAAAGGTCGCTCATGTCACCGCTCCGTTTTCCGAGCCGTGAATCCCGCAGCGCGTTGAAAATCAATGCATCCTGACCCTAGCAAGAGGGAGCCCTTTATTGCCCGAGACGCATTCGTGATGCAGGTTCTTTTGGCAATCGTCGGAACGCCCAATTCCGGCTGGCAAAAAAGGTCACGATTGCTGCAACGCCTGTGGATAGGATCAGCGACGCTATGTGGAGTAGGGGGGTCGACCAGACCAACAAAGCGAGTATCGTTTCATTCACGACAAAACCACCACCCGCCACCAATGCAAAACGCTTCAGTGACGTCGCCATTTCCCTTTCCTGATCGGAGAAGGAAAAACCGTAGTGACCCATGAAACTGACCACAAACGCGATCAGAAAAGCAATGGGGTTCGCCACCAAGGCGGGCCAACCAGAGTGAATGAGCGTCACGCCGATTAACATATGCACCAGTGTTGCAAGCGCCCCGACAAGACCAAATCGCAGAAACTGGTTCAGCATCATCTTTGGGCCTTAATCTGATTGTGTGTTTCCGCGATGATGAAACCCGGGCGGCCCTTGACCTCGGTAAAGACGCGGGCCAGGTATTCACCGAGTACCCCGATCGAGATGAGCTGCACGCCGCCCAACAGGAACACGGCGACTGCGAGTGTTGACCAACCCGGAACGTCGATACCGAAGATCATTGTCTTCGCAGCAATCCAGAGACCGTACAGGATAGAAAGCGCGGCAACGCTCATGCCGATCAAAGTCCAGACCCGCAAAGGCCAACTGGTGAATGACGTCATGCCGGTCAAACCGAGCTTCAAGAGACTCCGAAAGCCGAATTTGGATGTCCCGCCTGCGCGCTGCTCCAACTCGATCGGTATGGCCTTGGAACGGAAGCCAACCCAACCATAAAGACCTTTCATGAACCGATTGCGTTCAGGCAGATTGCACAACGCATCGACGACGCGGCGATCCATCAAGCGAAAATCGCGGGCGTCGGGCGGAATGTCGGCTTCACTTCCCAGATTTAATAACTTGTAGAAAACGCGAGTGAAGAGGCGCTTCAAATAAGGTTCATCGTCGCGGTGCGCCCGTACCGCATAAACCACCTCGAACCCTTCGGCCCGATGCTGCAACATGGTTGCGAGATGGCACAGCGGTTCTTGCAGATCGGCGTCAAGGATCACCACGCCGGCGCCGGTCGAGGCTTCAAGCCCGGCCATGATCGCCTGTTCCTTGCCGAAATTCCGCGACAGGCGAAGGACATGTATTGGCACGTCCCCTGCGGTCTCCTTTGTGCGCTCGAAAGTTTTGTCCGAACTCCCATCGTCCACAATAATGATTTCGTGGGAACGCACCAAGGTCCGGGCTTCATCGTCAACGCGCCGGATCGTTTCCGCGATATTGGCTTCCTCGTTGTAGGCGGGAATGACAAAGGAAAGCTCTGGCGCCCTAGAAGGTCCGGTGGCGGTTTGAATCTCATGGGCGGGAAATGTGGCCAGTTTCATGGCTTTACTCCTTTGGAAGCCATTTCAACGAGAAGGAAGTTGCGTCCGAATTGGCCCATGTTTGAAAAGCGTGGTCCAAGTGCCGAAGAAGCATCTTCGAGGGCATCAGGGCGAACCGCGATAGCATCCCTAACACTATCGGAGGCCAGCGCAGCGAGGTCGGCGAGATTAGTGAGCGCCTGCGCCCGACCTGCGGTGTAGAATTCTGCTGAATAACTTCTACCACCCCAATAGGTCAGGCGCATTTCCGGGTCGATCTGCGCGGCCTGCTCGACCAAGGCCTTTTGCGACTTCAGGTTCAGGCTGTCCGGCGCAACATGAGATAAGACGGTCAATGCGACGTATAGTGCCGTAACCATGCAGATGCAGATGCCAAAAACCATTCTAACGGCACGGCTCGCTGATCCTTGAACCGAGGCCCAGAGCGAAACCAGCAACAGGACTGAAGCTGGGATCCCCGGCAATGTATAGGCTTCAAGAATGTTGGCCGCAGGTGTGAATAGCAACATAGGTGCCAACGCCCAAAGCAGAAGGTAGCTGTGCCAGCCGCGCGGGTCTGCCTTGACGACCGCGGCCACTTTCTTTGTGCGCAAGACCAGCCAGCCCGCAAACGGAGTCCATGGCAAGAGTACACCCAACCAGTAAAGCCATATCAAACCTTTCGCCCGCGCATGTCCTGAGCCATAGAGGTCTCCCTGCCAGCCCGACACGATAAACCGTTCCAAGTGTTCGCCAATGATGAAGTAGCGAAGAAAGCCGGGCGTCTTCAGCTCTGCGGCGATGTACCAGGGCAGGGTCAGCGTCAGAAGCAACGCTGTTCCCGAAAGCCAGGGCAAAGCAGGGAGAAGCGACCAACGCCAACCGATCAGAACCCAGAGACCGATTGGCATCACCGTCAATACGGTCGCTACAGGCCCCTTTGCAAGCAAGCCAATGGCCAGGCCGACAAAAAACAGATGCCCCCAAACTCCCCCGTCGGAGCGGTTTGTCACTTGATTGTAAAAGGCAGCCATGCTCAGCGTGATGCCAAGCGTCATGACCATATCTGTCATGACAAATGCTGAGGCCCCGAAAAACAGGATCGACGAGAAAAGCACGACGGCAGCCACGAGCGCTTGATGTACACCGACATGCCGCTTCATGAACGTGCCTGTCAGGCCAAGAACCGTTAACCCTGAAGCGAAGATGAAGATCCGTGCCCCAAACCCGCCGACGCCAAATATCTGCATGCCAAGGGCAGAAAGCCAGGTGTGCAGCGGTGGTTTACCCCAGAACGCAACGCCGTAGTCAAACTGCGGAGTGATCCAATCGCCCGTCTCGATCATTTTTCGGGCGATCTCGGCGTATCGTGCCTCTGTCGTATCCGTAAATGGCAGGCACAGCATGAACAGGATGCGAATAGCCAGCAGCGTACAAAGCGCCGCGATGAGAAACCTGCGATCTGAAATCGAAAGCCAGAAAGGTTGTCGAATGTCAAAATCACGGTGTTGAATTGGTGTATTGGTATAGAGCGCGACCATATCTGCCTCTTGAAGCTTTAATCGTTTGCTTAAGGCAGCCGATCTGACCAGTTGGTGGTCGCGCCTATACCGTTTGGTAATGTTGCGCCCATGGTGGATCGAGAGTTTAGGCAGTAATCTCGTGACAACATTCGAAAGTGAGTCCCATGCGTGTCCTTATCGTGGAAGATGACCAAGAAACAGCAGACTACATCTGTTCAAGCCTGCGGGAGCTTGGCCATGTGTTCGAGCATGCAGCAGACGGAAAGAAAGGGTTTCTCAGTGCGCTTGACAGCGACTTCGACGTCATGGTCATCGACCGAATGTTGCCGGGTCTCGACGGATTGTCGCTGGTAAAGTCCATCCGCAGCGCGGATGTTGCCACGCCGATTATCTTCTTGAGCGCGATGGGCGGCATCAACGACCGGGTCGATGGACTGGAAGCAGGTGCGGACGATTATCTGGTCAAGCCCTTCGCTTTTTCGGAACTCTCCGCCCGTCTTACAGCTTTGGCGCGCAGGCCCCCGATGCAAGCTGAAGAGACAAGATTGCAGCTTGCCGATCTCGAGGTCGATCTTATCAAACACACCGTTGTCAGGGCAGGGGTTCCCATACAGGTTCAGCCTCGTGAGTTTCGACTACTTGTCTATCTCATGCGCAATGCAGAACGGGTCGTCACGCGGACAATGCTTCTGGAGGGCGTGTGGGATTTTCACTTCGATCCCAAGACCAATGTCGTTGAAACGCACATCAGCCGTTTGAGGAACAAGATCGACAGGTCCTTTGACCGACCACTGATCCACACTGTGCGCGGGTCCGGGTACAGCATGCATGCTTAGGCTGGGCCGGACATCCCTGCGGCTGTCACTGCAGTTCGCATTTCTTTATTCGGTTCTATCCGCAGTCATTTTCGTCGGCGCGTACTGGTTCTCCAATTATGAGGTGCGTGACTGGCTGCACGATCAAATGCGGTCGGATAAAGAAATTTTGATCGAAATCTATGACGAAAATGGCATTGATGACCTCGCCAAGAGTGTCGACGTCATGGCACGTGTGAACTTCGAAAATGCTCGGATATTCCAGTTGGTCGGGCCTGATGGCGCTGTTTTGGCGGGCAATGTCAAACAGATCGACGGTCCTGAGCTTCGTGGATACATTTCTGCAGCAAGGGTTCTTATCGACGGGGAACATGACGACGAGATTTCCGGATACTGGGTGACCGAAGAACAATTTGGCCCGTACACCCTGGTTCAAGGCACCGGAAATCATGTCATTGCCGAAGTTCTTGAAGCTTTGGGAATCAGCCTTTTGTCCGGGTTCATCCTCATCATGGGTATCGGGTCATTCGCAGGTGTTTGGGTTGGCCGCCTCACGGAACAACGAATCGACGCGATTTCAGGAACCATGAAAGAAGTCGCGGGAGGAAAACTCACCGCCCGTATTCCGACGGATGGCGCATCGAATGACGATCTGGATCGGGTCTCCGTCAGTATCAACAGCACACTCGAACAGTTAGCAGACCTGATGGAAAGTCAGGTCCAGATATCCAATGACATCGCGCATGATCTTCGCACACCGCTGCAGCGCTTGCGCCAACGCCTGGAGAAGATGGCCGATCAGCCGATCATAGACCCGGAGGAAGCTGATGCTGCGCTGGCTCAAACCGAGGACATCATCGGCACCTTCAACGCGCTTTTGCGCATCGCTCAGGTAGAAGCAGGAGATCGGCGCGAGAGATTTCAGCGTACCGATCTGCGTGATCTTGTGGCAAACGTGCACGAGGTTTTTGAACCTTCGGCAGAGGATGCGGACCAGCAACTTTACCTTAGGATGCCGGATCATCCTGTCATCGTTTGGGGCGACCCCGACCTTCTGATGCAGCTTACTTCCAATCTTGTCGAAAACGCGCTGCGGCACACGCCGGCAAGCACGTCGGTCACGCTTGAGGCCTCGACCATGGATGGATTCTCCGTGTTATGTGTCTCGGACACCGGGCCGGGGATTGCGATAGATGACCGGGAAAAAGTATTCAGGCGTTTTTTCCGCGGTGAGAAAAGCCGGACGACAGGGGGCAACGGTCTAGGATTGAGCCTTTGCAAGGCGATCGCGGAGCTTCATCATGCCGAGCTTGACGTCTCGGACAATCAACCTGGGCTTCGGATCGAAGCTCGCTTCCCAACTCCAGCAAATTAATGGGCTGCCGTTCCATTCTGGTGTCCTGGCCTGCCCACTTAAGTGGTCCGGTTGGCATTGATGATGGGTTGGGTAGCCCCTCGTGACGGCACTAATGTGCCAGAGTGATCCAGACAGGATCAGGAGGAACTGGCTATGAGGGAAGTCTCGATCATCGGCGTGGACCTTGCCAAGCACGTCTTTCAGCTTCACGGGGCAACAAGCGAGGGCGAAGTGGTGTTTCGCAAGAAGCCGTCGCGCAGGCAGCTTTTCGCCTTCATGCAGACGCATCAAAGATGCACGTTGGCGATGGAGAAATGGGCGACTGCCTGCTACTGGGCGCGGACACTGACTGACTTCGGTCATGACGTGCGGCTGATCGCGCCGAAGTTCGTCAAGCCTTATGTCAAGAACCAAAAGAACGACATGGCGGATGCTGAAGCGACCGCGGAAGCCGCGAGCAGACACCGACCATGCGCCTTGTCGAAGTGAAGACGCTCGAGCAGCAAGGGTTGGGGATGATCTTCCCGCTTAGGGATCTACTGATTGGCCAGCGAACGCAGACAGTCAATGTGAGCTAATGGGATGAACAGCCTTCCCACCAACCCGCTGCTAGAGTGGCGGACAAAGGTGGAGAGAGGAGGATCTGATGGACATCAAGGTTCTGGGCATTGATTTGGGCAAGACCGTTTGTCGCCTGGCCGGGTTGGATGAAGCGGGAGCGGTTGTGTTTGAGCTACCCCCTGAATTTCGGACACTGACGTAAGCTACGAATTGCTGTCTGTTGATCTTCGAC
>NZ_PXNU01000056.1:0-30679 GCF_041300735.1 Phaeobacter sp. SYSU ZJ3003 | reverse complement strand
AAAGACATGAAATCATAGGAACAACATCAGGGGAATCCTGAATCTGGTCAGAGGCGACATGCTCTAGATGCGTGCAACCTTCTGGAACAAAAGGAAAAAGGGCCGCCAGATGGCGACCCTCTTCACGAGATATTCTGAAAAATCAGTTGGCCTGACGGCGTAGGAAGGCCGGAATTTCGATCCGTTCCTGATCCGGATCGGCCTGCTGCTGCGGTTGCGGCGCAGCGGATTGCTGCGGCGCGTGCTGCGGGGCCTGCGGCTGCTGACGCACCGGCTGAGGCTTCGCCTCACCGCCTTCGGCAGCGCTGCCGGTCATCCGGTGGATAAGCGAATTCAGGCCAAAGCGACGCTGTTCCTGCTGCGGTGCGGGCGCCTGCTGCTGTTGCGGAGCTGCGGCGGCCGGGCGCTGTTGCGGTTGCGGCGCGGGCTGTGGTGCCGCTTGCTGCGGCTGAGCCCGTTGCGCGGCGGCCTGCAGACGCACGATGGCCTCGGGCGACGGCGTGCCCGGCGCCGGAGCCTTGGGCGCGACAAAACTGTCGGCCCCGCCTTCGGCGGCATCGGCCTGCGGCTGGAATTCCGGAACCTGCGGCTGATAGGCAGGCGGCGGCAGGCCGTCGTCGTCATAGGCTTCGGTCTCAGCCGGGGCTGCTTCGGGCTGCGATGCGGTGGCGTCCAGACCTTCGAACAGGGTCGGCTCCTCGTGCGAGGCTTCCGTGGCTGCGACGGCAGGCTGTTCAACCGGCTCGTCCAACTCCAGCGGCGCGGCACGGGTTTCTTCAACGCTGACGGTTTTCTTCAACGGCGCCGACATCGGACGGCGTGCAACCGGCATGTCGGTGTTCACGTCGGAAGCATCGATACCGGTGGCCACGACGGACACGCGCATCTTGCCTTCCATTTCGGTGTCCAGGGTCGAACCAACGATGATATTCGCATCCGGGTCCACCTCTTCGCGGATCCTATTGGCAGCCTCGTCCAGTTCGAACAGGGTCAGGTCGTGAGCGCCGGTGATGTTGATCAGAACGCCGCGCGCACCGCGCAGGCTGATTTCGTCCAGCAGCGGGTTGGCGATGGCCTTTTCTGCGGCCTGAATGGCGCGATCTTCGCCTTCGCCCTCGCCCGTGCCCATCATCGCCTTGCCCATTTCGTCCATAACGGCGCGAACGTCAGCAAAGTCGAGGTTGATAAGGCCGGGACGGACCATCAGGTCTGTGACACCTTTGACGCCCTGATAGAGGACATCGTCCGCCATCGAGAAGGCCTCGGTGAAAGTGGTTTTCTCATTGGCCAAGCGGAACAGGTTCTGGTTCGGGATGATGATAAGCGTGTCGACGACCTTCTGCAGCGCCTCCACGCCGTCCTCGGCCTGGCGCATACGCTTGGCGCCTTCGAACTGGAACGGTTTGGTCACGACACCCACGGTCAGAACACCCAACTCACGGGCGGCCTGCGCAATGATCGGCGCGGCGCCGGTACCGGTGCCACCACCCATCCCGGCAGTGATGAAGCACATATGCGCCCCGGCCAGATGATCGACGATCTGTTCGATGCTTTCTTCAGCGGCGGCCGAGCCGACCTGCGGACGGGCACCTGCGCCCAGACCTTCGGTGACTTTGATACCCAGCTGGATCCGGCTTTTCGAGGCGCTTTGCTGCAAGGCCTGCGCATCCGTATTGGCGACGACGAAATCGACCCCTTCCAGCGCCTTCTCGATCATATTGTTGACCGCGTTTCCACCCGCGCCACCGACACCGAATACGGTGATCTTTGGCTTCAGCTCTTCCTGTCCGGGCAACGAAAGGTTCAATGTCATGCTCTTTCCGCCTGTGTTGATAGCCCTCCCGCAAGGGCCTTTTCCTGACTTTTCTGCGGAAATTGTACCGCAGCCTCGGAGTCGCGTCATCCCAAAAAGCGTCGGCGGCTACAAAATATGGCCCCTGATCCATGGAAATCTGCGGTATTTCGCCTAAGACGACAGATCTAGCGGTTAAATAGCAGCTCCCCCACAAACACCAGAAAACCCCGACGCCCATAGGCACCGAATTCATATTCTGAGTTATCGCGGTCTGGCCACTGCCCGGCCTTCAGACTCGTCGCTTAATGCGTCCGTTAACCCGAAACTAACGGTTTCGGGCGGCGCTGTCACGGGGGGCAAGGCCCACAAAGGCGACTTTTTTCAGGCTCAATATCGCCTCGCGTGCGGTGCAGGTCACCAAAATTCAACCGGGGTGGGCGCAGGCCTTACCAATTGTCTTTGAACCACTTCACCGCGCGGCGCAGAGAGCGGGCCGGATAGCGGTCGACCGGCATTTCGAAATCCCACCATTCGTCCTGCGGATGCGCCGCAAAGAGACTGAGCCCCACGGCCGAGGCAAAACCCGGCCCGGTCGCCGATTGCGGCAGACCGTGGACGCGAAGTGGACGTCCGAGGCGCACCTGCTGGCCGAGGATACGACTGGCCAGGGCATCAAGCCCCATAATCTGGCTAGAGCCACCGGTCAGCACGATCTGCTGGCTGGGCAGGTATTCAAACCCGGCCGCATCCAGGCGGACCCGCACCTCTTCCAGGATCTCCTCGACCCGGGGACGCATGATGCCGATCAGCTCGGCCCGGCTGACGGTGCGCCGATCGTGCTCCCAGTCGCCGGTATCCCCGCCAATATCGATCATATCGCGGTCGTCGGCGCCGGTGGCATGAACGCCGCCGCAAAAGGTCTTGATCCGCTCGGCATTGGCCATCGGAACACCCAGCCCCATGGAAATGTCGCTGGTGATATGATCACCGCCCATGCGCACAGCATCGGCATAGATCATATGTTTCTTCATGAAAACCGAGATCGAGGTCGACCCGCCGCCCATGTCGATACAGGCCGCGCCCAGCTCCTGTTCGTCCTCGACCAGCGCCGCATAGCCCGAGGCATAGGCCGAAGAGGCAATGCCTGCCAGCTCCAGATCACAGCGCTGAATGCAGCGCATCAGGTTCTGCACAGTGGCGGAATCCACCGTCAGCATATGCATGTCCACCGACAGGGTCTGCCCCATCTGGCCGCGCGGATCCGACAGGCCCGAACGGTTATCAAGCGCGAAATTCACCGGCTGGGCGTGGACCACTTCGCGCCCGGCGCCATAATCCGGCACCTCGCAGGCGGCCAGCACGCGGGCGATCTCGTTCTCCGACACTTCCTGCGCCTGAAGTTCGACCTTTGCATCCAAACCGTAGGAACGCGGATTGGCCCCGGCGAAGCAGGCGATCACGTGGTCGACACGGACACCTGCCATCTTCTGCGCGGCCTGAACGGCGGTGCGGATGGCCCGTTCGGTTTCCTGCATGGCGGAGATTTCACCGAACTGCACCCCGCGCGAGCGGGTGGTCGCGGCGCCGATAACCCGGAAGCCGGATTGACCGGCAAGCGACCCGATAGCACTGTCTTCATTAGGTTGGGCAGAGCCATCAAATCGCAGGACAAGACAGGCAATCTTGGAACTGCCTACATCCAGAATGGCCACGACACCGCGCTGCAATGCCTGCCGCCGCATCTGCCGCATGGCACGCTGCGATTGATAAAGATCCGTCATCTTACAGCCCACCCCCGTTCATTTCCCTGATCCGCCACCAGTTTTCCACTGCATTTTCTGTCATCCGGACCGTCGGTCGCGCCGCGATCCGCATATCTACGGCGGCGACATCACGCTCCAGCAGATCCTTGACCTCGCTGACCACGATCACCCGCTCCAGCGCCTGCACCGGGTTGTCCTCGGGCAGCATGATCCGCTGACCGCGATCCAGAACCACGTCCCAACGCCGTTCGCCAACCCGTACCAACCCCCGCAGCCGGTCGCCAAGCGGGCTGGCTGCTGCCAGAAGCCGCATCGCCTCCTCGGCCTCGCGATTGGCCCCACGCCCGGCAATGAGCGGCAGATCAGGATGCAGCCTCCGCTGTCCCAACTCGGCCACATGCGCGCCGGTTTCATCCAGAAGCGCCAGCCCGTCGCGGCTACGCCAGATCAGCGCCGGTTTACGTTCTTCCACATTGACCTGAAGAATACCGCCCGGGCGGATCCGCACGCTGGCGGTGCGCACCGGGTCAAGTCCTTCGATCACATCGCGGATCTGGCCCAGATCCAGATCGAAGGAGCTGATCGGAAAATCGAGCGGCACCACTTCGCGGATGTCTTCGGAGACGCTGGTCCCTGCCCCGTCGATGGCCATGACGTTGACCATGAATTCAGGACGCTCCTCGATCGAGGCGCGGATCGAATTGATCGTGCCTTGCAAGGCGTCGCGCCGCCCTTCATCCGCCAGAAACGCGGTTCCCGCCGCAGCCAGCAGGCAGATCGGCACCCCGACCCGCAGACCGAACCGGATCCCTGGCGTCAGCATCCAGCGCTGCAACCGGTATTTCAGGCGCGAAGGCGCCGGATCGGACGCTCCGCTGTGTTCCTTGCTCTTGCGCCGGATCAGCGACCGCATGAGGCGTCCTCCACCATCCATGCGCAAAGCTGCCCAAAGGTGATGCCGAAATGTTCGGCTTGCTCGGGCGCCAGCGAAGTCGGCGTCATGCCGGGCTGAGTGTTGGTTTCCAGAATGATCAGCCCCTCGGCGCCGCGGCTTTCGTCCCAGCGGAAATCGGTGCGGCTGACACCGCGGCAGCCCAGTGCATCATGGGCGCGTTTGGCGTATTCCAGGCACAGATCGAAAATCTCCTGCGGCAGATCCGCAGGCAGCACATGGCGCGATCCGCCCGGCTGATATTTCGCATCATAATCGTACCAGCCATCGGTCAGAATGTCGGTCACGGTCAGTGCCTTGTCGCCCATCACGGTCGCGGTCAGCTCGCGCCCCGGGGCATAGGTTTCAACCATCACCTGATCGGGCATGTCGTCCGAGAGTTTCGGCGGCGCATTGGCGGCCTCATGCACCAGGTAGATTCCAACGCTGGAGCCTTCATTATTGGGTTTAACCACATAGGGAGGCACCATCACGTGGGACGCCTCGACCTCAGAGCGGGCAAAGATTTCGCTGGCGACCACCGGCAGGCCAACGCTGCGGAACAGGGATTTGCTGCGCTGTTTGTCCATCGCTAACGCCGAGGCCAGCACACCAGAGTGGGTATAGGGAATACGCATCCATTCCAGAAGGCCCTGCACGCAGCCGTCTTCGCCCCAGCGACCGTGCAGCGCATTGAACACGACGTCAGGTGCCGCAGCCTCAAGCTGCACACACAGATCTGGACCCGCGTCCAGTTCGATCACCTGATAGCCTTCGCCCCTTAGCGCGGCGGCGCATTCACGCCCGGAGGACAGGGACACCTCACGCTCAGCCGAGGGGCCGCCCATCAATACCGCCACTGTCGGGAGTGTCCTGCTCGACTCACTCACCACAAGTGCCTCAATTCATCGGGCTTAACGCCCCTGCTTCTCGCGTCCGTTATTCGACCGCGTTCATTATTCTGGGATCACCACCGCATCGGCGACAGAGATCCTTTTGCTTGCATCAGAAGGCAATCATGCCGTGGGGCGCGGCAAATCACGTCCCATAGGTCATCATACTGCCCAAAGAGTTACCGGGACCTTAACGTCCTCTTTACCAACCTTAATGGATGTCTCTTTCTTGCCCCAATTTCACACGCCGTTCCAGCCAAAACAATCATGCCGGAGCGAATGATTGCGAATTACCCACACTCGCCCAGCGCGGCGTGGATTACGGGTGACACTGACAGGGCTGCCGCCACTTTAGTCCGGCAGGTTCTCGCCGATCCGCATGATTTCCCACTGCAGGGTAATGCCGGAATTCTCCAGCACCTTGCGACGTACCTCTTCTCCCAACGCCTCCAGATCGGCGGCGGTGGCATCCCCGGTATTGATCAGGAAATTCGGATGTTTCTCGCTCATCTGCGCACCACCAAGGCGGGCACCGCGCAGACCGGCATCCTCGATCACTTTCCAGGCTTTTAGATCGTGCACATCCCCCGCCTGCCCGGTCGAGGAAAACCCCGCCGGATTGCGAAAGGTGGAGCCGGCCGAACGATCCTTGACCGGCTGTGTCTCATCGCGCTTCTTCAGCTGCTCTTCCATGCGGGCATGAAGCACCTCGGGCGCGCCTTTTGGTGCCTTGAAGGTGGCAGAGACAAGAACCGCACCCTCGGGAAACGCGGTCTGGCGATAGGCGAAGTTCAGATCCCCGGCCCCAATCTGTTGCAGCTCGCCCGCGCGGGTCACTACCGTCGCCGACTGGAATACATCCGCCGTATATGATCCATAACAGCCCGCATTCATCCGCACCGCGCCGCCGATCGATCCGGGGATGGTGCGCAGAAAGGTCAGGTCCAGCCCCGCGTCAGCCGCCTTGCGTGCCACATGGGCATCCAGCGCCGCAGCGCCTGCGGTGACGGTATCGCCGTCGATTTCAATCTGGTTGAAGCCACGCCCCAGCCGGATCACCACTGCGCGGATACCCCCATCCCGCACGATCAGGTTCGAGCCGACGCCCATGGGAAAGACCGCAACATCCTCAGGCAGGGCGCACAGGAACTCCTGAAGATCATCGATATCCGCAGGCTGAAACAACACATCCGCAGGCCCGCCCACACGCAGCCAGGTCAGCTCCGACAGGCTGCGCCCCTCGGTCAGGCGTCCACGCACGGCAGGAAGGGATTTAGTGATTTCGGTCATGATGTGCCACTCGTTCGGTTTCCTGCAGGGTTTAAGGCAAACCCGAATGGGAAGAAAGGACCGCCGAGCTCCCGCATACCCCGCGTAGAACCCGCCATCAGCCGCGCAGGACCACCCGGCGCAACCAACGGCCCAGATAGATCACCGGATAGCGCAACACACTCATCCCTGCGACCAGCACCGCCAGCCCCCACCATGGACCGTTTTCATAGGTGACATAGCCAAGGATCGGGATGCCGACGGCGATCAGTGCATAGGCGCGGCGCCAGTGATTGTCTCGGCTGGGTATCATGGCCAGGACATTGGCCGTCAGCGCCCAAAGCGCGGCAAGGATCAGGGACAGGCTCACAACATACCTCCCACGGCTGTAATCAGGGCGATGGTGGACAAAACAAGCCCCACAATCGGCACCGCTATCGGCACCTGAAAGGGCGCGCCGGGCGCGTGGCGTTTCTGCAAGATCAGCGCGAGGTTCACCAACACAAAGACCGACAGCAACACCGAGGACGTAACCTCGGCCAGCCGATCCACCGAGAAGAACAGGGCCGTCAGGATCACCGCCGCACCCAATACCAGCGTGGCCAGCACCGGCGTTCCGAACCGGGGGTGGGCGTGATGGAACAGGGCCAGCGCCGGACTGCGTTTGCCCAATCCGAACAGCACACGCGAGGCCATGACAATCTGCGCCAAGATCCCGTTGAGCGCCGCGAATACTGCAATATAGGACAGGAAGTCGGGGTTCGATCCGCGCGCTGTCTGCCAGACCAGTGCCAGCGGGCTGCTGGATTGCGACAGGTCGGCCACCGGAACCGTGCGCACCGCCGCCCAGCAGACTAGTGCATAGATGATCGATGTAATGGTCAGCGACAACAGGATCGCCTTCGGCATGGTGCGGGTCGGTTCCGAGACCTCCTCGGCCATGTTGACGATGTCTTCAAACCCGATGAAGGCAAAGAAGGCCAGAACCGCGCCAAGGCCAAGGCCCGCCCAGACGGTAATGCCCGGCAGGTCCTGCGGCAGGGCCCAATCCGGCGACACATCGCCCGTACCCCCGGCCCAGATCACCAGCGCCAGCCCGGTCAGCTCAATCGCGGTAAAAACCGCCGCCAACGACAGGCTTTCCAGAACGCCAATCACGGCCACCGCCACCAGCGCCAACCCCATGGCGATGATCGCAAAGGTTCCATCCACGCCGGTTGCCGCCGTCAGATACCCGGCGCCGCCACGCAGCACTGCGCCGGCAGAGACGGTTCCGGCCACAACCACGGCCAGCCCCACCAGCAAGGCAAGGGACTGCGATCCGAAGCCCTGCCCGACAAAGGCAGCCTCTCCGGCAGCTTCGGGCACGCGTGAGGAAAACTCCGCATAGCTGAGCGCAGTGGGCGCGGCGATCAGCCCTGCCAAAACAAAGGATAGCGGCGCCCAGATCCCGGCGTCGGCGACGACCGCCCCAACCAGCACATAGATCCCGGCCCCGACCATGACGCCGACGCCGTAGGCGGTCAGAAGACCAAGGCCAATACGGCGTTTCAGCGGCTCAGCCATGGCAATGTCCTTTCGCGGGGGCTATTGGCTTTTGCTTAGCCGCTCAGGCAGCCCGTTGGCCCAGGCGCTGATGGTACCTGCGCCGAGGCAGACGACCATGTCACCGGGGCGCGCCTGTTCACGCACCAAACGCTCCAGATCGTCCTCGTTCAGCAGCGCGCGGGCGTGGCGATGACCATGACGGATCAGCCCCGCCACCAGATCGTCGCGGCTGGCGCCCTCAATCGGGTCCTCACCGGCGGCAAAGACCTCGGCGATGGCGACCACATCGGCATCGTTGAAGCAGGCGCAGAAATCATCAAACAGGGAAGACAGGCGTGAATAGCGGTGCGGTTGATGCACGGCGATGACACGAGCATTGCTATCAGCGCCAACGGCCTGACGCGCGGCCTTCAACACGGCGGCGATTTCCACCGGGTGGTGGCCATAATCGTCGATCACGGTAACACCGTTCACTTCGCCCACCTTGGTGAAACGGCGGTTGACCCCGCCGAACGCCGCCAGCGCAGCGCGGATTTCCTCGCCTTTCATGCCCAGATGGCGCGCCACGGCCACTGCCGACAGGGCGTTAGAGACGTTGTGATCCCCCGGCATCGGCAGAGTGCAGCCTTCGATCTTCCGACCTTCCGCCTGCAATAGGATGTCGAAATGGGCAACGCCTGCCTTGTAGGTCAGGTTCACGGCACGAACATCCGCCTGTGCGTTGAAGCCATAGGTGACGACGCGGCGGTCGGTGATGCGCCCCACCAGCGCCTGCACCTCGGGGTGGTCGGTACAGCAGACCGCGACACCATAAAAAGGAATGTTCGAGACGAAGTTGTAAAACCCGTCGCGCAAAGTATCAAAGTCGCCCCAATGCTCCATATGCTCGGGGTCGATATTGGTGACGACGGCAATGGTCGCAGGCAAGCGGTTGAAGGTGCCGTCGCTTTCGTCCGCCTCGACCACCATCCATTCGCCCTGCCCCATGCGGGCGTTCGATCCATAGGCGTGAATGATGCCGCCGTTAACCACGGTGGGGTCGAAATTCCCAGCCACCATCAGCTCGGCCATCATCGTGGTCGTGGTGGTTTTGCCATGGGTGCCGGCAATGGCGATGTTGGATTTCAACCGCATCAGCTCGGCCAGCATCTCGGCCCGGCGCACAATGGGCAGCCCCCGGCTGCGCGCCTCGTCCAGTTCCGGGTTGCCCGGCTTGATCGCCGAGGAAATCACGACGACTTCGGCATCTTCCAGATTCTCAGCCCGCTGACCTTCAAAAACCAGCGCGCCGAGACTCTCGAGCCGCTGGGTGATCTTTGACGACTTGAGGTCAGACCCCTGCACCACATAGCCAAGGTTGAGCAGCACCTCGGCGATGCCGGACATGCCGATGCCGCCGATGCCGACAAAATGGATCGGGCCAACATCTCCTGGCAATTTGGTTGCGGGCGTCATGGTCTATCCTTCCTCCGCCAGCTGTTCGACCAGCGCCACCAGACGATTGGTGGCATCGGGAACGCCGACACTTAATGCTGCTTGGGCCATCTGGGCGGCCGCGTCGGGGGCGCTCAGAACGGCAGAGATCTGCTCTGACAGCGCCTGAACGTCAAGGGCGCTTTCGGGGATCAGCACCGCCCCGCCCGCATCAACCAGCCCACGCGCATTAGCGCTCTGGTGGTCTCCCGCCGCGGCGGCGAATGGGATCAGGATCGACGGGCGGCCAATGACCGAGATATCGGCAACCGACGAGGCCCCGGAGCGCGAGATCACCAGCTGCGCCTCGCTCATCCGTGCAGGCACATCGTGAAAAAATGGCTGAACATCGGCTGCAATGCCATGTTCGGCGTAGAAGGCGCTGACGCGTTCGCCATCCTCATCGCGCGCCTGATGGGCCACGCGCAGATGGCGACGGATCCCTTCGGGCAGGGCTGCAATCGCGCCGGGGACCACATCGGACAGGATGCGCGCGCCTTGGCTGCCGCCCATCACCAGCACCGACATCGGATAATCGCCCGGTGGAATATAGGCCGCGCCCGCGCGCTCCAGCACGGCGCGGCGCACCGGGTTCCCAACATGCACGCCTTTGGCGCCCTCGGGCAATTCGGTCGGCCACACGCCGCAGGCCACCTGCGCCACGCGTTTGGCAAACAACTGGTTCACCCGGCCCAGAATGCCGTTCTGTTCGTGGATCATCCGGGGCAGACCCAGCAATGTCGCCGCGCCCAGCGCCGGGATCGACGGGTAGCCGCCAAAACCCACCACCGCATCGGGGCGGTCACGCCGCATCTGCAGGGCCATGCTGGCGATACCTCCGGCGATCTTCGGCCCGACCAGCGCCTTGGCCAGCAGCCCGCCGCGGGCAAAGGTGGCCGAGGACACCTCGGTGATTTCCACCGTATGAGGAAAGCCGCCGGTATAGCGGGCGCCGCGCGCATCGGTCGACAGTTTCACCCGCCAGCCCTTGCGTAGCATCTCTTCGGCCAGGGCCTGCGCCGGGAACATGTGCCCCCCGGTGCCGCCTGCCGCCATCAATAGCAGTTTCTGTGTCATAAACCCGCGTCGTTTCGTACCTAATGCGTCAGCCGCGACCGCGGCCACGCAGATAATCTGCAATCTCACCCTGCGGGCGCGAACGGGTAAAGGCCAGCAGCATTCCCATGGCAATGCCCGTCGCGATCAGCGAAGAGCCGCCATAGCTGACGAATGGCAGGGTCATGCCCTTGGCCGGCAAGAGCCGCACCGCAACCCCCATGTTGATCATGGCCTGCACCCCGAACATGCAGACCAAGCCTGTCCCCGCGAGCCGCACGAATGTATCGCGCTCGCGCATCAGACGGAACAGCGAGCGCACAACCACCGTGGCGTAAAGCCCGATCAGCACCGTGACCAAAACCAGCCCGTATTCCTCGGCAGCAACCGCGACGATGAAATCGGTATGGGCATCGGGCAGCGACCATTTCACCTGCCCCTCCCCGACTCCAACGCCAAACAGCCCGCCTTCGCGGATAGCATTGGTGGCATAGCCAAGCTGGGTAGTGGGATCGATATCCGGGTTCAGAAAGCCGTCGATGCGGCGGGCAAAGTGTTCGGAACTGGAATAGGCCATCACACCGCCCATGACCACAACCGCCGCCATGCCAACCAAAAGCAGCATCGGCGCCCCGGCCACAAAATACATCACGCCCCAGCCGAACAACGTCAGCGAGGCCTGACCAAAATCGGGCTGCATCACCAGCATCAGCACCACGCTCATGCACAGGCCAAAGGAAATCAGCGTGCCCGGCGGGCCGTTGATCTGCTGGCTCGAGGCGATCATCCAGGCCGCAACCACGACAAAACCGGGCTTCAGGAACTCGGACGGCTGCAGCGATGCAAAGCCCAGCGAATACCAGCGTACCGCGCCTTTGCCGAAATCGGTCCCGAAAATAGGCAGCAGCGCCAGCGCCACAAAGGCGAGAGCAAAGCCGATTATCGCAAGCCGCCGCACCAGCGTCGGCGACATCATCGAGGTCAGCACCATGGCGACCAGAGCCGCCCCGCCGAACACCGCTTGTCGCTGCACATAGTGGAAATTGCCGAACCCGTTGCGCTCGGCCAGCGGCACTGAGGCTGCAAGCCCCAGAAGCAGCCCCAGCACGAACAACATCAGGACGCAGGACATCGTCCATTTGTCCAAGGTTCGCCACCATTTGGGAAGAATAGGTTCACCTGATTGTACAGGAACCGCACCATAGACCATCTCAGTCATGGAAACACCGCCGCTCTTTGCCTCGTGATACGCCCCGTTTTTCGGGGTCTGTAATGGAACAGTAACGCGAAACCCGTGATCAGACCAGTGTCTTGATCCCGGCGCGGCAGGATTTTGCGCCCGGGACAGCTCCCTTGCGCGAGAGGTCATTCCATGGTCGATGCCCTTATGCAGGTAAACACCGTGATTCTTGGCGCCGGCGCAGCAGGCATGATGTGCGCAGCCCATACCGGCGGCAGCACGCTGGTGGTCGACCACGCCAAGGCGCCGGGCGAAAAGATCCGCATTTCCGGTGGCGGGCGCTGCAACTTCACCAACCTTTATGCCGATCCCAGCAACTACCTCTCTGGCAACCCTCATTTCTGCAAATCCGCGATGGCGCGCTATACGCAATGGGATTTCATCTCACTCGTGGACCGCCACGGTATCGCCTGGCACGAGAAAACCCTCGGGCAGCTTTTTTGCGACGGCTCAGCGAAACAGATCGTCTCGATGCTGACATCAGAGATAGCAAAGGCCGGGGCCGAATTGTGGCTGCAAACCAGCGTTGGCCCTGTTGAGCAGCGCGATGATGGCTTTGCCCTGACACTGACCAAAGACGGCAAGGATCACCACGTCACCTGCCGCAATCTGGTTCTGGCGACGGGCGGCAAATCCATCCCCAAGATGGGTGCCACCGGTCTGGCCTATGACATCGCCCGCCAGTTCGCCCTGCCATTGACCGCGACCCGCCCCGGCCTTGTTCCCTTCACCTTCCCCGAAGGACGCTTTTCCGCCCTGGCCGGTGTATCCCTGCCCGCACGCCTTTCCAACGCGCGCGCCAGTTTCGACGAGGCGCTGCTCTTCACACACCGCGGCCTCTCCGGCCCCGCGGTACTGCAGCTCTCCTCCTACTGGCACGAAGGAGAGGAGATCACAGTCACCCTCGCTCCCGAAGCCGATATTTTCGCGGCGCTGCGCAGCCAGCGGCAGATCGCGGGCAAGCGCGCGATTGCCACCGAACTGGCCCGCCACCTGCCTGCCCGGTTGGTGGATTATCTGAAAGAGGCGCTCACCCCGGCCTACGACCTGACGGCCCGCCTCGCCGATCAATCCGACGCCGCCTTGCAAGCCCTCTGCGATCAACTCAACCAATGGCAGCTGACACCCGGCGGCACCGAAGGTTACCGCACCGCCGAAGTCACCCTGGGCGGCATCGACACCGATGCGCTCTCCTCAAAAACCATGCAGGCCAAATCCCGCCCCGGTCTCTACGCGATTGGCGAGGCGGTGGATGTGACCGGCTGGCTTGGCGGTTACAACTTCCAATGGGCCTGGGCCTCGGGCCACGCTGCAGGCACAGCCATCGCCGCCACCCGCTGATCACCACCATTGATCGCGCGCCCGGATTTCCGCTTCGGAGCCGCCCTCGCCTGTGGCCCGGCAGTCAAACCCGCCGCAGGGGCGCCAGTCAAATTGCCGAGGGACCCCGCCAGCGGCGGGGAGACGGCCATTTTGCTTGCGCCGCAAAGGCGGGTCTGGCAGGGCAGAAGCAGGACGAGGGTGGAACCGAAACAGATTTCCGCTTGGGTGAGCCCGAAGCCCTTATCCGTTTTCCAATCTGCGCGTGACCTCAGCGATGAAATCCTCACCGCGCTGCTCGAAGTTGTCATATTGATCGAAACTGGCCGCTGACGGGGCGAGCAAAACCGTATCGCCCGGCTCGGCCTCTGCCATCGCCTGCGCCACTGCCTCACCCATGGTGGTGCAGACCACAGCGTCCACATCCAACTGCATGGCAAAGGTCGCCGCCTCGCGGCCGATCACATAGGCCCGGCGCACCGAACCTGTGTGACCTTTCAGGGCCTCCAGCCCGCCATCCTTTTCCAGCCCGCCGCAGATCCAGCGGATATTGCCAAAGGCGCTCAGCGCCTTCACTGCGCTGTCCACATTGGTGGCCTTGCTGTCGTTGACGTAGCGCACCCCGCCCGCCTCAGCGATGGTCTGGCTGCGGTGCGGCAAACCCGGATAGCTCTCCAGCCCGCCTTCGATCATCCGCGGCGCCAGCCCCAGGGCCCGCGCGGCGGCATAGGCGGCGCAGGCGTTCTGATGGTTATGCGCCCCCGGCAAGCCCTGCATCGGTCGCAAATCGATCGAGGCCACCTGCCGCCCCTTGCGGTATTCGCTGAGGAACCCCTTGCGGGCAAACACCTGCCAACCCGGCCCTGTCAGCTTCTGCGCTGCCGAGATGCGGATCACCCGGTCATCACTGGCGGCCTCGGACAGTTGTCCGGCCAGAAACAGCCCTTCATCCTCATCGACACCGACAATGGCACGATCGGGGCCGCCTTCTGCGAACAGGCGCCGCTTAGCCGCGAAATAGCCGCCCATGCCGCCATGCCGGTCCAGATGATCCGGGCTGAGGTTGGTGAAGACCGCCACATCCGGGGTCAGCGCCCGCGCCAGTTCGGTCTGATAGCTGGACAGTTCCAGCACGATCACGCCGCCATTGCCCGGTGGGTCGATATCCAGAACCCCGCGGCCGATATTGCCCGCCATCTGGCTGTCGCGCCCGGCCTGCTCAAGGATATGCTGCAACAATGCGACGGTGGTGGATTTACCGTTCGATCCGGTGATGGCCACCACCTTGGGCGGCTGGTCGAACTTGTCCCATTCTCCTGTCGCGACAGAGCGGAAGAACAGCCCGATGTCATTGTCCACCGGCACCCCGGCCATCAGGGCCGCGCGCACAACCGGGTTGGGCTTTGGGTAGAGATGCGGAATGCCCGGGGACACGATCAGGCTGGCGATCCCGTCAAAGGCACCAGCCCGGCTCAGATCGGCGCAGGAGAACCCCTCTGCCTCGGCCCGTTCCCGCGCCTCCGGGTTGTCATCCCAGCAGATCGCCTCGGCGCCGCCAGCCCTGAGGGCCCGCGCCGTGGCAAGGCCGGAGCGCCCCAATCCAAGAACGGCGACCCGCGCCCCTTCAAACCCTCTGACAGGGATCATGCCCACCCTCATCCTTTGATCAAATTTCGGCGCAGAGTGCACTGCCATCACGGCCTTTGCAAGCCGCCGCAAACCACCCCCGCGCGCGCATTTTGCGCGCGCCACGCCCAACCCTGGCAGGCGGGCCTGGCCGCCGAAGGGGGCGGGAGAGCCCCCCGTGCCTAGCGCAAGGACACCCGCATAAAAAAGGAGGCCGCAGCCCCCTTTTCCTGTCTTCGGATCGCTGCCGCTCAGCGCACTTTCAGCGTTGCCAGACCAATCATCGCCAGGATCAGCGAGATGATCCAGAACCGGATCACGATGGTCGGCTCCGCCCAGCCCTTTTTCTCATAGTGGTGGTGAATCGGGGCCATCAGGAACACCCGGCGGCCGGTGCGTTTGAAATAGAGCACCTGAATGATCACGCTCAGCGCCTCGACCACAAAAAGCCCGCCAACGATGGCCAGCACCAGTTCATGCTTGGTGGCCACCGCGATAGCGCCCAGCGCGCCGCCCAAGGCCAATGAACCGGTATCCCCCATGAACACCGCTGCGGGCGGCGCATTGTACCAAAGAAAGCCAAGCCCGGCGCCGAACAGTGCCATGGTGAAGATAAAGATCTCGCCGGTGTCCTTGACGTAGTGAACGTCCAGATACTGGGAAAAGTCGGCCCTCCCCACGACATAGGCGATCACCCCCAGCGTCAGACCGGCGATCATCGCCGGCACAATCGCCAGACCATCCAGACCATCGGTCAGATTCACCGCATTGGCAGATCCGACAATAACGCAGACGGTAAAGGGAATGTAGAACAGGCCCAGATTGATCAGCGTGTCCTTGAACACGGGCATTGCCAGCTGGTTCTGCAGCTCTGCCCCGTGATAGGCCGAGGCCCAGACCGCGGCGACCACCGCAATCAGAATGCCAAGCCCCAGCCGCAGTTTGCCCGGCACCCCGGCAGTGTTCTGCTTGGACACCTTGGCGTAATCATCGGCAAAGCCAATTAGCGCAAAGGCCAGCGTCACGAACAGCACCAGCCAGACAAAGGGATTGTCCCACCGCGCCCAGAGCAGCGTCGAGGTCAACAAGGCACCGACGATCAGCAAACCGCCCATGGTCGGGGTCCCGGCCTTGGAGAAATGCCCTTCGGGTCCGTCGTCGCGGATCGGCTGCCCCTTGCCCTGCCGCTTCCGCAGAACATCGATCAGCGGCCTGCCGAACAGGAAGCCAAAGACCAGCGCCGTCATAAAGGCCCCTCCGGCCCGGAAGGTGATGTAGCGGAAGAGGTTGAAAAAATCACCGCCATCCGACAGCGCTGTCAGCCAATAAAGCATATCAGCCAGTCCTCACTTGGTAGAATTTGCATCAGAGTTCCGGCTGCCATGACCCAAATCGCGGATGCCGTCAACGATGGAGGCGAGCTTCATGCTGAGCGAGCCTTTGACCAGAACCACGTCGCCAGCCCCGATCTGCTCCGGAAGATCAGCCTTTGCTGCCGCGCTGTCTGCGTGCCAGCCGCCACGTTTTTCATCCGGCAAGGCCTCTGCCAGATGCTGCATCAGCGGCCCGATGCAATGGATCTGATCGATTTGTGCGATGGCAGGATGGCGGGCAAGATCCGCATGCAGTGCGAGCTCCGCCGGTCCCAGCTCTTTCATATCGCCAAGATAGGCAATCCTACGCCCGCCCTCTGCCACCGGGGTGGCCGCCAGCACGTCCAGCGCCGCCTTCACCGAGGTTGGATTGGCATTGTAACTGTCATCCAGCAGCAGAACCTGCCCCTGTGACAGCTCCACCATTTCGCGCGCGCCGCGCCCGGTCACCGGCGACCACAGTGCCAGACTGCGAATGGCCTCTGCCAGATCAACGCCCAGCGCATTGACGCAAAGCAGCGCCCCTAGCGCATTCATGGCAAAATGCGCGCCCAGTGACTGGATATGCAACTCGGCCTCAGCACCTAGGATTTCGGCCCTGGCCACGGTTTCCTCGCCTGTCACCTGCGTTGCGATCAGCCGCGCATCGGGTGCGCTTGCACCAAACCATTGCGCCGAAACGCCCAGCTGTTCCGCCCGTTGCCGCAGGACCGGGGCCTCGTCGATATCGGCGTTGAGCACGGCGATGCCGCCCGGCTCCAGCCCATCCAGAATGGCCGCCTTTTCACGAGCAATCCCGGCGACATCATCAAAGGCCTCCAGATGCACGGCGGCCACGGTGGTGATCATCGCCACATGCGGGCGGGCCTGCCGGGCTAGGGGTTCGATTTCGCCCGGATGGTTCATGCCAATCTCGATGACCGCAAATTCCGTATCCTGTGGCATCCGCGCCAGAGTCAGCGGCACGCCCCAGTGGTTGTTATAGCTGGCGACGGCTGCATGGGTACGACCTTGATCCGACAGGATCCGCGCCAGCATTTCCTTGGTCGAGGTTTTCCCGACCGAGCCGGTCACTGCCACCACGCGCGCATTGGCGCGCGCACGTCTGGCACGGCCCAGCGCCTCCAGCCCCTTTTGCACATCCTCGACCAGCAGCAGCGACGCGTCCTCGGGCAGGCCTTCTGGAATGCGTGAGACCAGCGCCGCGCCTGCGCCTGCCTTCAAGGCCTGAGCAACAAAATCATGGCCATCTCGCGCGGCCTTCAGCGCCACGAAGAGATCACCCGGCTGCAGGGTGCGGGTATCGATTGAGACGCCATTGATCTGCCAATCGCCGCGTGCCTCACCGCCGGTTGCAGCGGCGGCCTCGGCTGCGGTCCACAGCGGGGCGCTCATACGGTTTTCCCATCAAGTACGGCCACCGCCATGCTCGCCTGTTCCACATCATCAAAGGGCAGCACATCACTGCCGACAACCTGTCCGGTTTCGTGCCCCTTGCCGCAGATGAGCAGCGCATCGCCCGGCTCGAGCATTGCAACGCCGCGCAGGATCGCCTCGGCGCGGTCGCCCACTTCAATCGCGTCGGGTGCGCCGCCTTTGACAGCGGCCCGGATCACGGCGGGATCTTCGCTGCGCGGGTTGTCGTCGGTGACGATAACCACATCAGCATTGTCATGCGCCGCCTGCCCCATCAGCGGCCGCTTGCCTGCGTCCCGGTCACCACCGGCGCCGACGATGGCAACGAGACGGCCCAAAACATGCGGGCGCAGCGCCTTGATCGCGGTAGCGACTGCATCGGGCGTATGGGCATAATCCACAAAGACAGAGGCGCCGTTCTCACGGGTCGCCGCCAACTGCATCCGCCCACGCACCGTCGTCAGCTCGTGCAGGGTTTCAAAAACGCGTTCGGGCTCTTCGCCGCTGGCGATCACCAGCCCACAGGCCATCAGCACGTTTTCCGCCTGAAAGCCGCCAATGAGGTTCAACCGGGCCATGAAAGGTCTGTCGTGCCACGAGAACCTTATGTCCTGCCCGGTGCCGTCATAGCGCTGCCCCACCAGCGAAAGATCGCCAAGGCCGCGCCCCACGGTAATAACCTCTTGTCCGCGTCCCGCCGCGATGGCGCGCATTTCGGCGCCCCGGGCATCGTCCATATTGATCACCGCGACGCCCTCGTCCGGCAGCACCCGGCGAAAGAGACCCGCTTTGGCTGCGAAATACTCTTCGAAGGTGTGGTGATAATCCAGATGATCCTGGGTGAAATTGGTAAAACCCGCTGCCGCCAGCTGCACCCCGTCAAGGCGCCGCTGATCCAGCCCGTGCGAAGACGCCTCCATCGCGGCATGTGTGACACCGGCCTTTGCCGCTGCCGCAAGGGCGCAGTGCAGAGTGATAGGCTCGGGCGTGGTGTGGGCCAGAGGGTAGCTCCAGGCGCCTTCGACCCCGGTGGTGCCAAGATTCACGGCCTCATGGCCCAGCGCCATCCAGATCTGCCGCACGAAGGTCGCGACTGAGGTTTTACCATTAGTGCCAGTCACCGCAACCATGGTCTGCGGCTGGGCGCCAAACCACAGGGCGGCGGTATAGGCCAGCACCTGCCGGGGGTCCTCGACGACGATCAGCGCCGCGTGGCTTTCTGACAGGGGGCGGGCTGCAATCTCGGCCCCGGCGGCATCGGTCAGGATTGCCGCTGCGCCCTGTTGCAGGGCAGCGGGAATGAAATTGGCGCCATGCACCTGACTGCCGGGCAGAGCCGCAAAAAGCGCGCCATCGCCCACCCGGCGACTGTCGACCACCAGATCGGAAATCATCGGGTCCGCGCCGCCGCGGGCGGTCAGCCCCAGTTGGCTGAGGGGACGTGGGTCCGGTCTGTCTTGCGGGGTATTGCGGCTCATGAGGCGCCCTCACCTGAGTCAGTTAGAGGTGAGGGTTATATCAGCCACCTCGGTGGGTTCAACTTGCGGTCTCAGCCCCAGCAGAGGCGCGACCCGCTTGATCATCTCGGCGGCCACCGGCACAGCGGTCCAGCCTGCCGTGCGGCGCTCCTCGTCATAGGCGAAGACCGAAGGTTCATCCAACGTCACGACCAGCACGTATTTTGGATCCTGCGCCGGAAAGATCGAGGCGAAGGTGGCGATCACCTTGTCCTCGTAATAGCCGCCGCGCGGGCGTGGCTTGTCCGCAGTCCCAGTCTTGCCGCCCACCTGGTAGCCGGGCACCCGAGCAAAGCTGGCAGTGCCTTCGGTCACCACGCGGCGTAGCATGGTGCGGGCCGCCTTCGCTGCTTCTTCAGAAAGCACACGCTCACCGTGCTGAGCGCCCCGCTGTTTCAGAACCGTCGGGCTGACGTGATAGCCGCCATTGGCAATGGCGGCATAACCCGCCGCCAGATGCATCGGCGTGGTCGAAATTCCGTGACCATAGGAAATGGTCATCGCAGAAAGCTCGGACCAGTTCTTCGGGGTCAATGGCGTGCCGCCGCTGGCCTCGACGATCTCGAATGGTGTTGGCTCCAGCATGCCCAGCTCACCGAGGAAGCTTCTCTGCCGCTCGGCGCCAATCTGCTGCGCCAGCCGTGCGGTGCCGATATTCGAGGATTTCTCGATGATCTCGGTCACCGACAACTCGTTGCCGTAGTTGTGGAAATCTCGGATCGCGAATTTGCCCCAGCGCAGCGGCCCACGGGTGTCGATCACGGTCTCCGGTGTCACCAACCCCAGATCCATCGCCTGCGCTGCCGCGAAAATCTTGAAGGTCGAGCCGAGCTCATAAACGCCCTGCACCGCGCGGTTGAATAGCGGGCTAACCGACGGGTCGAACCCCGAGGTGGGTGGACGCGGACGTTCGTTGGGATCGAAATCCGGCAGCGACACCACCGAAATCACCTCACCCGTGTGCACATCCATCAGGATCGAGGTGGCCCCCTTGGCGTTCATCAGCTTCATGCCGCCATCCAGCACCCGCTCGGCGGCAGCCTGGATCGTCAGATCCAGCGAGAGTTGCAGCGGTTTATCGCCATTACCGGGGTCACGCAGGTAATCGTCGAACTGCTTTTCGACACCGGCAACGCCGATCACCTCGGCTGCCGAAACGCCTTCCTTGCCGAAACCGGCGCCGCCCAGAACATGGGCTGCGACGCTGCCATTGGGATAAAGCCGCATCTCGCGCGGGCCGAACAAGAGGCCGGGATCGCCGATATCATGCACCGCCTGCTTCTGTTCGGGACTGATTTTCTTCTTGATCCACAGGAACTTGCGTTTGCCAGTGAAATCTTCAACCAGATCTTCGCGGTCCAGATCCGGGAAAATTTCGGCCAGGCGCGTAGCGGCGCCCTCCGGGTCGATCATCTGCGGCGGCTGCGCGTAAAGAGAGTGCGTCTCGAAATTGGTCGCCAGAATACGGCCCTGCCGGTCGACGATATCGGCGCGCTGCGCAGCGATGGCGCTGCCTGCGGCGCTGGCTACCGGCTCGCTCGGCTCAGAGGTGGCCAGGACCCCCATCCGGCCGATCACTGCAGTATAGGCACATAGGAAAAACACCCCAAGCACCAGAAGGCGCCCCTCGGCACGCTGGCGCGATTTCGCCTGCATTTCTTCATGCCGCAGGCGGATGTTTTCTTCTTCGATCACATCCGGGTTCTGCCCGGTAGCGCGGGCGTTCAGAATACGGGCCAGAGGGCGCAGCGGCGTGCGGATCATGGTTGTTCTCCTGCACCGCGATCGCGGTTCAGCCCGGAAACATCGACACCGTTTGCAATGCTAAAGTCCTGCTCAAGCGGGTACGACACCTCGTCCACGCGACCGAACTGATCGGGGCGCAGCGGCAGAAGGCCCAGCCGGTCAAAGTTCAGCTCAGCAAGACCGATCAGACGGTCGGGGCGGTTGAGATAGGCCCATTCCGCGCGCAGAACGCCCAGTCGCACCTGTGCGGCGCCGATCTCGCGTTGCAGATTGCGGGTTTCCTTCAGGACCTGCTGCGTGGCGTAGTTTTCGCGATAGGCCCAGAAGGCCAGACCAAAGACCGCCAGAGCGGTGACAGCGTATAAAAGCGTCTTCATTTCCGCGCCTCCTTTAGCTGTGGCATGCCCAGATCGCGGGCCGAGATCGGTGCAGGTGCCGCATCGGTTCGCCGCCCCACACGCAGGCGGGCCGAGCGGGAGCGCGGGTTTTCCGCCAATTCCTGATCATCCGGGCCGACCGCCTTGCGGGTGACAATTTCGAACTGCGCGGGCAGCTCTTCGATTTCGGGGGCATAACGGTTCGCACGCCCTGTCTTGCCAGCACGGTGCTGGAAAAACCTTTTGACCATGCGGTCCTCGACCGAATGGAAGGTGACCACTGCCAGAAGGCCTCCGGGTTTCAGCGCCCGTTCGGCGGCCAGAAGACCTTCGAACAGCTCGTCATATTCAGCGTTCACCGCAATGCGCAGCGCCTGAAAGCTGCGCGTCGCCGGGTGGGATTGTCCGGGTTTGGCGCGCGGCAGGCAGGATTCCACCAAGCTCGCCAGTTGCAACGTTGTGGTGATCGGCTCAACTTCGCGCGCCTTGACGATGGCGCGGGCGATCCGGCGACTGGCGCGTTCTTCGCCATAGTAGAACAGGATGTCGGCAAGCTCGGCTTCGCTCAGCTCGGCAACCAGATCGGCGGCCGAGGGGCCTTCCTGCGACATGCGCATATCCAGTGGGCCGTCCTTCATGAAGGAAAAGCCGCGTTCGGCGAGATCGAGCTGCATCGAAGAGACGCCAAGGTCCAGCACCACGCCATCCAGATCCTGCGCGTATTCATCCATACGGGAAAACACGCCCTGCTGCTGCACCAGCCGGTCGCCATACTCCCCTGCCCAGGGTTTGGCCATTTCAAAGGCCAGCGGGTCGCGATCCACTGCGATCACCTGATCAGCGCCTGCCTCCAGCAGGGCACGGGTATAGCCCCCTGCCCCAAATGTGCCATCGAGCCAACGCCCGGTGACCGGCGCCACCGCCTTCAGCAGCGGGCGCAGCAAGACGGGAATATGCGGGCCGGATGCGGATGTGTGCTCGGTCGTCATGCCTCAGACCCCTCCGGCGCCATCAAGGAATTCCAGTGGGTCGAAATCTTCGGGCAGATCTTCCATCAGCTTTTCAGCTTCGGCCATTTCGACCTCTTCATAGGTCTGCGGCTTCCAGATCTGGAAGGTATCGCCCGCCGCGATAAAGAAAGCCTCACCCTCCAGCCCGATCTTGTTGCGCAGCTTGGCCGGAAGCACCAGACGCCCGGTCTCGTCCACCGTTGTCGGCAGGGACTGGCCGTTGAACATGCGTTCCAAAATCTTGCGCTCGCGCGAGCCGCGCGGCAGGGCTGCGATCTTGGCATCGACCTCGTCGATCGCCTCGATGGTGTAGCATTCCAGGAATTTGCGGCGCTCATCGCCGTAGACGATTACCAGTTCGGGGCTGTCCCCGGGCTGCCAGTTGGGATCGCTGGCCTCAAGAACACGGCGAAAGGTGGCGGGTATCGACACCCGCCCCTTGCTGTCCACCTTATGGTGGCTTTCGCCTCTGAACCTGCGGCCCAATTTACCGTCCCTTTTTCGCGTCCCTCGCGAGATATCTGCCCCCCGAAAGTAAAAGGGGCGGGCTGATCTGCTGCCACTGATCAACCCGCCGCCTGTCCCGCTATGCGGGGGTGTCCGACTGCGCACGCCATCTGGGGGGATGTCTGCTCGCCCGCGCGCCGGATCTCTTTGTTCGATGAAAGCGAAGGCCTGTATGAAACCTGCTTTTTTGATTTTTACGGGGTCGTTTGGCGCCCCATCCTTGCTCTCCGTCGATGTAGAAAGGGATACTATGGGAATTCAGGGTACGGCAACTAATTTCTTCACGGCAACGTGGGCAAGCATGGGCCAGTTGTCTCAATTTCCGTTAATTCTCCATTAACACTTCGGCCAAATTCCGCCTAATTTGGGCAAGATTAATGATAAGTAACTACATATAGTGGCCACAACAACGCCCCAAAATGACCCATAGTTTCCCAGAAAAAGTTTCAAGAGACTCGCGGGGCACACCTATGTTCACGGTACACCCCCACCCCTTTCTGCAACGACCCGGGCAGGGAGAGGCGAAACACCCCTTGGTCCCATGGAATTGGGCAGATGTGATTCGCGGCGGGACCCGCAACCACCGCAGCGAACCCATGATTTCCCACGACCCGACCTCTGCAGTGCAGCCCATGGTTTCCCATCGACCGCGACTACACGAGGGTCGGGACGAAAAATTGGGAGGTCCTAATGGGATGACATGGGACAGAGGCACAAAACCGCAGCCTGATCGCACCAGATCAAGCCGCACCCCGGCAGACCCCGCCCGCTCCGCGCCCAGACAAAGGGATCGCCTCCCACCAGCACAGAGCGGTGACGCCTCGCAGAGGCAACAGGGACCGCAACAGCGACCCATCCGGGGCGAAACAGCACGGCAGAGGCAGGCCTGCACGACAACATGAAGACACCGGACCGCCCGCGCAGCCCGGCACCTATTATGTATTCAGATAGATGTAGACTGACCGGAAAACCGGATCAGGCCATACCGCCATGCACCAGACCAGAGGCAATCCGGCCATAGGCCTCGGCCATGGCCCCCTCGCCCGCGGCAACAGGCGTGCCGCCATCCCCCGCCAGGCGGGTCTCAAGATCGATGGGCAGCGCCCCCAGAAGCGGCAAGCCCAGCTTTTCAGCCTCGGCCGCCACCCCGCCATGACCAAAGATGTGATGATCGCCGCCGCAGTCGGGACAGGTGAAGAAGGACATATTCTCGATCAGTCCCAGAACCGGTGTTTTCAGCTGGCTGAACATGTCCAGCGCCTTGCGCGCGTCGATCAGCGCCACATCCTGCGGGGTGCTGACAACGATGGCGCCGGTCAGCTCTGCCTTGGTGCACAGCGTCAGTTGCACATCACCGGTGCCGGGCGGCAGATCTACGATCAGCACGTCCAGCTCTCCCCAATTGACCTGCCCCAGCATCTGCTGCAACGCGCCCATCAGCATCGGACCGCGCCAGACCACGGCTTTTGCCTCATCCACCATGAAGCCGATCGACATCACCGTGACGCCATGCGCGTGCAGCGGCTCGATGGTCTTGCCGTCCGGGCTGGCAGGCCTGCCCGTTACCCCCATCATGCGCGGCTGGCTGGGACCGTATATATCTGCATCCAGCAGACCAACCCGCCGCCCCTGCCGGGCAAGGGCCACCGCGAGATTGGCGCTGACAGTGGATTTACCGACGCCTCCCTTGCCCGAAGCGATGGCAAGAATGCGCGCCACCCCAGCGGGCTTGATCGGCCCTTGTTGCGGTTTCGGGTGGCCGCCGACCTTGAGCGAGGGCGCCCCCTGCCCGCCACCGGGTGCGGATGCCGCCGGAGCATGCGCGGTCAGCGCCGCCGTCACGCTGGACACGCCATCAAGAGCGAGGACCGCCGCTTCGGCGGCGCGGCGCAGGGGTTCCATCTGCTGGGCAATCGCCGGGCTGGGCGCTTCGATCACGAAGCGGACGGTGTCACCGTCGACACTGAGCGCCCGCAACATATCCCGGGACACCAGGGTGCCCCCATCCGGCAAGGCCAGCCGCTCCAGCGCGGCGCGAATCTGATCGTGGGTCACCGGCATGGCGCTCTCCTGTCTTTCCTGCCCCTCTTTGGGCGCCCACCCTATATAGGAGCGCCCGCGCCAGCCCAAGCGCGATTGCCGTGACGGCAGCTTTACGCATCCCAGACATAAACCGCCCCAAGAATAGGCAATTTCTCCAACCCCGCACAAAACCACACCAATTTTCCACACATCCCCCAGATGACCCATGCAAATGCTGCATGGCAGAAATGCTGACTCTTGGGATTGTGCAGTTGCAGCATTTCCCTAAATTGGTGTTCAAGAAACGCCTTTAACGGCACACGGAAATTTACGGAACTGAGGATCTGCCCAATGGCTGCAGTAAATCACATCACCGCCCACAAGGGCTCGCTGGCCGCAAACGGCCTGGGCCTGATCGACGAGCTGAAACTGAAAATCGCGCGTTACCGTCTGTATCGCGAAACCCTGAATGAGCTCTCCGCCCTGTCGAACCGCGAACTGGCGGATCTGGGGCTGAACCGCTCGATGATCAAACGTCTGGCCTACCAGGCCGCATACGAAAACGCATAACCGAGATCAGGCTCTTTTCTCCTCCTCCCTAAAGGGCCTGTGTTCCGCGGTGACATCTTCCTCCTCCCTGATGTCACCGCACCCCATACCGGGATCAAACCCGGGATCTGATACATCCGGTCTTCTCCTCCCTTTTGACCAGATGTTGTTCAGAGCGGCGACACCTCTCCTCCTCCCTGGTGTCGCCGCACCTCATACCGGGCTCAAACCCGGACGCTGATACATCCGGTCTTCTCCTCCCTTTTGACCAGATGTTGTTCAGAGCGGCGACACCTCTCCTCCTCCCTGGTGTCGCCGCACCTCATACCGGGCTCAAACCCGGACGCTGATACATCCGGTCTCTCCTCCCATTTGACCGGATGTTGTTCAGAGCGGCGGCACCTCTCCTCCTCCCTGGTGCTGCCGCACCTTATACCGGGATCAAACCCGGGACCTGATGCATCCGGCCCTCCTCCCATTTGGCCAGATGTTGCTCAGAGCGGCGGCACCTCTCCTCCTCCCTGGTGTCGCCGCACCTCATACCGGGATCAGACCCGGACGCTGATACATTCGGTCTCTCCTCCCATTTGGCCAGATGTTGCTCAGAGCGGCGGCACCTCTCCTCCTCCCTGGTGTCGCCGCACCTCATACCGGGATCAGACCCGGACGCTGATACATTCGGTCTCTCCTCCCATTTGGCCGAATGTTGAAAAGAACGGCGGTGCCTTCCTCCTCCCTGGCACCGCCGTTTTTGCATTTCACGCCCCCCAGAAATCACCCGACACCATCGCCAGCCGCTGCGCGCCCACCCTTCTCGCTCCGCAGCCGTTGCAACGGGGCAATGGCGCGGGGGCGCTGGCAGCATCGCTGCCAGCGCCCCCGCGCCCGGATCGGATCGCAACGCGATCCGACCGCATCATTCCATTTTCAGATTAATATGCTCAGGGCAGCCAGAAAGCAGACTGGCTCCGGCACAGCTCAAAACGGCACATCGTCATGGGCGGTGACGAATTTCGCGATCACCTTTTTCACCCCGGCCTTTTCGAAATCCACTTCCAGCTTGTCACCTTCGATACCGGTGATCGCGCCATAGCCAAATTTCTGGTGAAACACCCGCTCGCCAATCGTAAAGCTGGAGGTCGCCGTCAAATCGATCACCTGATTGCGGCTTTCCCTTGGCTGCGACAGCCCGCGCTCCCCGGCCCGCGCCTGCATGCGCTTCCAGCCCGGCGAATTATAGCCATCCGCCTGCGCCATCCGTTCGTCGATTCGGGACTGCACTGGCGTACCGCCCGCCGCTGCGCCATAGCCGCCGCCGTATAGACCCGGCGGCGTAAGCACCTCCACATGCTCTTCAGGCAGTTCATCAATGAACCGCGAGGGCAACTGCGACTGCCACTGGCCAAAGACCCGGCGGTTACCCGCAAAGGAAATCGTGCAGATCTTCTCCGCCCGGGTGATGCCCACATAGGCAAGGCGCCGCTCTTCCTCGAGCCCTTTGAGACCGCTTTCATCCATCGACCGCTGCGAGGGGAACAGCCCGTCCTCCCAGCCCGGCAGGAAGACGGCTGGAAACTCCAAACCCTTGGCCGCGTGCAGGGTCATTATGCTGACCTTCTGCTCGGCGTCCTGTTTATCGTTGTCCATCACCAGGCTGACGTGTTCGAGGAAGCCTTGCAGGTTCTCGAAATTCTCCAGCGCCTTCACCAGTTCCTTGAGGTTCTCCAAACGGCCCGGGCTATCCGGGTTCTTGTCCATCTGCCACATGGTGGTATAGCCGCTTTCGTCCAGGATGATCTCGGCCAGCTCCATATGACTGATGTCGGAATCGCCTGCCATCCGACCCCAGCGGCGCAGATCCTCGGTCAGCTGACGCAGCGCAGCGCCGCCCTTGCCCTTGATCTCACCGCTGTCGACGGCCAGCCGTGCCCCTTCGAGCAGCGAAACGCCATTCTCGCGCGCCGCGATCTGGATCTTCTGCTGTGCCTTGTCGCCAAGGCCCCGCTTGGGCGTGTTGACAATGCGCTCAAAGGCCAGATCGTCCTCCGGCGAGACCACCAGCCGGAAATAGGCCATAGCGTCGCGAATCTCGAGCCGCTCGTAGAATCGCGGCCCGCCAATCACCCGGTAGGGCAAGCCGATGGTCAGGAAACGGTCCTCAAAGGCGCGCATCTGGTGGCTGGCGCGCACCAGAATCGCCATCTGGTTCAGATCCACCGGATCCTGCCCACGGGTGCCGCGCTGCATGGCCTCGATCTCTTCCCCGATCCAGCGCGCTTCTTCTTCACCGTCCCAATGGCCGATCAGGCGCACCTTTTCGCCGCCAGTTGCCTCGGTCCACAGCTCTTTGCCCAGACGCCCTGCATTGCCCCGGATCACGCCGGAGGCCGCCGCCAGGATATGCTCGGTCGAGCGGTAATTCTGCTCTAGCCGCACCACCTTGGCACCGGGAAAGTCCTTTTCGAACCGCAAGATATTGCCCACCTCGGCGCCGCGCCAGCCATAGATCGACTGATCGTCATCGCCGACACAGCAGATATTCTTGTGCCCGGCCGCCAGCAGCCGCAGCCACATATACTGCGCGACGTTGGTATCCTGATATTCGTCGACCATGATGTAGCGGAACCAGCGTTGATACTGAGACAGCACATCCGGATGATTCTGGAAAATCGTCACCATATGCAGCAGCAAATCGCCAAAATCGACGGCATTCAATTCTTTCAGGCGGGCCTGATACTGGGCGTAGAACTCGGTGCCGCGATGGTTATAGGCGCTGGCATCGGCCACTGGCACGCTCTCCGGTGTCAGGGCGCGGTTCTTCCAGTCGTCGATGATCCCGGCCAGCATCCGCGCGGGCCAGCGTTTGTCATCGATCCCGGCGGCTTGGATCAGCTGCTTCAGGAGGCGGATCTGATCGTCAGTGTCCAGAATGGTGAAATTCGACTTCAGCCCGGCCAGTTCTGCATGGCGGCGCAGCAGCTTGACGCAGATCGAGTGAAAGGTGCCGAGCCAGGGCATGCCCTCGGCAGGCTGGCCCAGCATCCGGCCGACCCGCTCTTTCATCTCGCGCGCCGCCTTGTTGGTAAAGGTCACGGCGAGGATCTCATTCGGGCGCGCCTGTCCAAGGGTCAGCAGATGCACGATCCGGGTGGTCAGCGCCTTAGTCTTGCCGGTGCCTGCGCCCGCCAGCATCAGAACCGGCCCGTTTAGGCATTCCACGGCGTCCCGCTGGGCTGGGTTCAGCCCATCCAGATAGGGTTTGGGGCGCGCAGCCATGGCGCGGGCGGAGAGGGAAGCGCCCTCAAAGGCGTCCATTTCATCGAAACTGCTCATGGGCGTGATCCTAGCGTGATTCATCTGCGCGGGAAAGGGGACGTTCACACTATGTTCACGCCTCTTTTTTACCGCGAACCGCTCCCCAGTGGCGCCGCTGTCTGCGCCCGCCTGGGCCCCTGTTAGAATTCTGTAACATTTTCGCTAGACTTTCGCTGCAAAGCAGCAATTATGCGCCGCATGAACATGCACCAGGATCTGCACCTGCATTACCCCGGCCTGTCTGACCTGCGCGCAGCAGCACGCAAGCGCCTGCCCCGCTTTGTCTGGGAGTATCTGGACAGCGCCACCGGCACCGAAGCCACCCAAAGGCGCAACCGCACCGCGCTGGACCGGGTCGGCTTCCTGCCCTCCATCCTGCATGGCCCGCTTGAGATCGACCTGTCGACGCAGCTGTTTGGCGCGACGCTGCCCCTGCCCTTTGGCATTGCGCCGGTGGGCATGTCGGGACTGATCTGGCCAGATGCCGAAGGCCACCTGGCCCGCTGCGGCGCCCGCACCGGCATTCCCTACAGCCTGTCGACCGTTGCAAGCCAATCCCCCGAAGATCTGGCGCCGCATCTGGGCGAGCAGGCCTGGTTCCAGCTTTACCCCCCCAAGGACGAAGGCATCCGCAAGGACATGCTGGCCCGGGCCCGGGACGCGGGCTTCAAGGTGCTGGTGC
The DNA here is from genome assembly GCF_041300735.1 of Phaeobacter sp. SYSU ZJ3003. Taxonomy (NCBI): domain Bacteria; kingdom Pseudomonadati; phylum Pseudomonadota; class Alphaproteobacteria; order Rhodobacterales; family Roseobacteraceae; genus Phaeobacter; species Phaeobacter sp. SYSU ZJ3003. The sequence goes on along the minus strand of NZ_PXNU01000056.1, from coordinate 1,251 downwards.
TGACCGTGGATGTCCCTGTCGCCTCACGGCGGGAACGGCAAACGCGATCCGGCCTCACCCAGCCGCCGCGCCTCACGCCACGCCTGCTGGCGCAGGTAGCGATGCGCCCGGCCTGGGCCATGGGCATGGCCCGTCAGCACCGACACGAGGGCGGCATGCCGCATATGCGTACCCTCGACAAATACACCGCCGAGGCCACTGGTGAGAGCCGTTCCTCCACCGCCCATATCGGGTATCTGCTGCGCACCTCGCCCGATTGGGACTACGCGCGCTGGCTGCGCGATCACTGGGATGGTCCTTTTGTGATCAAGGGCGTGATGCGCGCCGAGGACGCGCAGCCGTTGGAGAAAATTGGCGTCGATGGGCTCTGGGTGTCGAACCACGCCGGGCGCCAGTTCGACGGAAGCCCCGCCGCCATCGAAGTGCTGCCCGAGCTGCGCGCCGCCACGGACCTGCCGCTGATCTTTGACAGCGGCATCGAAGGCGGCCTCGACATCCTCAGGGCGCTGGCGCTTGGCGCCGATTTCGTCATGCTCGGCCGCGCCTTTCACTTCGCGCTGGCCGCGCTGGGGCCGACCGGTCCCGACCATCTGATCGACATCCTGAAAAAGGATCTGGAGGCGAACATGGGCCAGCTCGGCACGCCGGATCTTGCCTCTTTGCCAGCGGCCAGACCGCTCAACCACACTGCCCCGTGAGCCCGCTTTCGCTCCGCGCGGCGGAAAAGCACAAAATGAGAGCGCAATCATGCCCCGCACTACCCAGTACTACGGGTATACTGCACGCCAAGATGCGCCTAACACATCGCCAGACTGAACGACCTCGGGGGAAGATATGACCGACTTCAAGAAAATTCTGATCGCCAACCGCGGCGAGATAGCGATCCGCGTGATGCGGGCTGCGAATGAGATGGGCAAGAAGACCGTTGCGGTCTACGCCGAAGAGGACAAGCTTGGCCTGCACCGGTTCAAGGCGGATGAGGCCTACCGGATCGGCGAAGGCTTGGGGCCTGTGGCGGCCTACCTGTCGATTGACGAGATCATCCGGGTCGCGAAGGAATCCGGCGCAGATGCGATCCATCCGGGCTATGGGCTGTTGTCGGAAAACCCTGATTTCGTCGATGCCTGCGCCCGCAATGGCATCACCTTCATCGGCCCCAAGGCCGAGACCATGCGCGCCCTTGGCGACAAGGCCTCGGCGCGGCGCGTCGCGATCGAGGCAGGCGTGCCGGTCATTCCCGCGACCGAGGTT
>NZ_PXNU01000055.1:0-869 GCF_041300735.1 Phaeobacter sp. SYSU ZJ3003 | reverse complement strand
CCGAGGCTGAGCTGGAAGAGAAAGTTCTGGAAGGGCGCCGCGAGGCCGAAGCCGCCTTTGGCAATGGCGAAGGCTATCTCGAAAAGATGATCACCCGCGCCCGCCACGTCGAGGTGCAGATCCTTGGCGACAAGCACGGTGAGATCTATCATCTGTTCGAGCGGGATTGCTCAGTCCAGCGCCGCAACCAGAAAGTCGTGGAGCGCGCCCCGGCGCCTTACCTGAGCGAGGCGCAGCGCGCCGAGATCTGCGATCTGGGCCGCAGGATCTGTGCCCATGTGAACTACGAATGCGCCGGCACCGTCGAATTCCTGATGGATATGGAAACCGGCAAGTTCTACTTCATCGAGGTGAACCCGCGGGTGCAGGTGGAGCATACCGTCACCGAGGAAGTCACCGGCATCGATATCGTGCAGGCGCAGATCCTGATCGCCGAAGGCAAGCCCCTGGCCGAAGCCACCGGCAAGGCGGACCAGTCCGAAATTCGTCTCAATGGCCATGCGCTGCAGACCCGGGTCACCACCGAGGATCCGCTCAACAACTTCATCCCCGATTACGGCCGCATCACCGCCTATCGCTCGGCCACCGGCATGGGCATTCGCCTTGATGGCGGCACCGCTTATGCGGGCGGGGTGATCACGCGCTATTACGACAGCCTGTTGACCAAGGTCACCGCCTGGGCGCCGACCCCGGAAAAGGCGATTGCCCGCATGGACCGGGCGCTGCGCGAATTCCGGGTGCGCGGGGTCAGCACCAATATCGCCTTTGTCGAGAACCTGCTGAAGCACCCGACTTTCCTCAACAATGAATACACCACCAAGTTCATCGACGAGACGCCGGAGCTGTTCAACTTCGCCAAGCGCCAGGAC
>NZ_PXNU01000054.1:0-13347 GCF_041300735.1 Phaeobacter sp. SYSU ZJ3003 | reverse complement strand
CGACACACGCCCGCCGCAACGTCTCATCCTGATTGACGCGGAATCTCATCCAGTTTGTCGCGCAGCACCCGTCACCGCGATCAAGCCGAACAGGGTCTGCCACAAAGCGGCTCGGAGGCCATAGGGTGACGGCAGCCGACCGGCCTCGGCGACAAGTTCCGCGATCTGCCTGGGCGCGTAAATATACGGCACCCGTCGTCGGTATCGGCCTGTGACAAGCTGGCTGGACGGGATTTCGGTCTGATCATCGTGCTCCGCAAGCCAGAAGGCAAACCTGCGTACCATACCAAGGCGATGAGACCATGTGTTGTTGTCCGCGCTGCCGTAGTTTGCCTTCCAATCGAGGAACAAGGGCGTCGAGATGATATGGAACCCGTTGTCGTCGGCAAAGCTGACGAACTTGCGGAGGACCCGTTCATCGAAGGAGAGATCAAAACCCATCGAACGCCGAAGAACCAGGTACTCGTCAAGTCGTTGAGAAAGCGTCTTCATTGTACTTCCTCCGCCGTTGGCCAAGGACGCGAGATCGTGCGCAGGGCATCAACATCATGTTGTGCATAGATTGTCGTGTTCATCGCAGATCGGTGTCGTAGCACATCTCCAATCTCGGCAAGCGACGCGCCTTTTCGCAGCATGTCGGTGGCCAGGCTGTGCCGCAGAATGTGCGTGCCGATATAGGCTTGCGGCGGACTAATGCCGGTCGCGTCATAGGCATCCCGCAAAATCCAGCGAAGGATCTGCGCGTCCTTGAACCTCTTGAACGGCGGTTTCACCGACACGAACAGCGCGCGGTCCGGGCCCCGGCGCTCATTCTTGATGTAATCGACAATCGCCTCACCAACCTCCGCCGACATCGGCATCCGGTCGTGCAACTGCCTCTTGCCGCGGATCAGGATTTCACCAGCACGCCAGTCGATATCGTCCAGTTCTATCGCCGTCACCTCTGGGGGCCGAAGGCCCAGCCGGGCGATCAGCATCAGCATTGCATAGTTGCGTCGGCCCGTTTTCTTGTGGCCGCGCACCACCTCAATGAGCCGGTTGACCTGTTCCGGCTCCAGATACCTCGGAATGCCTGTAGGTTTCGGCTGCCGCGCCTTTGGCACGGCGTTGCTCAGGTTTCGCTCCGTCTTGCCGCTCCAGAACAGGAACTGGAACAGATTACGAAGGTGAGACGGGCCGGTTTTGTCGCGTGGCGCGTTTTGGGCCTCCCGCAGTCGAAGGATGAACCCAGTGATGTCGCCGGGTTTGATCGTATTCAGATCACCTAAACCGGTGCCGAACTTCGCGGTCAGGAACCGGTCATAAAACCGTAGGCAGTGATAAATTGTGTCCTCAGACAAGCCGCGCTGACTGCGAAGATAGGTTTCGTATTCCCGTTTCAGGCAGGCCCTCGGTGACATGTCCAGCGGCGGTTTTGAGCGCGGCGGTGCGCCTGCATTTTCAATGAGATAATCCCTGAACCGATTGATGCGGTACCGACAGTGCTTTTGGTCTCTCGCAGAAGCCGCACTGATGATCGACGCCGCCAGATGGTCCACACGATCATCGGTCAGCTCAGTGGGACAGACGTCTGCCTCCAGCATCGCCGCCCAAAGCGCCTCGGCTGTGGTTCTGTAATTGGCGATGGAACGGAGGCCGTATCCCTCCGCCTCGATCTGTAGGGCAAAGCGATCGGCATGGCTGCCAGCTTTCAGTTTCCGCCTCGTCGTTTGATCTGGGTGCGTATCGTTTTCCATGAGTGTTTCCTTCTTTTGGTTGAAGGTTGCACCTATGGCAGATCGCTGGCCCCAATTGCGCAGTTCGCCACGCTCACATGGCGGTTCTGAACTACAGTCTTATGCAGCCGGAAAACGACAAAAACCGCAGGAAACAAGACTTCGCCTGAACAAGCGCGGCATAAACCGGAGCGCGGCATTATGGGCCAGCTCATGGGCCCAGACCCCGTAAAAATTGCGCGGGTCCTGGAACCGCGTGATGGATGGCATGTAAACCTTGTCCACGGGGGGCAAATAGTACGCTTCCGTTCCTGTGAAGACGGTCGTGATGTCGATGGCATCGAAAAACGCCTGCATGTGCAGGATCGGCTCGGACGGCGGATGCTCGGGCACGGGCTCCGGGTCAGGGTAGAAACTGTCGGGCAGGCCATCGATCTGGCAGGCATTGAACACGCGATAGGATTTCTGAAAGCGGAATATACGGGCTTCCTCGGAGTGATCATCCCCGTCGCTGCGGTCATGCTCATCGCCGCCCGCGTCTTTCCGGCTTTGACCGTAATAAACGACGACAGAGGACTTTTCGCCCTTGCGCACCTTTGCGTCCAACGCATTGGCCTGCGGCAGCGTCATCCAGAACGGCGAGCTGTGGCCCGCCATCACGGTGCGCATGGTCAGTAGGAAGTTATTGATCCCCTGGTAGGGTTCACCGCCCACGCGCAGGGGGCGAGAGCTGCCACCTGCGGTCCATGGCTTGCGCCACGGCAGGACGCCGCGCTCGATGATACGGATGATTTCGTTTGTGATGACCTCGGAGGCATCGAATTTGGGCGTGCGGGATCGGGCCATGGCTGGCCTCCTTTCGTGTATTGGTAAGAAGATTGGGAGTCAGGTTGACTGCCGGGGCCGCGGATCGTTGACGATCCCCGCGCCGAGCTTTTCGACCATGTCGATGTAGTTGGTCAGCGAGACGGAGCTGCCGGCACCCGAATGGTCAGGATCGACCGATCCGCCCCGCGTCACCCGCGGCAGATTCGCGAATGCGATGCCATCGGTGACGGGTCGGAGATCGATGAACGGCGTGCCTCGCGCGACCGCTAGAGCGGCCAAGGGAAAGCGCTCGATTGGCGCGAAACTCGACACCGTGGTCCAGCCGAGATGGATGAACGTGCCGCCGTCTCCGCAGATCACATGGGCATTCGGCAGCGTCGCCGCCTGCCTGAGATAGCCGAGATCGCGGAGAACGGTCTGGCGTTCGAGCCGCCGTGCCAGCGTCGTCTGGCCAGTTCGGCGTAGCTCTCTATGCCGCCACCAGGAGGCGGCGGTTGCGCGGAGCACGCGCAAGACACCTGTTTGCATGGGAATGCCCTTCATCAGGAACGGCAGACCGGAACCCGGCCTGGACCCATCTGAAGGACCCCAAAGGCCCTCATCCGTCAGTCACAAAACCCGAAGAATACTTTCACTTTCCAACCGCCAACTGGACCGCGGAAACTGACAAGGGCCCGACACCACCGCGGTTCCCAAGGACTTCATGCAGTCAGTGCCGGTTGGGGTCCAAGATCGGCAAGGTATATCGGCAACCCGAGCCCGACCGCAGCAGTCTTTAGCATATTATCAATAACTTATCTGATGTTCTCGATCGGCAAAAAGCGCGCCTACTGCGACTTTTCAGGCCCAAAAATCAGGATTTCCGGCGTTCAGAGCAATGCAGCGTTGGGGATTAGCATGGGAAACGAAGGCGCAGCACCTCCTGACATCTTGAAATTCAGCAATATTGTCGCTATATACCGTCAGTATCACTGTAGGAACATAGATCATGCACATCACGAACTTTGCTGAAGCTGGGCAATTCGAACCGCGCAAGATCGCTGCGGTGCTACGCACGTCAGCAGAAGAAATCGCATTGACCGTCGGCTTGGGCAAAGACGCGTTGCAGAGGCGAACCCGCATCGGTTCGGACAAGACGCAGCGCCGCCTGCGCGAATTGGTCGAGGTGCTGAACAAAGTCGAGCCCCGCTTCGGCTCGGAACTGATGGCCTATGCATGGTACCGTTCAGAGCCCCTGCCCGGCTTTGATGGCCGGACAGCCATGCAGCTGGTGCAGGAAGGCAAAGCTCAGCAAGTTCTGGAATACATCGATGCGGTCGATGCGGGCGTCTTTGCCTGATGCCGCTGAAAGATGGGCGCTACACAGGGCCACTCTATCGCGCCCTGAACCCGGTCTATGCGCGTGAACCTCTGTCCGGACGAGGCGCTGAACTCTATGGAGGGCGCTTTAACGCCAAGGGCACCCCTGCCCTCTACACCTCGCTCGATCCCGCGACCGCTCTTAGAGAGGCCAACCAGGTCGGCAGCCTGCAACCCACGATCCTGGTGTCCTACAAGGCCGACCTTGGGCCTATTTTCGACACTCGCGATCAGGAGGGGCTTGAACGGTATGGCACGACAACGACGATGCTTGCCGACCCTGGATGGCGCATGAAGATGCTCGATGGCCAACCTGTGCCGACACAGGATTTAGCAACCGCGCTCATTGCGGATGGGTTTGCAGGGCTTCTGATCCAGAGTTTTGCGAAGGGCGCATCGTCATCGGACTTCAACATCGTCCTGTGGGCTTGGGATGGCAAGAGCGGTTCACTTAACGTCGTGGATGACGAAGAACGGCTGTCACGAATGTGAGGTGATTTGCTGACATCTTCACGGGATGCACCTATCGCGTACCGCACCTGTGAAAAGCCTCTCTACGTCGCTGTCAGGGAATAACTGGTACTACGCCCACCGCCCTCATCTTTCTCCAGGGCTCCCAAGTCGATCAGGTCAAGGATGTCGCGATAGGCTGTGTCTTGTGAGCACTTTTCGATCTTCGCATACTTCGACGTCGTGAGTTTTCCTTCGAACCCATCAAGCAGGCGATTGAGCATGTCCCGTTGGCGGTCGTTTAGTTTGGCCGCTCCGTATTGCTCCCAGAACCGCGCCTTCTGGAACACGGTCTCTAGGATGATCTCTGCACCATCGAATGCACGATCCAGGCAATCCAGGAACCAAACGAGCCAAGCCGTGATATCGAGTCCCCCTTTCTGGGTCGTTTCGAGCATGTCGTAGTAAGCGCTCCGCTCCTGCCGGATTTGGGTCGACATGCTGTAGAACCGCTGTGAACTGCGTTCGGATCGCGCCAACGCCATATCCGCGATCGCGCGCGCAATGCGGCCGTTGCCATCGTCGAAAGGATGGATCGTAACGAACCACAGATGCGCGATAGCGGCATGGATTACTGGGTCCGTGTCGGGTGTCTGGTTGAACCAGGACAGAAACCGCGTCATCTCTGCGTTGAGCCGCGCGGCTTCCGGCGCCTCAAAGTGCACCCGTTCGCGGCCATAGGGCCCTGATACAACCTCCATGGGACCGCCCCGCCAATTGCCCACCCTGATCCGGGTCATTCCGCTTCGCCCGGTCGGAAAGAGAGCCGCATGCCAGCCGAACAGACGCTCCGCATCCAGTGGCTGGTCATACGCTTGGGTCGCGTCCAGCATCATCTCGACGACACCATCAACATGGCGATCAGACGGGATCAGTCCGCCAATTTCCAGACCCAACCGCTTTGCGATAGATGAGCGCACCTGATCCTTGTCGAGCGTTTCCCCCTCGATCTCGCTGCTTTTGACGACATCACTGGTCAGTGTTCTGAGCATCGCCTCGTTGCGAAGATCAAAGCCAAGACCCTCCATGCGCCCCAAGAGCTTGCCTTGGCGGTGACGGACCGCGGCAAGTTGTGAAGACAGCTTGGACTTATCCCAGGTAAACTGCGGCCACTCAGGGAGTTCGTGAATGTAGGTCATATTTTACGCATTCCTTGCGGAGATTATACCGCACAATCTCCGCAAGACAACAGCAAACACCGCAGAAGGTGCGGAGAATACAGGCAGCAATCTCCGCATGCCCCACTTGGAACTTGGACCGCGGGACAATTGCTTGCGCATCGCTTCACGCCGCCTGTCCGCTCAACCGGCCATAAAAACTGCGCTCGAGATGCAGCTCCCCTGCCCCGGCCTTCTCGACCATACCGCGCAGATATCCGCCCGGAGACGCCACTTCTCCGGCGCAATGCTTGTCGAACGTGAGAACCAGCGCCGCAGTCGCGATTTGGGGCCCGAGACGGTCCTGCGCGAGGTTCCAAGCGTGCTCTGAGACGCCGATCATCGGCCTGAGCTGCCCGACAACGCGATGGAGATCGCCCCAATCCTTCAGGTACCCGCCCATATTGCGTGCCCAGGACGCGAATTCAGGGCATGCCTGCATCACGGTCGGCAAATCGAGCGCTGCCCCGCGTTTTTTGCGGGTTTTTGCAATCCAATCTTCCAACTCCCTATCAACCCGCTCTTCGGGCGGCGCATTTGGCACCACGCCCGCCGTTTGCTCAGTTTCTGAGCGATTACAGGTTACAGGATTAAGTTGAGTTGTAATTAGTATATGAGGTTCAGAAATGACCTCCCTGGGGTTCATTTCTAGAGTCTTTTCACTAACTTGTTCGGTAAATTCTGCGGTGTTATCCACAACTTCATCCGCTCGAACTGCCTTGAGATACATCGCCTCGACACGCTCCTGGAGTTCCCTGAACCACTCCAGAAGCCGCGCAAGCGTCTCAGAGGCCGTGTTCCGGCGTGGGAGGCGGTCCAAAAGATCCTCAAAGAGACCTGTGAGTTGCGTCCAGGGGCCTCTCAGAGCGCCGCTGAGGGCCGCGTCGATCCTCGCGCGGATCATCCGGCGCGCAACCGTGATCTGGCGTTTCAGGCGCTGGCAGAGCTCACGCTCGGCCTGCAGTTCAGCATGTAGCTGCTGAAACTCTTCGGCGCGAGCCGACAGCGGCGACAAATCAAAGCCATAGGCCTCGATGATACGACCGTCAGCGTCTCTGTGGCCCCAACGCTTGCCATTGGGGCTGTCCTTGAAGGCTATCACGCCGATCTCGGCCAGACGCCGCGCATGGCGCTTGAGCGCCGAGAGCGAGAAGCCTGTCTGCTCCATCAGATAGGCGTTGGACGCCCAGACGATCGGACGCTGTCCCTTCTCCCAGTCCTGGGCCTGTGTGAAGGCTCCAAGCGTATCGAGAAGCACCACGTCGCCAGCCTTGAGGCCAATATGTGCGCCAACGCGTTTCACGGCGACAAAGGCCTGTGACTTGGGCACGGTTGATCTTTCACCGGCCTGTGCGTGCTGTTCAGCGACCGCGAGTCCGGCCGTCGCTTTGCGCCACCCCGAGGGTTGGTTGATATTAGACATACCTCCACCCTTCTGAGGCATGACTGTCCCAGTCGCTCCATGCGGAGCATCATTGAATTTTGTCATTTTTTATCTAGGCACAGAAAACCTGTTCGCCCGAAGACGTTTTTCGTTGTTTAGCGATTCGCGGGCTGCTAGGATTGTGGTGTGAAAACAAATCGCGCCTTGTGCGCAGCAGCCCTCGGGACTTCGGTTTCGAGGGTTTTCTTTTTGGTGCCGTTCTCCTTTTTGCTCGTTGCCTCTATCTTGGCGGTTAACAGCTGTTAACCGCCGCTATCCTTCGTGGCTCTCTGATTGGAACCGATCGAAGGAATCCTGAATGAGCTGGTCCAGATTCTGATCCAGCCAATTCGCGAATCTCGTGTTCTCCCCTGCCCGCTTGACGGTCACTGAGAGTCCCGATTTTCCACTCTTGATCTGCACACCGGGAACAGGCGAGCGCTCTTCAACAGATCGCTCCTGCTTGCCTCGTTTGCCAATTTCTTTAAGGACGAGGTCCAGCCGCCCGTCGGAATCAAGGGCACCAGATTGACCAAGCACATCCAATACACGCCCCTCCGAAAGTTGGTCCTTCTCGAACGCTGTAGCGAGGGTCGTCCATTTCGGGCGCCCTGCGCCCGGGGCCGCACCGATGGCTTCACCAACCGCCACGGGCACAAGCCGATTGATACGTTCAAGCTGCGAAAGAGTGTTCTTACTGATCGCCAAAGCTTGGCATGCTTCCGCGCGGGAGTACCCCTGCTCCAGAATCGCCTGTGCGAACCGAACACGTTCATAGTAGCTTAGCTCCTCACGGCCGGCATTCTCGAGCCCCTTCGCCATGAGAGCATCGGTATCATCGAGCGTGCGGATCAGAGCCCGCACCGGCATGCCTAGATGGCGGCACGCAAGTATGCGTCGCTGGCCATAGATGACTTCAAAATGACCGTCACGATCCTTTGAGGGACGCAGAAGCACTGGAACTTGCTGGCCCGACTCAGCGATACTGGTGGCGAGGTCCAGAATGGATTCATTTGGCGCGCCACTGTTAACAGCTGTTAACTCGATATCCAGCCGATCCTTCGGGCCCCAGGCAAGGATCAAGTTGGTATCGATTTCCTGAATGCCCCCGAGACCCGCACGGACCGAACCGATAGTTCCCTTCGGCAAGGTCCGATGGGCCCTGTCGGACGCACCCTCCTTCGATGCCTCGCTTGCCGCTGTGATCGCCGCCATGATACCGGTCTTATTCTTCCCCATTGCCATGACTAACGTCCCCATGCCTGTTGAAGCATTCCTGCGATTTCCGCACCTACTGCATCCATGCTGTTCTTTGCCCGATCGTAGGTCGACCGCGTCATTTCGGATCGTGCAACCTCATAGATCGACATCTTGAGCATCGACGCATCGCCAATTGCCGTACTGCGCAGTCCCGTCGCCCCAACGACACGATCTTGGAACAGGGCACGCATCAAGCTCACAATCTGCTGACTGGGAATGTCGCTCGGATCGTCCCGCGTAATGAGAAAAGAGAAGAAATCATGATCGAGTTTAACGCCCGTATCCTCGATCACCCCGAGATATGCAGATGTCATCTCGACAAACTGCTGTGTAGAGGCGAGATCGAGCATGCTGGGCGTCATCGGCACGATGACAGAGGTCGCAGCATAAAGGCCGGTCAGAGTCAAAAACCCGAGAGCTGGCGGGCTGTCGATCACCACCACATCGTAGTCGCTTTCAACGGACTGGATCGCTAGACTGAGCTTCTCAAAAAACGCGACACCGCGCCCTGCGTTGACCGCCGTTTCAGTCTCAAATTCGCTCAGCACAAGGCGGGCAGGTGCCAAATGCAAGCCAGGGAAATAGGTTTCCACGATAGCTTCAGACATCGGCACTGGATCGTCATAGCGCAGTGCGTCGTAAATCGACGCGCCCTCAAACTCCAGTTCAGTTTGAATCCCGCAAAAGCCTGTGAGGCTCCCTTGTGGATCCAAGTCGATCGCCAGCACCCGGTATCCGTTCAAAGCAAGGTAGTGACACAGATGGATCGCAGAGGTTGACTTTGCAGATCCACCTTTGAAATTCATCAGCTGAATGACCTGAAGCTTGTCACCCTCGCGACGCCCAGGAAGATACTTGCCGGGTTTTCGAGAGCTTGCCTCGAGGAAATGGCGCGCTTGCAGGATCTCTTCCCCGGAATAAAAGCGTCGTCCATTCTTGATGACGTCCGGCTCAGGCAACGATCCGTCGCTATGGCACTTGCGCAGGAATTGACCGGTCACGCCAAGCAGGTCAGCAGTCTCTGTTGCGCTGAATAGTCTCAAATTCTTACGCTGATCGGGTGCGTAGGCCTGTTGAAGATGCGTCGTGAGCGCGGTGTGTAGACGCGCGGCCATTTGGCTTGTAAGCTCGGATTGGGAGGCCGCTTCGATGGGTGCCGTCTGAAACATAGTTGCTAATTCTCTGCTCGAACGCGCTTATTTGCGCAACTTGACTCTAATGGCCGTGATTCACCATGTTAAGTCAAGGATTTTATCCACAATTTGTGCTATTGAGCCCGAGCGCTACTAGGGGAGCCACGCACCTTCCCGAGTTAACAGCTGTTAACAGCACACACAAACTTGTGGTTCAAGAGTGCATCTGGCGCAGACTGCGTGTCGCTAACGCTCGGTTTCTCATCGGTGTCTTGACCGAAAATCCGGTTAACGAGAGTTACAGAGAACTCAGGCCGGATCGGACAACGCAACTACAGACCTACGGCAAATCCACGGCACAATTGGATCGACATTCAAAGTTACATAGATACTTGGGTGCCGGGCCCAAACGATCAGATCAAACGCACTTCATGAGCATGGATGGTCAAGGCCCTGTTGTCTGAGGCGTCGATGATCCCCAGCAGGGTAGGGGGCATCGCGGCTTCTCGCGTCGCGGAAACAGTATCCGGCACAAAGCACGGCGTAGACAGGACAATGCCTTAAACGAACAAAGCTTACCTATTGATGGTTTTAAGTATACACGGATGTTTATCCATACCTGAGAGGACACCATGCGAGTTGCCAAATGGGGAAGCTCCCTTGCCGTCCGGCTACCCGCGGATCTTGTGCGGGAACTGGGCCTAAAGGAAAGCGACCAGATCGACCTGGTAAAGGGAGACGGAACCATTCTGGTCAAGCGCCAACCTAGCGCCGATGAAGTCCTGCAAGGGTTAAGGCGATTTCGCGGGAAACTGCCCAAGGACGCGCGTCTAAGCCGCGACGCCGCGCATGAACGCTGAATTCGCAGACACAAATGTTGTGCTCTACCTGTTTGACGATGCTCCAAAGGCTGAGAGAGCAGTGGAAATTCTGGGGCAGGGACCTCGGGCAAGCGCCCAGGTCCTCAACGAAGCGATGGTCAATTGTCGGCGGAAAACTCGGCTCAGCTAGGAAGATACCGGAGCGCTTCTTGAGGGTATGAAGTCCTTATGGCCTTTCGTGGACATAACGGTTCAAACCCATCAAGTGGGTCGCGAGCTGGCAGAGAAGTAAGAGTAATCGGTCTATGACACGATGATCATGTCAGCCGCGCTGATCGCCGGGTGCACGACGCTGTGGAGCGAGGACTTGCACAACGCCTTGCTCATCGAAAGCCGGCCGAGCGTCGTCAATCCACGTACCTGACCAGCAATCCAAGTCGCTCCGCTCGTTCCAACAGCATCCTGACGGAGGACGGTTGCCAGCTGGTGCGGCCTCGAGGGGTGCGCTCACGCATGGATTCCAGCCGTTCGCAGATCGCCTGGAGTGTGATTTTTGGGTCCGAGCCTTTGATGGCAGCCACGATAGCCGGCAGGCGGTCATCAGTTTCTCGGCGCCCGGCGCGGCCAAGCACTTCATCTGGTAGAAACCCGTCGCGGACATAGGCTTTCACAGCACGGAGTAGGCGGCTTTGGGTCCAGTGCCGGTCGTGGGGCAGGGGGCCATTAATGATTCGCAAAACATCTTCCCAGGCCATATCCGGCCGTAGGCGTCGCACGTGGGGCACCCAATCCTGCGCGGTCTCGTTCAGGCGCTCCATGTAGCCGTCCTGTCGCGCCAGCCGCACCTTGCGAAGCGCGGCGGGGTCCTTGGCGCGAAGCCCTGGGTTGCCACCTACGCGCCCTTTGGCGCGTGCCGAGGCAAGCCCAGCCTTGGTGCGTTCGCGGATCAGGGCACGTTCGAACTCGGCCGCTGCGCCCAGAACCTGCAACGTGAACTTGCCTTGCGGCGATGCAGTGTCGATGGGGTCCTGCAGGGAGCGGAAAAAAGCGCCCTTGGCCTCCAGACGTTCGATCACCTCCAGCAAGTGCGACAGAGACCGTGCAAGCCGGTCGATCCGAACGACAACCAGCGTGTCGCCGCTCTGGACGCGTTCGAGCACGCGGGCAAGTACTGGCCGCGCACGATTGCCGCCTGAGGCGTGTTCTTCAAAGATCTCTACGCAACCCGCAGACTGAAGGGCCTCAGACTGGGGCAGGGGGGTCTGATCCTCTGTGGAAACTCGCGCGTAGCCTATCAAGGGCATCAAATCATGCTTCTTGCAGTTTTACATATCACTAATAAACGACAGTTTGGCGGCGGCGGCTTAAGGCTTCGCAGCATTGACCGAGCTCCCCTATTGGCATATATTGCCAATAGGGAGATGTGTTCCATGGTGACCCGAAACGTTGTTCTGACTGAAACTCAAGACAAGTTGGTTCAGGCATTGGTCGCGTCCGGTCGATACCAGAATGTAAGCGAGGCTATGCGGGCGGGTTTGCGACTGCTTGAGCAGGAAGAGGCTCAGCTGACTGGCATTCGGGGCGGCCTTTTGGAAGGTCTTCAACAAGCGGAACATGGCGACATGGCCGAAGGAAGTGGGGCGGATGCGGTTCGCCGGGCCTTTGCGAGGGCGCGGACCACATTATGAGCCGAACTTTCCGGCTCACCCGCCGTGCGGAAGAAAGCCTCATCGAAATCGCCCGCTGGACCATCGAGAAATTTGGGCTTCGCCAGGCGGACATCTACGAAGCCGAACTTCTTTCCCGTTGCGAAGCGATCGTGAATGGGCAGGCACATAGTAGGAGTTGCTCGATCCTGGTCGCTGATGCCGAAGACCTGAGATATCTCAGGGCAGGGGAGCACTTCCTCGTGTTCCTGGATCGGCCTGAAGAAGTCATCATCGTTGATGTTCTGCATTCCCGCTGCGATCTGCCTCGCCACATCGCAGCTCTGACAACACTCAGAAGCAACGAAACTTGATCTTTATAGTCCAGCGGCTTTGGTCAGGTTCACCCGGAACCGATCGCGACGGCGCTGGTAGCGCCGGGTCATCTCCGCGGAGGCATGGCCAAGCTGTTTCTGTACATAGCGCTCGTCGACTTCCGCAGAACTGGCGAGACCGGCACGCAGGGAGTGGCCGGAGAAGAGGGCGAGGCGCTCTTTCTCGGGCAGCTCGGATCTGATGCCTGCATCCAGAACGGTCCGCTTGATCAGGCGCGCGACATGTTTGTCGTTGAGCCGCGTTTCCGAGGCGCGCTTGCCATTGCGCGAGGTCCCAACAAAGATCGGGCCGAAGTCGATTTTCGCGAAGTGCAGCCATTGTTCGAGCGCATGCACCGGGCAGGTCTGGTCCTTGGAGCCGCGGCCAATCTCGACATCGCGCCAACCCGTCTTGGCATTCAGGGTGAGTAGAGCACCTTTCTCCATGATCTCGATCCAGCCGCCCGAGTCCGGCGTGTCGTCCTTTCCGCAATCGAGGCTGACGATTTCCGAGCGGCGCAGGCCTCCGGCGTATCCAAGAAGAAGGATTGCCCGATCCCGCAGCCCGCGCAGGTCGAAAGGAAGGGTGGCGACCATCGCGAGGATGTCTTCAGCCAGGATCGCTTCCTTCTGCACCGGTGGGCGTGCGTGCTTGCGCTTGATCCCCGCCAGCACCGTAGCGATGTGGCGGTTCTTGCGATCGAGAGTGAACCCCCGCTGCGCGTAGTTCCAACCGAGGCCGGACAGGCGGCGTTCGATTGTCGATACCGAAAGGGCAGGGGAGGGGCCCGACCCGGACGCCAGGTCCGCGAGATAGAGCCCAATCATTTCGGGTGATGGAGGCAGCGGCTCGGCGCCCTTCATACGGCACCAGCGCGTGAAGTGCGTCCAATCCATCGCATAGGCCTTCAGCGTATTGTCAGAAGCTGCCGCGCGCGCATAGTCGCGGGCTGTGTCGACCAGCCGATCGAGTGTGCCGGAGCCCGCCAGAAAGGACGGCAGGCTCAGGGCCTCGCTGTCAGAGCGATCTCTCTCGTTGTCCTCGTTGGACGAAGGCCCGACTGGCACGTATGAGCTCGATTTCTCGTGGTTTTTCGACATGTCGCTGAGCATATTTCTTT
>NZ_PXNU01000053.1:0-20169 GCF_041300735.1 Phaeobacter sp. SYSU ZJ3003 | reverse complement strand
CAGACGAGTTGTTGTCAGGTTGGTTATCTCGGCTGGCGGCGGCCAACTACTGCGATGACGCGGAACTGTTGGCTCATATCAAAATTGATACCGCGCATGGCACCGCCTTGGACTTCAGTGTCGACGCGGCCACGGCGGAGAGGATTGCCAACGCCGCACGAGTCGACCCAGATGTTGTGCGATCGTTGACCTTTCCGGCAATGACCCCACGAGAAGCCTCGCTGACGGCTCAGATGCCATTCCAGCATTGCGTGCAATGCTCCAGAGAGGGTCTTTCGCTCAGGCATTGGAGGCGGGCCTGGGCATTTGACTGCCAAGTTTGCGGCACGAGACTTGTGCAGACCCTTGGCAAACCCCTTGAGGAACAAATATCCGGAAAACTGATATTCCGAGCGCGCCGCGGGGCAGGGATGCTTGAGTGCGCCGCGCGATCGCGCGGCCCCAAGCAACTTCGGCGCGCAATGCGCGCAGTCACCTTTGCCATGTCACTCAAAACCTTCCGCGGGGATCCGTCGTTCGCTGTCCAGAACCCCAGATCGGAAGTTAGGCTGTTCTGCCTCGCCGCAATCGCCGCCGCTCGATCTCATCCCTTGGCTAAGGCAGCCATCGTCAGCAAAAGCATCGACGACTATGCAAGGGTTGCTCTCTTGCGCGCCTTCGAGAAGGAGCCTCGATTGCTTGCCGCGGTTGATCACATCGCGCAAAGGCGCGCGAAAAGCGTCGGCCTCATGACAGCCTCATCTCACAATTAAGGGCAAAAATTGCCGCCAAACGCGTCCCGTCTCAGATTAAAGGGCAACGCGACACCAGAGGACCGATCTTGGCAGGTTTTGGTCTCAGTCTCATCAATTCCGACTCGCCCAGTCTCATGAATACCGCTCCGGAATCTCACAAACCTCTGTCTCTCTCGCGGCGCAAGTGCATGAAAGTCCGAGAATCCAGTCATGAAGCATGAATCCGGTGTTGAACCGTGAATTTTACGCGTTTCTGGCATCCTATTCCATAATGTCCGATAATGCAAACTTATTGGACGCTGAAGCGAACGACAAGGCGGGGCGGTTAGGTCGCTATTTTCTGGCAGAAAGCGCCGCGCAAGTGTAGGCTTTGGGCATGACATTTGCCCAATCTGATCACACCAGCGACCTTGACACGTTACCCCGGATGCCCGTCTGGGTCACCTCTGCACGCGCTGAAACCCTTGAAGATGTTGCGTTTTTGTCGGGCGCCGCGCTGAACCACCTGCATCTTGTGGTGGGACGCGAGGAAGTGCCCCAAGCTTTGTTGCGGGACCGGCTCGCGCTGCGGGCCGCAGAGACCTGTATGGTGTTTTCGGGGCGCCCGGAGCGGGCAGGGGAGCTGCGCGACGCGGTGCACCTGCTGCGTCCCGGCGATCTACCGGGACCGGCCGGCGAAACCTACCTGGCCTGGTGGCGCGCGGTGGAGCGGTCGGTGTCGATCAAGGCTCTGGGTCGAGCCTTGACGAGCCTCGAGCCGGGTCAGATCGCCACGTGGCTGGATGCGGGGCAGGGGGCGCCGGTCGGCCGCGCGGCACGAGTGCTGGAGGTGGTGCTGACCGAAGCGCCGCGTGGCGAAGTTCCGGCTCTTATCCTTGCCGATGCGGCCCTCGCGCAGGCGCTTGGGTGGGATCAAATTGTGCCGCTACTCGCCGCGGGCCTGAAACGCGCTGACCTGCGAAAGCGCGGGGAGGACTTGCGTATCGCCTGTCATCGGGCATTGACCTTTTCGGCGATTGAGGCCGTGCGTCTCGCTGCCGACCTTGCGCGTCGGGCGGCGCATCTGAAGGCGGTTGCGCCCAAGCTCCGGGCCAAGGGCGCAGCGGAGGCGGTCGCGATGTTCCTGACCCGCGATGCGGTGGCGCCTGCCGCGCTCCCACTGCCGGACCGAGCTGCGCGGCGGTTGTGCGACCGGCTGGTCGACCTCGGCGCGCTGCGGGAGCTGACCGGGCGCGACACCTTCCGGCTTTACGGGGTCTAGCGATGGCGAAGGATCGCTCTGACCCAGAACTGGATCGCGAGTTGACTGACCTGCCGCCGGAGCTGCGCTGGCGGGAATGGATGCGCCGGATCGAGGCGGTCCTATTCGCCTCGGCCTCGCCGGTGCCGCGCGAAGATCTCGCCCGCGTGGTGGGGCAGGGGGCGTCGGTCGATTTGCTGGTCGAGGATCTGGCCGCCGATCTGGAAGGGCGGGCCTTCGAGATTGCCCAGGTCGCCGGCGGCTGGATGTTCCGGACGCGGCCCGCCTACGCTCCCGCGATCCGCGCCGCGGCCGATGTCGGGGATCAATTGCTGGATCTGAGCGAGTTCGACGTCGCGGTCCTGGCCGCCATCGCTTACCACCAGCCGATCACCCGCGACGGCCTGAAGGACATCTTCGGCAAGGAGATCAGTCGCGACCTGATCGGGCGGCTGCATGCGCAAGGGCTGATCGGGACCGGGCCAAGGTCGCCCCGGCGCGGGGCGCCCTATACGTTTGTGACGACGGAGCAGTTCCTTGTCGCGTTCGGGATGGAGAGCCTGCGCGATCTTCCCGATCGGGAGCAGTTGGAGGATGCGGGGGTTGTGGGTGAAGGACTATAAGTCGATTTTGGCTAAGCTGTTGCCGTTGTAGTTGAGCGCTAAGACTCTGTGATAGCACTGTTTTCTCCCCATTGGTTTCGAGTCTTGCCGATTCCCGTTTCCGATACCTGCTTTAGACTCTGCTGTTCCGCTTATCGTTTCATCTGCTGTGCAACAATTCATGCGTGGGCCCATAAATACTCACAATTTCAACGTGATAATCGTTTCGTCCTTTTGACGACGTTTGCTTTTGCCTCCTGACGCCTGAATCGTTGCAAAATGCGTGAAACGAAAACTTGCGCCGAGGAAAAGTATAGGTGTATCAATATCCTAATCGTTTCACACTTGCGGGATATCGTTTCATGGCCTTGTCGGATCAAGACATTCTCGAGTTTGTCGGCGAGAACCCCGGTGCCGGACGCGATGCCATCCGGAAGGGCGTTGCAAGCGATGTGAGCGAAACCACCGTATGGCGCCTCTTGAAGCGCATGGTGGACGAGGGTCGCCTCGAGGTATCCGGCAAGGGCAGGGCGACGGGATACAGGATTGCCGGGAGCGCGGTCGTCCGGGCGCATTTGTCGACGCCATATAACAGGCGAGCGCCGGTGTCCTATCGACCGGAGTTTCTCGACGCATACGTCCCGGAAAAGACCTGGTACCTGTCTGCACCAGACCGCGAAAGGCTGTTGGAGGCCGGCCGCCCGCAGGGAGGCGCAATTCCAGCCGGAACATACGCACGTCGGATCCTTGAACAGCTTCTGGTCGATCTCAGTTGGGCGTCGTCCAGGATGGAGGGGAACACCTACGACATTCTGCAGACTGAGCGACTGATCAGGTTTGGCGAAGAAGCTGCGGGAAAGGATCGAAAAGAAGCCCTGATGATCCTCAACCATAAGGAAGCCATCCAGTATGTCGTCGACAACCTCTATGAGATCGGGCTTCGGCGTCCGGATCTGTTCGCGATTCATGCGCTGCTCTCAGACGGTCTTTTGGCGGACCCGGCGATGTCGGGCCGGTTACGTGCGATGCCGGTCGGGATCTCGCACTCGAGCTATCGACCGCTCGACGATGCGGTCACGATCGCAGAGGAGTTCGACATCCTTCTGCACAAGGCTGCGCAGATCACCGATCCGTTCGAGCAGTCCTTCTTCCTCTTGGTGCACATCCCGTATCTCCAGGCTTTTGCCGACGTCAACAAGCGGACTTCACGGGTGGCCTCGAACATCCCACTTCTGAAGTCGGATCTTGCGCCGATGTCGTTCACAACGATGGAGGACAGCGATTACATCGACGGGCTCATCGGGGTCTATGAACTGAACAACGTCGCGCTGCTGCGCGAGGTCTACATGGACGCGTACCTGGCTTCCGCCGAAAGATACCGAATTCTCCGTGCTGAAGTGGAGAGCCCGGAAAAGGCTGCGCTTGCCTATCGGGAATTCGTTCGCGCCGCGGTCCGGCGTTGCGTTCTCGAGTTCAAGGAGTTCCGAAACGATGCGGTTGATGAGATGGCTTTGGCTGCTGGCGTACCTGACGCTGATCGAGCGGATGTTGTCGCTTACGTTCGTGAGCAGATCGCTGGGCTCCATGAAGGCAACGTAATCCGCTATCGGCTGAAACCAGACGACCTGAAAGGAGTGAACCTGCGCTAGATCGTTGATCGAACCGGACCGAAGAACGTCTACGCATGGCTGTGTTGCGCAAATCAGCTGCCGGCCGAGCTTCCCCTTTCCCCGGACAGACTTATCCTACGACCTTTGTGACGGGTATTCCGAGGGCGGTGTAGCAGTTCAGGACAGCGATGCGGACCTGGAGTTCGGCGACCTGGCGGTCGAAGTCCCGCGCCATCAATCGCTGTCCCAGCAGCTTCAGGCAATGCATCTTGGTTTCGACGCGGCTCCGACGGTGATAGCCACTCCATCGTCGCCACAACGCGCGGCCGAGGTATTTGCAAGCCCGCAGCGCTTCGTTGCGCGCCACGGCGCCGGCAGTGATCGCCTTCCATGGCTTCGCGTTCTTGCGGGGCGGGATGACGGCATGGGCGCCACGATCGGCGATCGCATCATGGCACTTTCGAGTGTCGTAGGCACCGTCGGCGGTGACGCTGCCGATCTCCTGATCCGCCGGGATCTGGTCGAGCAGATCTGGCAGCACCGGCGCATCGCCGATGTGGCTTCCGGTGATCTCGACGGCCCGAACTTCCAGCGTCTGTTCGTCGATCCCGAGGTGGATCTTACGCCAGACCCGCCGTTTTGGACCGCCATGTTTGCGGGCATGCCACTCGCCTTCGCCCTCCACCTTGATACCCGTGCTGTCGATCAGCAGGTTCAGCGGCCCCTTGGAACCCCGGTAGGGGATGTTCACCGCCAAGGTCTTCTGCCTGCGGGATAGCGTGCTGAAGTCGGGCACAGCCCAGTCCAGGCCGACCAGGCGCAGTAGGCTCTCGACGAAGCCGGTCGTCTGACGGAGCGCCATGCCGAACAGCACCTTCATCGATAGGCAGGTTTGGATGGCTACGTCGCTGTAGGTCTGCTGTCGGCCACGCTTGCCGTTCGGCACTGCATCCCAGTTTATCTCGGGGTCGAACCAGATCGTCAGCGAGCCTCGGCGCTTGAGCGCTTCATTGTACGCTGGCCAGTTCGTGGTTTTGTAGATCGCCGGTGTCGGTCTGCTCATGCCACCCAGCTACCACTTTGGATTCACGAGATGAATCCCCTCCCAATTTGTGCAACACAGCCACAGCTTGACGACACCGCCCATCTCCATGCGCCCTATATCGAACTGAACGAATCCCTGGTCTCGGTAATCGCAGAGGGGGACATCGCCGCCGCTCTGGCGCAGCTACAGGCCTATCTCCTGAAGTCGGAGCGAGCGGTTTTGGCAGCGCTTCAGTACAGGCGGCACAGGCCACGTGTCTGACGGCCCGCATTGCGCTCCGCGCGCCGCCCCAAGGGGGCCGGGAACAGGCTTCGGCACGCTCGCGGGAGGCGCTGTCAACCCGGTTCTGATCGTGGTTCTCGGGCTGCGTACTCCTAGTTTGGAGCAGGAAAGCTCGCAACCATGCGTAAGCACTGTCACGTTGATTTCCAGCTGCGTCGGAAGTGGAGAGCGATTCCCGAGACTCATGCAAGCCACGCCGCTTTTGCTGAAACCTCATTTAGAAGGGGAGTATCGTTGCTAATCCGGGCCGCCAGGTATTCCGCTGACGCCAGCGCCATGGTCCAGCCCAACTGTCCGTGACCGGAGTTGATCCAGAGGTTTTGGACCTTTCGAACGCGGCCGAGATATGGTGGTCCTTCAGGCGTGCTGGGACGCAAACCGGTCCAGAACTCGGCTGATTTCGGGTCGATCGCCGAACCAAAATGACGGCAGACATAATCCTGCAAATGGGTGGTGCGCTCCGGCGCAAGCGAGCGATCCTTTCCGGCAAATTCTGCCAGGAACGTCGCACGCAGCTTGCCGCCATAGGTTGCGACCGCCAGAAGATTGGTCTCGTCAATATAGGGCAGCCGTGGCGCGGCGGCGGGGTCGGTAATTTGCCATGTGCCGGAATAGCCCTTCACGGGATAGATATTCGGAGAAACACCAAGCGGGCGCAGCAGATCCGTGCTTTCTACACCCGCAGCGACAACCACGGCGGTGCAGGGGATTTCACGGTTTTGGACGCGAACGGCGTGTACCGTTTGTCCATCGACGCCGAACCCGGTGATCTTCTGCCCGAACAGGGTGCGGACGCCCAACCGGCTCCCGGCATGATCGAGCGCACGACAGGTGAACAGGCGGCAATCGCCGGCCGCATCGAGCGTGCTTTTCAGGCCACCGACAAGCCCGTGCCCTATTCCGGCAAGCGCCGGATCGAGCGAGATCAGTTCCTCTCGGTCGAGGGGCGCCAGCGTTTTCCGATCGTCAGATGAAAGTGAATGCAAATACTCATCAAACTGGCGATGGTCTTGAAAGATATAGAGGCCGGCTTCGAGCTGCATCTGATCCCCGAGCCCAACCTCCTCGGCAACGCCGGGGAGCAATTCACGACTGCGACGACTGAGGGCCGGGAGTGGGCAAAACTTGGTGGTTAAGCGGCCCGCTTTGAGACGCCTAGCCTTCTGTCAAGGACAGCGGCCCGAGTGACGGCAACCCGTTGCGCGCCCCGCGGTGACCATCTCATGCGCCGCCGCTTGCCCATGCGGGTGTTGCCGATGTCATCAACACAGCCTTCTGCCCGGGACGACGAAACTGCGAGGCCATTCCGGTGTCGATGGCCGTAGTCTACGAGCGCGTCGAAGTTGTTCGCAAGGTAGGAATAGAGGTCCTGGCACCGGGCTTTGACCCGCTTGGCCGCTTCTCGTAATTCTCGGGTTTCGGCGTGCAGACGATCGCAATCGATCTGAAGAACCTTGAGGATTGTCGCGGCGGTCATCACTTTGCCGTGCCAAAGGTGCCAACGCAGTGTATCAGCAGGTCGCTCGAAGAGTAGCGGCAACCCTGAAAAGCCCTTCGATTGCAGAAGTCCCCGCACCGCATTTTCAATGTGCTTGACCCGCATCGAGATATGCCACCAGTCCAGTATGTGGGTGACGGGACCTCGAACGGCACGCCTCACCAAATTCGGCAGTGCAGGTTCGCCGTCTGAAATCACGGTCACTTTGCTCTGACCGTCCCAGCCCTGCGCGATCAGGTCATGTCGGAGCTGCTTTGCTGGAGAACCGGCGGCTTGCTGCACGAGACCAAACCGCCGGCTCATATTGGGGCTTTCAACCTTGCCGACTACAACATCGAGGTGCCGTTTCTGGTATTCAGGTCGACATCGTATGTGCGCACCATCCAGGAAAACGGTCAGTGGTGATGGCGGAGCGATTGTATCCGCGTCTCCTTGGCTTACGTTTTCGCGGCCTAGCTCGTCGGCGATGCGACCCAAACGATTTCGAACGGTCGTGTTCAATTGAGCCGAACAGGGCATGAACATTTCGATTAATCGAGCGGCTTCCCGAAACGAGTGCCTGGCCCCCAATTCAGCCTGCAGGCGCCGAAGTTCGGCAGTCGCACGGTCAGAGAATAACCCGGCAAGTGGTGATTGTGGCCCAGATTTCGCGACCCCAGCCGGTTGGCACAAGCAGCGTCGAAGCCTTGGCCACTTCACCCGAATTCGCCCGAAAAGAGTGTCGAGAATACGGCCTCGATCATCATGGATCGCGCGTTGTTTGCCACAGCCATCGCATTTCCGGCGAGCCTCCATTGCTTCACCGACCTGATCTTGCACAATCGTCTCCTGCAAACGCCTCAGTAAGGTCTTTGCGTCATTGAGGAGAAGGCCCAAACTCTCGGAACCAAACTCGTCCGGCGCACGGCGAAGTCGACCGATATTGCGCTTCTTGGTTTCTCCATCGTCAAACGTCGTCTCGACAAAAATGTTTACTTCCATGGTGGGTCCCGCCTTGTTCCGATACCTTACCCTACCACGTCGACCACCAGGTTTTGCCCACTCCCCAGGAGAAACCGACCATGACCGACACCGCTGTCGAGCTTGTCAAAGGGAAGCACATTCTCGTGGTGGAGGATGAATATCTCGTCGCGGCCGATCTCTCGGACACGTTGCAGGAGATGGGCGCGACCGTGATCGGGCCGTTCTCCTCGGTGCAGGAGGCGCTGACCGCCGTGACCTCGGTCGAGCAGTTGGACGCCGCGACGCTGGACGTGACATTGGGCCAGGAGAAATCCTTTGGCGTGGCCGAGGCGTTGCAAAAGCGCGGCGTACCCTTCGTGCTGCTGACGGGCTATGATGACGGCAGCCTGCCGGAGACCCTGCGCGACGTTCCGCGCTGCGACAAGCCCTTTGACGTAAGCAAACTGGTAAACGCGCTGTTCGGCTGATGCGGCTTCCGGAGGGCAGGGACCCCCGTCACGCAGGTTGATCCATGTCCTTTGCGAAACTCTGCGTCCTGCCTGCGGCGGCGACAGAGCCGGAACCAGAGTGACAGCTATCCGCAACTTCCTCGGGAGCGAGATAACCATCGAACCGGTCGCGAACGGATCGCGCGCGATCCCCCCGGGCGCGCGGTGGCAGCTTGCCATTAGGGGCTTGTTCTGGGATCAACGCTGAGACAAACGCAAAATGCAGGAGAGATCAATGCCGATCGAAACACTTGGCGGCGACGTGAAACTACCCGACGGAACCCCGGTTCCCCTGTCCAAGGCCGTCCGTGCCGGCGACTTCCTGATCCTGTCGGGGCAGCTGGGCTTCGGCCCTGACGGCCGGATCGTCGAGGGCGGGATCGAGGCGCAGACGCGCCAGTGCATCGAGAATGCCAAGGCGCTTCTGGAAGAGGTCGGGTCGGATCTTTCGCAAGTGGCCAAGGCGACGATCTGGTTGACCGACACGGCCGATTTCGGTGCCTTCAACAAGGTCTACGGCAGCTATTTTCCCTCGCAGCCACCGGCGCGGTCCGCCGTCTGTTCTGCGCTGATGGTGCCGGGCGCAGTGGTCGAGATCGAATTTCTCGCCTATGACCCGGGCTGAGGCACCTCGTCCTCGCCATTCCTGTTCAGGCGCTGGGGTTCGGTGCAGATGCAGAAGACCTCGGCGTCGCATTCCCCGGCGCTGACATAGGCATGGCCCATCGTGCTGTCGAGATAGATGCTCTCGCCCCGCTTCAGGGCGACGGGGGCATAGAACTCCGAATGCACCACGACCTCGCCCTCCATGACAATCAGGAATTCTTCGCCGCCATGCTTCTCGAGGGGGCCGAATTCTCTGATGGAGGATGCCTTGATCCGCGCGTGGATCGGAACCATCCGCTTGTTCGTCAACTCGCCGCACAGATACCGGTAGACGTAGTTCTTCGTGTCGATGACGATACCATCGCCCTCACGCGATGGTGCGAACCGGCTGTTGGGCGGGCTGCTCCCGCTTTCCTCGTCCCCGATCAGTTGCCCGATCGTCAGGTCCAGCCCCTCGGCCAGGCGCAACACCTTGTCCAGCGTGGGTGAAAGGGCGCCGTTCTCGATCTTGGAGATCGTGGACACCGCAACGCCGGACAGGGACGCAAGCCCGCTGAGCGTCAACTGGCGGGCCTTGCGCAACTGTCTGAGCCGAGCCCCCAGATCCTGGGCCGTTGTCATGGGTGTGTGCGCCTCCTCCGTTGTCCGATGAAATTAGCAAGCTTTTTGGTGGAAGGAAAATATTTTCGTATACGAAAAATAAATGTTGATTTCGGAAATTTCTCAGATAGCGTTGACGCGTCGGAATCGAAGCGAAAGGGTTCACGCCTCATGTCGGATCGCCCCAGTTCAGCGGATGCCATCGTCATCGGTGCGGGTATTGCCGGCGCCTCGGTGGCGGCGGGACTGGCGCAGTCCATGCGGGTTGTTCTTACCGAGATGGAGGTGCAGCCCGGCTATCACACGACCGGACGTTCGGCGGCGGTTTTTGCGCCAAGCTATGGCCCGGAAGGGGTGCGTGCCCTGACGCGGGCTTCGCGCGCCTTTTTCGACGACACGCCTTACGGGTTTGCGGACTCGCCGCTTCTGACCCCGCGCGAGATACTGATGGTCGCGCGGCAAGACCAGTTGGGCGCGCTCGACGCGCTGGTCGCCTCTGTCTCGGGCGAAACCCACGTCGACGTGCTGGGGGCGGTTGCGCTGAAAGAGCATCAACCCTTGTTGCGAGAAGGCTATGCCGCCGCCGGGATGCTGGACAGGGGCGGGCAGGACATCGACGTCGCGGCGCTTCACCAGGGGTTCCTGCGGCTCTTCAAGGCGCGCGGAGGCGCTATGATCACCGATGCGCCGGTGCGGGGATTGCGCCGCAACGGCGAAATCTGGAGCGTCGAGACCAAGGCCGGTTCGTTCTCGGCGCCGCTGGTTGTCAATGCCGCCGGGGCTTGGGCCGAAAGTGTCGGGCGCATGGCCGGAGCCGAGACGATCGGGCTGGTGCCCAAGCGACGGACCGCGATGGTGGTGGCCGAACCCGAAGGCTTCACCCGCCGCGAAGCGCCCATCACCATCGACGTGGACGAGCAGTTCTATCTCAAGCCGGACGCGAGCCGCTTGCTGATTTCGCCCGCCGACGAGACGCCCACCGATCCCTGCGACGCGCAGCCCGAGGAGATAGATGTGGCGATCTGTGCCGACCGGATCATGACGGCCTTTGACCTCGAAATCCGGCGGATCGAGAACAAGTGGGCGGGCCTGCGCAGCTTTGTCGCCGACAAGGAGCCGGTGATCGGTTTCTCGCGGGTGGTTCCCGGCTTCTTCTGGATGGCCGGGCAGGGGGGGTACGGCATCCAGTCCGCCCCTGCGGCGGCGGAACTGGCGGCGGCATTGATAGAGGGACAGGCCATCCCGGCGCATATCACCGACCAAGGCTTCGAACCGGGGCGCATCGCCCCCGGCCGGATGGAGAGCGCGGCATGATCTGGATCGTTCCCCTCGTCGCGGTTGCACTATTGGCCTCGGGGCTGGCGCTTGCCTATGTGATCGGCGGTGCTGCGGTGCTGACCTTCATCCTGACCGACAATGCCCGCTATCTTGCCGTGCTGCCGCAAAAGGTGTTTTCGCAGATCAGCATCTTCTCGCTTCTGGCGATGCCGCTGTTCATTCTTGCGGGCGAGTTGATGAACCGGGGCGGCGTAACGAAATCGCTGATCGACCTGTCGATGGCGCTGATCGGGCGGCTGCGTGGGGGCTTGGGGCATGTGAACATCATGACCTCGGTTTTCTTCGCCGGAATCTCGGGTTCAGCCGTGGCCGACGCCGCGGCTTTGTCGAACACCCTGGTCCCGGCGATGCGCGAGCGCGGATATACTGCGGAGTATGCGGGCGCCATCACTGCGGCGTCGTCCATCATCGGGCCGATCGTGCCGCCCTCGATCATCCTCATCTTCTACGGCGCACTGATGCAGACATCGGTCGCGGCGCTTTTCGTGGCAGGCATCCTGCCGGGGCTGCTGCTGGCCGGTGCGCTATTCCTTGTCAACGGCTGGTATGCCTGGCGCGAGGATCATCCTCGGGTCGCAAAGGGGGATGCGCCGCCGCTGCTGCCGGCGATCTTCGCGGCCCTGCCTGCACTGTGTCTGCCGCTGATCATCGTAGGCGGCATCGTGCTGGGCTGGATGACGCCGACCGAGGCGGCCGCCGTCGCGGTCCTGGCCGCAGCCATCGCCGCCTTCTTCTACTCGCCGCTGACGCGCGAGGACATCTGGGAAAGCTTCTCGCGCACGGCGATCCTAACGGGGTCGATCTTCATGATCCTCTGCGCGGTCGCGGCCTTCGGCCACCTGGCGGCGCTGGAGCGGATTCCGCAGGCCGTCGCCAGGCTGGTCGAGAGCCTCGGCCTGGGGCCGGTCGGCTTCCTGATCACGATGAACGTGCTGTTCATCCTTGCGGGCATGATCATGGACGTTCCCGTGGCGCTGGCGCTGCTGGTGCCACTCCTGGCGCCGGTGGCGCTGGCCAATGGGGCGGACCCCGTCCACCTGGGCATCGTGATCTGCTTCAACCTCTGCATCGGCCTGGTCTCTCCACCGCTGGGGGGCTGTCTGCTGATCGTGTCGACGGTGACAGGCGTGAATTACTGGCGGCTGGCACGGGCCGTCGTCCCCTTCATTGTCGCGGAGATCATCGTGCTGGGCATCCTCGTCTTCACGCCTGACATCAGCCTCTGGCTGCCGCGGACGCTGGGGCTTTGGAAGTGATACGACAACCAATCAACAGGGAAGGAAACTGACATGAAACTGACTCAAATCCTGACGGCCTCGGCCATCGCCGTCTCGCTGGCGCTGCCCGCGTCGGCCGAAGTGAAGATCGCCCTCGACAGCCCGCCGGATCTCAAAAAATCGGGCACCTACATGTGGGCGCATACGTTTGGCGAGTACCTGAACGCGCATGGCATGGAAGCCGTCGAATACGAGCGCAACTCGATGGGTGAGGAGGCCGAACGCCTCGATCAGGTCAGCCAGGGCCTGCTGGAAGTGTCGATGTCGGACGCGAAATCGGCCGGCACGCTGGACGGCACGATCTTTGGCGCGATGATGCCCTATTTCTTCGAGGATCTCGATCAGCTCGACATGGCGCTGGACGAGGGCGGCATGCTGGCGAAGATCAACGAGGGCACGACGCCCAAGGGCGTGCGCGTGCTGGATCTGGTGATGACCGGCACGCCGACCGGCATTTTCACCACCGAGGTTCCGATCCGCGAATTCGCCGACATGAAGGGCGTACGGATGCGGGCGCTGGACGAGGTGCAGATCAACACCTTCGAGAACTGGGGATCGAAAGGCACCATCGTGTCCTGGTCCGAGGTGCCCAACGCGCTGCAGACCGGTGTCGCGGGCGGCTACATCAACCCTGCCTTCGTGCCGCTGACCTATGGGCACACGGCCTTCATCAAGTATTTCACCAACGCACGGATGAGCCCGTCGGTCCGCGTCGCCATCGCGTCCGAGGATTGGTACCAGGGTCTTTCGGACGAGGAGCGCGAGATCGTGCAGCAGGCGGTGGAAAAGGCGCATGAGGCCAACCGCAATCTGGTCTCGGACGATTCCGCCGTGCTGAAGCAACTGGAGGAAGCTGGCATCGAAGTGATCGAGCTGTCTCCGGAAGAGCGCGAAAAGTTCCGCGAGGCCAGCCAGCCGATCTATGAGACGACCAAGATGCCCGAGGGCGCGCTGGACGCCTGGAACAAAGCGGTCGGGCGCTGATCCATGCGGGCGGTCGCTGACAGGCTGAACCGGGTTTCCTGGGGGCTCAACCGCGCCGCCCTGCTGGGCGCGGCGCTGGCCGTCGCGGTCATGCTGGCGGCTGCCGGATGGCAGGTGATCGCCCGCTACCTTCTGAACCAGCCGCCGATCTGGACCGAGGAGCTTGCACGCTTCTCGATGGTCTGGGGCGGGCTTCTGGGCGCGTCCTGCGCCTATCGCCTGCGACGCGATCCGACGCTCTTTCCGGATGCGTTGCAGGCAACCGGGGTGCGGGGGCTGGTCTTTTCGCTGATACGGTCGCTCGGCGTGTTGTGCTTCATCCTGCCGATCCTGTGGTTCAGCCTGCTGGGGCCGGGCGGGGACCCGGCGCGGGGCTACCTGGCACGGCTTGCCGGGCGGCAAACCGAAACGATGGACCTGCCGATGACCGTTTTCGGCATCGCGATCCCGCTGGCCTTCGCGGTGATCCTTTTCCACGTGCTGGCGGATATCATGACCGCGCTGGCCAATCTCGAGGATGAAGAATGAAACTTTTCATGGCGTCGCTGGCGACGGAAACCAATTCCTTCTCGCCCATCCCTACGGGGTGGAGCGGGTTCAAGGAGCATCTCTATACCAAGACCGCCTCGCGCGGGGAGGCGGGGCTCTATGCCGCGGCCGTGACCTGCTGGCGGAAGATGGCCGAGGCGCGCGGCTGGGACGTGGTCGAGGGGCTGTGCACCTATGCGCAGCCTGCCGGGCCGACTGTTCGCGCGGTTTACGAGACGATGCGCGACGACATCCTGCACGATCTGCGCGCGGCGATGCCGGTGGACGTGGTCCTGATGTCGATGCATGGCGCGATGATCGCCCAGGGCTATGACGATTGCGAAGGCGACATGATGGCCCGCATCCGCGAGATCGTGGGGCCCGACGCAAAGGTCGGGCTGGAGCTGGATCCGCATTGCCACCTGACGGAGTTGATGCTCGACAACGCGACCGCGATCATCTGCTACAAGGAATACCCGCATATCGACGTGGTCGAACGCGCCGAGGAGCTGTTCACCATCTGCGCCGACGCGGCCGAGGGCCGGACCGATCCCGTCATGCGTGATTACGACTGCCGGATGATGGCGATGTATCACACGCCCTTCGAGCCGGTGCGCGGCTATGTCGACCGCATGTCGGCGATGGAGGGGAAGGACGGCATCCTGTCGGTCTCTCTGGCGCATGGCTTTCCCTGGGGGGACAACCCGCGCTGCGGCACCCGCACGCTGGTCATCACCGATGGCGATGCCGACCTTGCCAGCCGCCGCGCCGAGGCGCTTGGTCGTGAGCTGTGGGAGATGCGCGACGATCTGCGCCGATTTCCCTCGATGGAGGAGGGGCTGGACCGCGCGGTGTCGATGAACGTCGCACCCATCGTTCTGGCCGATTTCGCGGATAACGCGGGCGGCGGCGCACCCTCGGATTCAACCTTCGTCCTGCGGGCCGCGCTGGATCGCGGGCTCAAGGATATCGCATTCGGCACCTTCTGGGACCCGGTTCTGGTGGGAATGTGCATGGACGCGGGCGTGGGCGCGGAAATGGCCGTACGGCTGGGCGGCAAGATCGGTCCGATGTCGGGCGACCCGGTGGACCTGAAGGTGACGGTGCGCGGCATCGCGCGGGATGCCGTGCAGCATCTGGGCCGCGCCGAGATGCAGATGGGCGATTGCGTCTGGCTGGAGGCGGACGGCGTGCATGTCGTGGTCAACACCAAGCGCACCCAGACCTTTCACCCCAAGGCGTTCGAGAATCTCGGGATCGACCTGTCCCGTATGAAATACGTGGTCGTGAAATCCTCGCAGCATTTCTACGACGGGTTCGCACCGATGGCCGCAGAAGTCATCCACCTTGGCACGCCGGGGGCGATCACCCCGGATTTCACCATCGTTCCCTTCACCAAGCGGGCTTTGAATTACTGGCCGAAGGTGGACAACCCCTTCGCTGCGGAGGGCGCGGCCTGATGACCGGGACATATGACATCATCCTGCGCAACGGACGTGTGATGGATCCCGAAACCGGGTTCGACGCGGTTTGCGACCTGGCGATCTCGGGCGACCGGATCGCGAAGATCGGAAGCATCGAAGGCACGGCTGCGCGCGAGATCGACGCCACCGGGCTGATCGTGGCGCCGGGGTTCCTGGACTTGCACGCGCATGGTCAATCGGTCGCCGCAGACCGGATGCAGGCCTTTGACGGGGTCACGACGACGCTGGAGCTGGAGGTGGGCGCGTTGCCCGTCGCCGGGTGGTATGAGCGGCAGGCCAAGATCCCGCGAGCGCTGAACTACGGCACGGCGGCGGCGTGGATCTTCGGGCGCAAGGCGGCCTTTGGGGCGATCGAGCTGGATGCCGATGTGCACCCGATCGACCAGATGGGGGCGGGCTCGGAGGACATGCGCTGGTCCACCGAAGCTGCCGATGCCGACCAGACCGCGCAGATCGTCGCCCATGTGCGGCGGGGGCTCGACGAAGGCGCCATCGGCATCGGGCTGCCCAATGGCTATGCGCCGGGGGCCGGGGTGAAGGAAATGGCCGATATCTGCGATCTGGCCTTTGAATATGGCACGCCGACCTTCACGCATATCGCCTATCTCAGCAATATCGACCCGCAAAGCTCGGTCGACAGCTATGTGCGCCTGATCGGCCTGGCCGGCGCGACCGGGGCGCATATGCATATCTGCCACCTCAACTCCACCTCGCTGATGGATATCGAGCGGGTGGTCGAACTGGTCGCCAAGGCGCAGGAGCAGGGCCTGCCGGTCACGACCGAGGCCTATCCTTACGGCACCGGCGCGACGGTAGTCAGCGCAGGGTTCTTCATGGACCCGGACTTCACCAAGCGGACGGGCAGCGACTATTCCAATATCGAGCTGATCCACAATCATCACCGCTTCACCGGGCGCGAGGACATGCGCGCGGCCCGCGAAAGTGCGCCCACGGACCTGGTGATGTGGCATTTCCTCGACGTGGATGCGAATGACGAACATCGGCGCCTGCTGGACCTGTCGGTCACCTATCCCGGTGGCTCTATCGCCTCGGACGCGATGCCATGGATCGACGAGGATGGCAGGATCTACGAGGGGCTGGACTGGCCGCTGCCCGAACAGCTGTCGGCGCATCCGCGGTCCTCGGGGACCTTCACCCGCTTTCTGCGCGAGCATGTCCGCGAACGCGGGACGATGCCGCTGATGGACGCGCTGGCGAAATGCACGATCCTGCCCGGCAAGGTGATCGAGGGCTGCGCGCCACAGATTGCCAGCAAGGTCCGCCTCCAAGAAGGCTGTGATGCGGATATCGTGGTCTTCGACATCGACACGCTGACCGACAAGGCCGATTTCACAGCGATGAACAGGCCATCCGAAGGCGTGCGCCATCTCATGGTGGGTGGCGAGTTCGTCATCTCGGACGGCGTGCTGAACACAAAGGCCGCCCCCGGGCGCCCGGTTCGGCGCACGGCGCAGTGAGCGTTCCGGTCCTTCTTGTCACGGGCTTTTTGGGGGCGGGCAAGACCACGTTCATCAATCGGCTGCTGCAAGGGGATCACGGCCTGCGGATCGCGGCCATCGTGAACGATTTCGGATCGATAAATATCGACGCCGACCTGCTCGATGCGACGGCAGAGGGCGTGATCGGTCTCAAGAACGGCTGTATCTGTTGTTCCTTGCAGGGCGATCTGATGCGGACGCTGAAACTGGTCCTGTCCCGTGCCCCGAAACCCGAGCTCATCGTGATCGAGGCCAGCGGCGTGGCCGATCCGGCGGGCATCGTTCAGTCCCTGATGGACCCTGTGATCTGGGCGCAGGCGCGGCTCGAGACCGTGATTGGCATCGTGGATGCACCCGACACGTCCCGGCGCAAGAGCGACCCGCTATGGCGGGCGCAGGTGCGGGGCTCGGACATCCTGTTCCTGTCCAAGACAGCGGAGGGCACGTCCGAAGACATTTCCGCGCTGCGCACCGCGCTGACCGTTCAGGGGAAGCGGCACATCTTCGACATGGAAGCGCCGGTCCCGCTCGCCGCGCTTTTCATCGAGGACAGCCAGGGGCGGACGGTATCGGCGATACGGCCGCACGACGACAGCCGGTTCGTCCATCTCGAATGGGAACATGACGGCACGTTGTATCTGCAATCCTTCCAGCGGGTAATCTCGCAGCTT
The DNA here is from genome assembly GCF_041300735.1 of Phaeobacter sp. SYSU ZJ3003. Lineage (NCBI taxonomy): Bacteria > Pseudomonadati > Pseudomonadota > Alphaproteobacteria > Rhodobacterales > Roseobacteraceae > Phaeobacter > Phaeobacter sp. SYSU ZJ3003. Next base: position 2,720 of record NZ_PXNU01000053.1, on the reverse strand, counting down.
GCCGACACGCTCTTGCGCGGCAAGGGGTTCCTCAGCTTCGCGGGCGGGAAAGGGCGGATGCTGTTCCAGCTGGTCGGTTGCCGCGCCGCCCTTTCGCCCGCGCCGGCGGATCGGCCAGAGGGGTGCAGGCTGGTGCTGATCGGTGAGCGCGGGCGCTTCGACCCTGACTCGGCGCGGCACTTGCTCGACAGATTGCTAAGCCCCGGCGGAGAGTAATTGGCCTCCTGGCGCGTGCGGCTACATGGGTGGCGGAATGGCGGGCACCCATCATGTCCACCACCTCCGGCTTTTTCAGAACCCCGCCGCCTGCCCGTCCTTGCGCGGATCAGATCCTGCCGCGTAGCCGCCGTCCGGCAGACGGTGAACAAGCTGCGCGCCGCCGAAACCAAAGGCATTGTCCGGCGCCTCGACCTGCACCTTGTGGCCTAGGGCACGCAGCCCGTCGAGGGCGCGCAGGTCAGGCTCGCAAGCGACATCCAACCCCGAGATCATTCGCCAGCGCGGCGCGTCGGCGGCGACCTGCACGTCCTGGTCCCAGAGTTGCGTCCTGAGCAGAAGTTGCAGATGCCCCTGCGCCTGGATCGGACCACCCATCATGCCATAGGCCATCAAGGGCTGATCCCCTTTCATCGCAAAGCCCGGGATGATCGTGTGAAAGGGCCGCTTGCCTTGGGCGACGCGGTTGGGATGGCCCTCTTCAAGGGTGAAGCCCGCACCACGGTTCTGCATGGAAATCCCGGTGCCCGGCACGACCACGCCCGAGCCGAAGCCCATGTAATTCGACTGGATGAAACTGACCATCATGCCCGACGCGTCGCCCGTGCTCAGCAACACCGTTCCGCCGCGCCGGGGCGTGCCGGCGCCGTGATCCTGTGCGCGGTCGGGGTCGATCAGGGCCACCCGCGACCGAAGGTAGTCGGGATCGAGCAGCGCGGTTTCAGGCACCTCGGTCATGTGGCGGCGGTCGGCCACGAAGCGATGCAGGTCGGCATAGGCCAGCTTTATCGCCTCGATCTGAAGGTGGACGGCTGCGAAGTCGTCCGGGCCATGGTCGCGGATGTCGGTATGGTCGAGCATCCCCAGCGCCATCAGCGCCGCGATGCCCTGACCGTTGGGCGGGATCTCGTGAAGGGTGACATCGTCGAAACCCTGGTTGATCGTGCCGCACCAGTCGTTCTCGTGGCCTGCCAGATCCTCCATCGTCATCGCGCCGCCATGCGCACGGGCGAAGGCCGCGATCTCTTCGGCGATCTCGCCCGCGTAGAAGGCGCGGCCGCGCGTCTCGGCGATGGCGCGCAGGGTGCGGGCAGCGCCGGGGTTGCGGAACCGTTCGCCCGCGCGCGGTGCACGGCCGTCGGGCAGAAAGGTTTCGGCGAAGCCGGGCTGGTCCCTCAGCGCCTCGGCCCCCTTGGCCCAGAGCGTGGCGATTACCGGCGAGACGGGGAACCCATCTTCGGCATAACGGATCGCGGGGGCCAGCAGCGTGGCGAGGTCGAGCGTGCCGAACCGTTCGGACAGATCCACCCAGGCACTGACCGCGCCGGGAACGGTCACGCTGTCCCAGCCACGTTCGGGCAGGCCGTTGGCGAAACGCTCGGGCGTCCACGCGGCGGGCGCGCGACCCGATGCGTTGAGCCGTGCAATTCGTTGCCGTCCCACAGGATGCAGAACGCGTCGGATCCCAGCCCGTTGCCTGTCGGCTCGACAATGGTCAGCGCGGCGGCGGTAGCGATGGCGGCATCCACCGCGTTGCCGCCCCGGCGCAGCATCTCGAGTCCAGCCTGCGCCGCCAGCGGCTGCGAGGTGGCCACGATGTTATCGGCCAGAACTGCCGAGCGGCGCGAGGAATAGACGGGTTCGTATCTCAGCTTCATGCGGCTCTCCTACCCGGGGGCGATTGTTTTCGTCCAGGCCCCATCGGAAGGTTTCTTCGTAGAACCACGCTAAGGAAGAACGAAGCATAAACATGGCTTATGGCGTGGTGTTTCTGATCACCTTGTAAGCTGTTGATCTGCCTATGCCGAGGTGTTTTGCGGCCTGGGCGACGGATTTTCCGGCGCTGACGAGATCTTGAAGGGCTGAGATTGTCTCGGGCTGCAATGGCGGCCGCCCCGGGGTGCGGCCATGCTTTCGAGCGTTGATCAGGCCGTCTTTGGTGCGCTCTGAGATCAGGCGGCGCTCGAAATGCGCAATGGCCCCGAAGACGTGGAATACGAGTTCGCCAGCGGCGGATGTCGTGTCGATCCGCTCCTCAAGGCTGATCAGATTGATCTCTCTGGCCTTGAGGTCATCGACGGATTCCAGAAGCTCTTTGAGCGAGCGGCCCAAGCGATCTAGGCGGATGACAGCGAGAGTATCGTTGGGCCTGGCCTGATCAAGCAAGGCCGCTAGACCGGGCCGGTTGAACGTCTTGCCGGAGATCACGTCTTCGAACACGCGAATGGCACCGTGTTGCAGCAGTCGGTCTTTTTGGCCGGACAGGTCTTGGTCGGCGGTTGAGACCCTTGCGTATCCGAGGATGTCGCCGGTGCGTGGCATGGTGTCTCCAAAACGACCGTTTTGTAGCCTGACTTCACGTGATCGCTGTGATCCTGAATTGGCGCAGCAAATCTGTCTTTTTATTGGTCTCTATAATATTCGAGGTCTTCAAACTGGCTCTGTTGCAAAGTTTTGTTCAGGCCGCGTGGGCCCCTCTTTTGGGCGCAGTTATGCTGCGGCGA
>NZ_PXNU01000052.1:0-33615 GCF_041300735.1 Phaeobacter sp. SYSU ZJ3003 | reverse complement strand
CAAAAGCGGGCATCCCGCTCCAACAATATCAGTCGCTTACGCGCTTAGCTGTTGAAGTTGGGTGATCCTGTTCGAAATCTGCCGCAGGCCCTGGCGCTGTGCCGGGCTGAGGCGACTGTCCGCAGCTATCGACTGGTCGGTATGGGTTGCGCTTTCAGCAGCGGCGGCCAGTGCCTTGGTCATGGGGGCGTCTTCGAAAAACGCCGCGTCCAGTGCCGCCGCATCTTCCTGGTAGGCGTTTTGCAGCAGGGGGATCAGGCTTTGTGGCATTTTCAGGCGCGGGCCTGCGGCGCTGGGGCCGCGGGCCAGCCGGTCCGCAAGGTTGATACAGAGCGCATGACGCAATTCGCGCGTCAGCCCGGCCTGACGCAGGACTTTCTGGATCAGTTGCAGGCTGGCCAGGTGATCCAGTGTCGGAGATTCATTCACCTGCGGGCCTGCGTTGATGGTGATCGGCCCGCTGCCCAGTGCAGTGTGCAGGAAATCTGCCACGACATCGCCCTGATACAAAGCGTCCCGCAGGAAGGGGCGCAGGGTAAAATCATCGCCGAAGACCTTGCGCCAGGCCGTAAAACGCGGAGTGTAAATGAATTTTTCTTGTCTGATCTGAGCCTTGCAGAAGGCGCTGATGTCCTGCTGTAGCCCACGTGTTTTGACACGTTGTGCGTAGGTCGACAGCATCCGCGCAGCATGTGGGCGCACATATGCAATCACCCTTACGCGTCCGGCGTAGTCCGGCAGATACTGTTCAACGGCGTCTTTCAGGGTTTCGGGTGTGACAAAGGCGAAATGCTCTGCCGACAGAACTGCCGTCTTTTCCTGCTGCTGACGAAGCCAGTCCGCCGTTTCTGCAAACTGGTGCTGGCGCTGCGGGGCGGGGGCATCGGCATAGAGCGATTTGGCCAGGGGAATGGCGTTGAGCCGGTCCGGGTAGGCCAGATCGTGTCCGGGACAGGACCAATTGCCATCAAACAGAGTTTGCTGGATTGAAGAGCTTCCGGTTTTAGGATCGCCAATGTGGAAAATCAGCGTCTTGCTGTGCGGGATGTTGGTCATCGGAGCGCGTCAATCTCTGGTATGAATCCATCTTTGTCTATTGCATTTGCATCAGGCACACAATCAGCCGGACGGGCGGTTCCGCCCCCTTGCGGCAAGGGCGCATTTCGCCTTTAAGGTGGGCAGGTTTTGGGCAAAGGGAACAGGCGTATGGCAGCAGGAAAACTCCTCATGGTGGGCGCGGGCCTATCGGGTGCGGTGATCGGGCGGCATCTGGCCGAGGCAGGCTATGACATCACCGTGGTGGATGCGCGCGATCATATCGGGGGCAACTGCCACACCGAGCGCGACGCCGATACCGGGGTCATGGTGCATATCTACGGGCCACATATCTTCCACACCGACGATGCCGAGGTCTGGGACTATGTGAACACCTATGAGACCTTCCTGCCCTACAAGAACCGGGTGAAGACCACCTCGGTCGATCCCAAGGGCCAGCGCGGCGTCTTTTCGCTGCCGGTGAACCTGCACACCATCAACCAGTTCTTCGGCAAGACCCTGCGCCCGGAAGAGGCGCGCAGCTTCATCACCGAGGAACAGGCCGATACCTCGATCGCCGATCCGCAGACCTTCGAAGAACAGGCGATGCGGTTCGTGGGCAAGGACCTCTACGAGGCCTTCTTCAAGGGCTATACGATCAAGCAATGGGGCGTGCAGCCGTCTGAACTGCCGGCTTCGATCCTGAAGCGCCTGCCGGTGCGCTTCAACTACGACGACAATTATTTCTTCCACAAGTTCCAGGGCATGCCGGAAAACGGCTATACTTCGATGATCGAGAAGATCCTCGACCACCCGGGCATCACCGTGAAGCTGTCGACCACATTCACCCGTGAGATGGCCGAAGGCTATGATCACGTGTTCTATTCCGGCCCGCTTGATGGCTATTTCGACTATGAGCTGGGCCGCCTTGGCTACCGCACGCTGGATTTCGAACGTTTCACCCATGAGGGCGATTACCAGGGCTGCGCGGTGATGAACTATGGCGAGGAAGAAGTACCCTATACCCGCATCACCGAGCACAAGCATTTCAGCCCCTGGGAAGAGCAAGAGGGATCGGTGCTCTACCGCGAATATTCCCGCAGCGCCGAGCCGGGCGATATCCCCTATTACCCGATCCGCCAGGTGAAGGAGAAAGCCCTCCTGGCCGATTATGTGAAGCTGGCGGAACAGACCGAGGGCGTCACCTTTGTGGGGCGTCTTGGCACCTATCGCTATCTCGACATGGATGTGACCATCCGCGAGGCGCTGGACACCGCGCGCGGCTTCCTTGAGACTGCCAAGTCGGGCAATGCGGCCCCGGCCTTTGCCGTGGCGCCGCTGTAAGGCATCTGGTAGGTCAGTGCGCTTAACAGTTGTATTTAGATACCAGAATTGAAGGCACAATCAGGTATGTCCAAGAAAAACGCTGCTACTAAGTCCCGTCATGCCGTCGTCGTCCTAGGGATGCACCGCTCCGGGACCTCTGCGCTGGCCGGAATGCTGGCGCGATTGGGGTGCGATCTGCCCGAAGCGATCATGCCGCCCAATGAATTCAATCCTAAGGGTTTTTATGAATCCTTGAAAGCCTACAATCTAAACGATGCGATCTTGGCCTCGGGCGGTTCCAGCTGGGACGACTGGCAGACCTTCAATCCCGGCTGGTACGATTCCCCGCGCCTGGAGGAGTTTCTGGATCGAGGCGCTGAGGCGCTGCAGGAGGAATACGGCAAATCGCGTCTCTTCGTGCTGAAGGATCCGCGGATCTGCCGGTTGATGCCCTTCTGGACGCGGCTTTTTACCGAACAAAAGCTGCAGCCCGTTTATGTGCTGACTCATCGAAACCCGATCGAGGTGGCGCACTCGCTGGAGACCCGCGAAGGCTGGCCGCAGGCGGCGGGGCTGCTGCTTTGGTTGCGCCATGTGCTGGAGGCCGAGGCCGGATCGCGCGGCGCGCGGCGCTGTTTCACCAGCTATGACCGGTTGCTGGACAACTGGGGCGGGGTGGCGCAGGCGATCAGCGCGCGTACGAAGATCAGCTTTCCGCGTTTTACGGGCAGTGTCGGGGCCGAGATCGGAGAGTTCCTGAGCAGCAATCTACGCCATAGCGTGGAGAAGATCGAAGCGGTGTCCGGCAATCCCATGGTATCGGATTGGGTGCGGGCCACCTTCGGGATCATGGAGCGTTGGGCCGATGCGGGGGAAGACGAAGCCGATCACGCGCAGCTGGATGAGATCCGCGCGGCATTCGACAAGGCTGCGCCGGTCTTCAGCCCGCTGTTTCATGCCCTGCGCAGCCAGGGTGATCGGGATGCGACAGCGCTGGAAAAGATGACCGCCGAGCGCGAGGCAGAACTGCGCCATGCGGCGGAGAAATACGACGAGCTGCTCAGCGAGACCCAGCAGGCGCAGGCCGAAGCAGAAAACCGGGGCGCGCAGCTTGAACAGATTGGGCAGGAGGCTGCGCGGCTGCGCGGCGATCTGGCGACCGGTCAGCAGGCCCTTGAGGCCTTGCGCGGACAGAAGGCGGAGGCCGAGCGGGCCAATGCGCAGCTGACCGCCCAGCTTGAGGAAAGCACCGAACGCCTCGATGCGTTGAAGCAGCAGCTCAAAGAGACCGAGGAGGAGCGCTGGCAGATCCGCAGCACCCTGGAGCAGCGCAACCAGGAGATCGAGGACATGACGCGCCAGAGCGCCCAGGCCGAGGCCCGTGCGGAGGCGCTTGCGGTCGAGCTGGAGCGCCTGAGCGCGGAACAGGCCGGGCTGAAAAGCGAACGGGACAGCCTGCTGAGCGAGCAAGCGAGGCTGGTGGCCGAACGCGACCAGAGCCAGAAAAGCGCCCGTGTGATGCGGAGAAAGTTGGAGGAAGACTTCGAGACCCGGCTGAAGGACACACTGGTGGCGCAGCGCCAGCTGGCGGATGACCGCAGTGCCGGTCTCAGCCGAGAAATTCATGATCTTGAGGCCGCTCTGGAGACCTCCCGCCGGGAGGCCGAGAATAGGGCGGAAGAAATGCAGCGCCTGAGCGCGGACCGGGACCTTGGCATCACCGAGCGCGAGGCCCAGGCCGAGATCCTGCATCAGCAGCAACTACGGATCGCCGAGCTGGAACAGATGACAGAGGCCTATGTGAACAGCACCTCCTGGAAGGTCACGGCGCCGCTGCGTCGGATCGTCAGGACCCTGCGGGGCCAGTCCTGAGAGACGTCGCCAGAGGCCTTGATACGGGGGGCTCCGCGCGGGTGAAATCGGAAAACGGCCTGGGCGGACCGGGTTGCTGAAGGCAAAGAAATGAAAAAGAAATCTTATACTGAATCGCTTTTTTCTGCAGACTGGTACCTTTTGCAGAACCCGGATGTGGAGGGGTTTCCCGGGGGCGCGCTGGCGCATTACAGCCTCTTTGGCTGGCGCGAGGGTCGCAGCCCGCATCCGTTGTTCGACGTGGCCTGGTACCTTTCGCAGAACCCCGATATGGCTGCCGGGGACATGGAGCCTTGCGATCACTACATGAACCATGGCTGGCGCGCCATGCGCAGCCCGCATCCGCTGTTTAACCCGGCTCGCTACCTGCTGCAGAACCCTGATGTCGTGGCTGCGGATGTGGACCCCTGGTGGCACTATCTACAAACCGGCTGGCGCGAGGGTCGCAGTCTCAACCCGCTGTTCGATCCGGCCTGGTATCTTGAGGTCTACGACGACGTCGCCCGGGCGGGGCTGGAGCCGCTGACTCACTATCTGGGAAATGGCTGGCGCGAGGGTCGCAGCCCGCATCCGCTGTTCGATGCAGGCTGGTACCGGGCGCAATACGATGTGCCGCAGACGGTTGATTGCTGGCAGGACTACCTGCAGACCGGCTGGCGCGAGGGTCGCAGCCCGCATCCCCGTTTCGATGCCAAGTGGTATCAGGATAGCTATCTGGATCCGGTGGCCCTGTCGATCGAACCGCTCGGACACTATCTGGACGCTGGCTGGCACGAAGGACTGCTGCCCCATGAGGGCTATGTGTCTGCGGAGGGCGCTGCCGCAGAGAGCGGCTTGGCGCCGCTTTATCAGGAGCTGCGGGGCAGCAGCGCCGCTCCGGCCACCGTTCCGGTTGATGCCGCAGAGACTCCCGGCGATTCCGTGCTGCGCACCGACGGGCGCCGGGGCCGGATCCTGCTGGTCACCCATGACACCCAGCTGGGCGGGGCGCAGACCGTGCTGCGGCTCTTTGCCGACTGGCTGGTCTCCTCGACCCGCTTCTCGGTCGGGATCGTGGCGGTCAACGGTGGCCATTTCCGCCCGGATTTCGAGAAGATCGCCCCAGTCTTCGTGCTCTCGGATCATGCCGAGGAAGACCGCGCCGCCGCCCTGGCCGATTGGGCGGGCGAGGATGTGCAGGCGGTCTTTGTCAATTCCATCGTCAGCGGCGCCTTTTACAAATACTGGCCGACAGAGACCCCCAGCGTGGCCTTCATCCACGAATTGCCGCAGATCCTTGAACGCTACCCCGAAGAGGTCGCTCTGGTGCGGGCGCGCACCGATCACGTGATCTGCGGTGGCCCCGGTGTCTTTGCTGCCCTGAGCGGGGAGTTTGGCTTTGAAGCCGCCCGGATGACTTCGGCCTACAGCTATATCGAGGCGCTGCCCAAGGGCGATACCGATACGGACCGGGAGGCCCGGCGCCGCGCCGCCCGTGCTGCCCTTGGGGTGCCTGAAGAGCGTATCCTGGTGATGGGGTGCGGCGTGCTGCACTGGCGCAAGTCGCCGGACAAGTTCATCGAGACCGCCGAGGCGGTGCTGGCGGCCGGGCTGGATGCGGAGTTCGTTTGGCTGGGCGGCGGCCCGGACGAAGAGGACTGCCTGCGCCAGGCCGAGGCGGCCGGGATCGCGGAGCGGGTGCGCTTCACCGGCTATGAAGCGGATGTGGCGGGCAAGCTGGCCGGCGCCGATATCTTCCTTCTGAGCTCGCAGGAGGATCCCTTCCCGCTGGTGGCGCTTTATGCGGCCCAGGCCGGGGCGCCGCTGGTCTGTTTCCAGGAGGCCGGCGGGATTGCCGATTTCGTGCAGACCGGCAGCGGCGTGGCGGTGCCCTTCATGAATATTCCCGCCATGGCCGAAGCGGTGCTGCGCTATGGCCGCGATGAAGATCTGCGCGCCCGGGACGGGGACACGGGCCGCGATCAGGTGGCCCGCCGTCACACGATCGAGGCGGTGGGACCGCTGTTGCTGCATCACCTGCGCCAGGCCGCCGGGCTGAAGCCCGAGGTCAGCGTGGTGCTGCCCAACTACAATTATGAAGACTACCTGCCACAGCGGCTGGACAGTATCACCGCCCAGACCTTCCAGGATTTCGAACTGATCCTGCTGGACGATGCCTCCTCTGATGGCTCGCCGCAGCTGCTGGAGGCCTTTGCCGAAACCCGCGCCGGGACAAAAACCGCGCTCAGCACGGAAAACTCCGGCTCGCCCTTTGCGCAATGGCTGCGCGGCATGGATATGGCCGAGGGGGAGATCGTCTGGCTGGCCGAAGCCGATGACTGGTGCGAAGACAATCTGCTGACCACGCTGCTGCCGGTCTTTGATGACCGCAATGTGCGGCTGGCCTCTTGCATGTCGGTGCCGGTGCAATCTGATGGCACGGTGATCGGCGATTATCCCTCGCTCTATCTGGACCGGATCAATCCCGGCCGCTGGAACCGCGATTTCGTCGCCACCGACCACGAAGAGGCGAACGAGGGCCTCGGCATCGCCAATACCATCCCCAATGCCAGCGCGGTGCTGATGCGCAAGTTCGACCCCGATCCGGAGTTCGTCGAGACGGTGACCGGCATGCGCCTGTGCGGCGACTGGTTCTTCTATATCCGCGCCATGAAGGGCGGGCTGGTCGGCTTCTCCGCTGCGCCGCTCAATTACCACCGCCGCCACGGTGGCACGGTGACCCACAAGCTGGAAGGCTCGCTGCGCTATTTCAACGAGTTGGCCGAGGTGCGGACCTATGTGGGCCGCACCTATCATCAGTCGCCGCAGGCGCAGGCGCAGATCCGGCAGTTCCTAGAGCAGGATATTGCCCGGTTCAACGTGCCCGACCCTGCTGCGCTGCCGAAGCTGCCCGCGCCGCAGAAGGCGCTGCCGTCCCTGGCGGTGATCGCGCCGGATCTCAGCCCTGGCGGTGGCCAGATGTTCGCCATCTCCCTGGCCAATGAATGGGCGCGGCGCGGTGGGCGCGTGGTGCTGGTCAATGCGCATTCGCAGCCGACCCATGACGCGGTGGTCTCCAAGCTCAATCCCGAGGTGGCGCTTTATCACGCCACCGATCCGGGTTTTGATCTGGCCGAGATCGTGCGGCGCTATGACATTGATCTCATCCATTCCAACATCTGGTGGTCGGATGCCCTGGTGGACAGCTACCGCGAAGATATTCCTGCGGATCTGCCCTGGGTGATCACCATGCATGGCTGCCATGAAACGCTCATGCAGCATCCGGGTATCGATCGTGCCTTCTCCGAGCGCATGTCGCGCATGACCGAGCGGGTGAATGCCTGGGTCTATCTGGCGGATAAGAACATCGGGGTGTTTGACCAGTATCCCCGGCCTGAAACCCTGCTCAGAATTCCTAATGGCATGGCCGAAGAACCGGTGCGCCAGCCGCTGGAGCGCGCGACCCTGGGGCTGCGCCCCGATGCGGTGGTCCTGTGCATGGCGGCGCGAGCCATTCCGTCCAAGGGCTGGGCCGAGGCGGTCGAGGTGGTTGAGGCGCTCAATGCCGAAGGTCACAAGCTGGACCTGATACTTTGCGGCGAAGGCCCTGCCGCCGATGACATCCGCGCCCGCGCCCCGGAGCATGTGCTGCTGACCGGTCAGGTGCCCAATGTGCAGGATTATTTCGCCATCTCCGACATCGGCATCCTGCCCAGCTATTTCATCGGTGAGAGCCTGCCGCTGGCGCTGATCGAGATGATGGCCAAGGGCCTGCCGCTGATCGCCTCGGATGTGGGAGAGATCCCGTCGATCTTGGGGGAGGGGGCAGAGGCGGCGGGGGTCCTGATCCCGCTGCAGGAGACGGAAGACGGCAAGCCAGGGCTGGACATGGCGGCCTTCCTGGAGGCCACGCGCCGGATGCTGGATGAGGACCTGCGCGCACAGATGGGCGCAAACGCCCGCCGCCGGTTCGACGCGGAATTCCGCCTGGACCGCATGGTCGACAGATATGCCGCCCTTTACGAAGAGCTTGGCGCCGGGACGGGGCGGGATTGATCGTGTCGCTCTTTTATTGGAAACTCACGAAGTGGAACAGATATAATGCCTGAGCTACGCAAACCCGCGGTTCTCGGGGTGCAGACAGCACCTGCTAAAAAACCTCTGAGCGTTGAGAACATGCTGCGGCGTACAGGGCAGAATACGGGCAATATGCTGTTTGCAGCAGCGACATCCGGTCTGTTCGAGAATGCGGTCAATACTGATTACGCCCTGCCCAACCCGAAGAAGCTGGAAGGCCGGGATTGTATTGTCATAGCAGCTGCGAACTGGCTGAATGGCCATGCGGATTTCGGTCATATCGCCGAAAAGCTGGAGGCAACAAACCTGCCGATCATCGCGCTGGGACTTGGGGCGCAGTCGCCGATGGAAAAACGGATCCCCAAGCTGAAACCGGGAACTCAACGTCTTGTTTCGCTTCTGGCAGAGCGCAGCCCGGTGATCGCGGCGCGCGGGACATTCAGCTGCGAGGTGCTTGAACATTACGGGGCGAAAAATGCCGTAGCGACGGGGTGTCCCTCCTTGTTGATGAACGGGGCAGAGCCGCCGGTGTTCCGCACTGCAGACAGCCATGAGCTTGGACCCGAAGACATCGCCATCCACAGCACGCGGCATCATTTCTACACCGCTACGGATCCCTTCTATACTTACCTGTATCGCCAGGCTTTCGCACATGGTCACGATCTGCTGCTGCAGTCGGAGCTGGCGGATTTCTATTTCACGCTTGGACGCCTGAACAATCCGGAGATCCGGGAAAAAGCAGCTGCAGTCATCCGTGAAGTGTACCAGGCGCCCCCTTATAAGCTGCGGGAGTATCTAGGCACCCATGGGCATGTATTTTTTGGCATGGAAGAATGGCTGACCTACTGCCGCAGCAAACGTTTTTTTCTTGGTACACGCATCCACGGCACCATTGCAGCGGTTCTTGCCGGTACGCCCTCGATGCTAATTGCCCATGACTCGCGTACTGTCGAGATGGCAGAAGCGATGGCCATTCCCTATGTCACCAAGGACAAGGTTGATATGGAGGGGCCGCTTCGGGCCGAAGAGTATTATCAGCGCGCCTTGGACCATGATTTTGAGGCGGCCTATAGCAGATACTGGGACGGCTATAAGGATTTCTTCGAGCGCTGTGGTCTGCGCACGAAACTGTATGACGCCTGATCTGCTCTTGGGTATGCACGGGGGAGAGCCAGTCAGGCTTTCTTGCCCGGCGCTACCTGTGACGTACTATCTTACTTTAGGGAGCCTCCCATGACGAAACAAATCGTGATCTGCGCGACGCAGCGCTGCGGCTCGACAATGCTGCTTGAGGATATGCGCTCGGCAAAGGTTCTAGGCCTGCCGGAAGAATGGTTTGCCAATTGGGCCGCCATGTCCGAAGAGCACAACTATGCCGAGGAGCTTGAGAAAGTGACTCGGCGCGGTACCGGTGAAAACGGTGTCTTTGCGATCAAGGTCATGGCGAACCAGCTGTTCGTCGTGGACAAGTGCCTAAAGAACGTTTTCGGGTTGGAAGAGGGTTTTGCCCCGAATGTCCATCAGGCTTTTCGGGATGCCGTCTGGGTGCGGATCTGTCGCCGGGATGCGTTGGGGCAGGCGATTTCCCGTGTGGTTGCGCAGCAGACCAATATCTACCATGCCACCCAGAACAAGGCCGATACGCATTTTGCCGGCGGCGTTGTGCGCGGATATGACGCCAGCTATGCGGATGGGGCGCAATACAACTTCGATGTTCTGCTCAAGCAGTTCTTGAGGGTGCAGCTGGAAAACACGGCTTGGGACAACTTCTTCCGGGCCCATGGCATCACACCGCTTACTCTTGTCTATGAAGAGATTGCGGCCCAGGAACCGCAGCAGGTTGTCGCCGCGATCGCGCAGCATGCCAATATATCCGCCCCCGCCGAGCCTTATACGAGGAAGTTGGCCAAATTGGCTGGGCGCAACAGCGAAGAGTGGCGCGATCTGTTTCTCAGGGATCTTTATGATAGAAAATTCAATGTCTGAGGCATTTTTGAGACCAGCCTCATGACATGTCGGAACTAGGCTCATGCCGCGGTCTTGTGCGGTACAGGTTTAGGTCAAGAGGAGAGACAGAGTGAAGGTTCTCATTATCGGCGGCTGCGGCTTTATCGGCTCGCATGTGGTGGACCGGCTTCTGGCCCAGGGCATGTCCCTGCGGGTGCTGGACCGTCGTGCGGAACAGTTCCGTCCGCCGCTGCCGGGGGTCGAATACGTGATGTGCGATCTGGCCGATACGGCGCAGATCTACGAGGCGCTGGCCGGGGTCGATGCGGTGGTGCATCTGGCCAGCACCACCGTGCCGGCCACCTCGAACCTGGACCCGGTGTCCGATATCCAGGGCAACCTGATCGCCATGGTGCGCCTCCTGGAAGTGATGCGCCAGGCCGGGGTGCGCAAGATGGTCTACCTGTCGTCGGGTGGCACGGTCTACGGCGTGCCGCAAAGCGATCCGGTGCGCGAGGATCATTCGCTCAATCCGATCAGCTCTTACGGGATCGTCAAGGTGGCGATCGAGAATTACCTCTTCATGGAGCACAAGCTGCATGGGCTGGACTACGTGGCGCTGAGGGCCTCGAACCCCTATGGGCCGCGTCAGGGCCATACCGGGATCCAGGGTCTGATCGGCACCCATCTGTGGCGTCTGGCGCGCAAGGAACAGATCGAGGTCTGGGGCGATGGCAGCGTGGTGCGCGATTTCATCCATGTGGGGGATCTGGCCGAGCTGTGCCACCGGGCGCTGGTCTCCGGGGTCAGCGGCAATTTCAATGCCGGCAGCGGCGAAGGCGCTTCGGTGGCCGAGGTGGTGCAGAAGATCTGCACCACCGTTGGCGGCGATGTGACGCCGATCTACAAGCCGGGGCGCAATTTTGATGTGCCGCGGGTGGTGCTGGATGTCAGCAAGGCCAAGCGGGAGCTCGGCTGGCAGAAGACGATCGGTCTGGACCAGGGCATTGCCGACACCTGGGCCTGGGTGCAAGAGCAGGTCGGGTGACAGGGGCAGAGATGTCAGACACCGAAAGGGCCGTCGCACGCATGGCGCCCTATATTGATGCGGCGTTCTATCGGACCCAGATAGAAGAGGCCCGCACCCGCGGGGTGGATGTGGCCCTTGGCGCCGAAGAGGATCCCGGCGTCCATTTCCAGACGACTGGCTGGCGCCTAGGCCTGGCGCCGAACCGTTGGTTCGATACGCTGGGTTATCTGGCCGCCACCCCCGAAGTGGCGGCGATGGGGATCAACCCCTTCCTGCATTACCTTGAGGCGGGGCTTGAGGAAGAGCGCCGCCCGATGCCCTTTTTCAGCGACCGGACCTGGACCCACCCGGATCTGAGGCGCTACGGGCGCTGTGAATACGGTCCGGTGCGCCATGTGCTGACCTTTGAGGATCAGGGGCCGCCACCGGCCGAGAGACTGCCGGAGCGGCTGGCGGTGCATCTGCATCTCTTCTACCCGGACATGCTGGAGCAGATGGCGGCGCTGCTGGCGCGGCTGCCCTGCGGCTTTGACCTGCTGGTCTCGGTGCCGGAGGGGGCGGATCTGCCGGGGCTGGAGCAGCGCCTGCGGGCGGCCTTGCCCCGGGCGCGGCAGGTGATCCTGCGGGACGGCCCGAACCGCGGGCGCGATGTGGCGCCCTGGCTGGTGCAGTTTCGCGAGGAAATCCGCCACTCGGATCTGTTCCTGCACCTGCACACCAAGAAATCGCCCCATGGCAGCTATCATGCGGGCTGGGGAGATTTTCTTGGGCACAGTCTTCTGGGCTCGCCTGCGGTGGCGGCGCAGATGCTGGATCTCTTCGCCGCCGATCCGGCGCTTGGCCTGGTCGCGCCCGCTTATTGGCCGATGCTGCGCCGGGCGCCGAACTATGGTGACAGCCGCGATCTCTGCACCCATCTGGCCACGCGCATGGGGCTGGCGCCGCTGCCGGAGCGCTGCCCGGATTTCCCGGCGGGCTCATTCTTCTGCTGCCGCAGCAGTCTTCTGGTGCCCTTGCTGGATCTCGATCTCTCCTTTGCGGATTTCCCGGCCGAGGCGGGACAGATCTGCGGCACTATGGCACATGCGGTGGAGCGCCTTATGGGGATTCTGCCGCTGCAGGCGGGGCTGCGGTTCGACATGGTGGCGGTGGATCTGCCCTTTGAACAGGCAGGCCAGCAGCCCCGGCGTCTGACGGTGGCGCCGGAACAAGGACAAGAGCCCGGGAAGGGGGCAGGGATCTCGGTTGTCTGCACGGTGACGGATCCGGGGACGGGCCCGCAGGTGATGGACGCGTTGGAGGCCGTTTTTGCCCAGAGCGCCCCGCCGCAGGAAGTATTGCTTGTAGAGGCCTCCGGCGATGACGGGGTGCTGGCTGCGGCGCGAAAGCGATTCCGGGACCGGATGGCACGCGGGCAGCTGCGGCTCTTGGCGCTGGAAGGGCGGAGTGCAGCCGCCGCGCGCAATGCGGCCCTTGAAGAGGCGCAGGGAGAGATCATCACCTATCTGGAGCCCGGCACGCTCTGGCGGCAGGATCATCTGGCGCGGATCGTGGCCGGTTTTGCTGCCGATCCTGCGGCGCAGAGCCTCTATTGTGGCTTGGTGCGCAGCGACCGGCTGAAGGGCGCCGCAGAGCGCAGCCAGCTTGTGGCGCCGCCGTACCGGCGCGCCGACCTTCTGGCGGCGCCGCTGATTGATCTGGGGGCCTTTGCCCACCGCCGCGATCTGCCCGGTGCCCTGGGGCTGCGGTTTGATGCCGGACTGGGCGAGGGTGCGCCCTGGGATTTCATCCTGCGCGCCTGTGCCCGTCGGGCGCCTGGGCAGCTGGATCATGTGGGTCTCGCGCGGCGCGCGGCGCCGGTCCAGACGCCTGCCTTGCCTGCCGAGGTGCGCAAGAGGGTGCAGCTGCGGCACCGCAATGAGCGGCTTTACTGGCGTCAGGACAGGCCGCAGATCGCGCTGAAAGTGCCGGCCCCGAAGCCTGAGTTCAAACACCGCTGGGGCGATCTGCATCTGGCAAACAGCCTCGCCCGCGCGCTGGAGCGGCTGGGCTGCCGCACCCGCGTCGATATCCTGCCCGACTGGTATGCCCATCACCCGGATGATGACGCCACGCTGGTGTTCCGGGGGGTGACCCCGTTCGAGCCGCGCCCCGAGCAGATCAACATGATGTGGCACATTAGCCATCCGGCCCGGGTCTCGCTTGAGGAGATGCGCGGTTATGATCATGTCTTTGTCAGTGCCTATCCGCGCGCGGCAGAGGTGATCGCGCCGCTGGGGATGCAGGCCTCGGTGATGCTGCAATGCGCCGATCCCGAAGTGTTCCACCCGCAGGTCGACCTGACGGATGTGCCGCGCCACGATCTGCTGTTCATCGGCAATTCCCGCAAGACCACCCGCTGGATGCCGCAGGCCTGTATCGATCGGGATCTGCCGGTGGCGGTCTACGGCGCCGAATGGGAAGGGCGGATCCCGCCGCAATACCTGAAAGGCACCCATGTGCCCAACGCCCGGCTTGCCGCCTATTACCGCGCCGCCCGTATCGTGCTGAACGATCACTGGCCGGATATGGCGGCGCAGGGCTTCGTGTCGAACCGGATCATGGATGCGGGGCTGTCGGGGGCGCTGGTGATCTCGGATCATTTCGTGGGCGAAGAGCTGTTCATGGGCCATGTCGTCACCTGCGCCAGCCCGGCTGAGGTCGAGGAGGCCGCGCGCCATTATCTGGCTGATGAACAGGCCCGGCGCGACAAGGCCGAAGGCCTGCGCCGCATGGTGCTGCTGCATCACACGGTTGAGCAGCGCGCCCTGCAGGTCCTTCAGACCCTAGAGGGGTTGATGCGCGACCGGATGCTACGCCTGCGCTGAATGCGCTGCGCGGAACAGCCGGGGCTGAACAGTCTGGGCTGACCGGGCCGCGCTCTTGAATTTACGCGGAAAACCCGTCTAAACATCCGGACGTCATTTGATTTCAACCCGGCGGCGCAACGACCTTTTGAGCAACAGGCAGAGGCACGATGGAACACAACCTTGATTTTGGCGCCGAGGCGCAGGCGAACCACTCTCTTGCGATCCTGCGGGCGATGGAGTGTGACGAGCAGGTGGCGCCGGGCGCGCGGTTTGCGCCGGGCATCTTCCTGTCGATGGATCCCGAAAGCGACACGAAGGCACAGGTCGCCAGCCGTCCGGGCATGTTGGCGGATATCCGCTTCACCACCACCCGTCCGGGACAGTGGCTGTCGCTGAACATCGAACTGGGCGCCTTTGACCTGACCGGCCGTGATGTGATCGGTTTCATGTGCAAAAGCCGGGCCGAGGATACCATTACCTTCCGCGCCTGCCTGCGCAGCGGTGCCGAGGGCGGATTTCAGGATGCGTTCTTTGGCAAGCGGGTGATCTCCTATGATACGCCCAGCACCCATGCGGACCTGATCAAGCTGGACGCGCGCGACGACATTCCCGCCACCGCACCTTGGCGCGAGCTGGTGCTGTTCTTTCCGCCCGACCTGCGCCAGCTGTCGTTGACCGATCTGTCGCTCTTCGGGGTATGAAACTTTCGCTGGTCATCCCGGTTCGGAACGATCCCGAAGGGCTGACGCGTCTTCTGGCACAGGTCGCGGAGCTGGCGCTGTTTGATGCGGTGCTGGTCTGCGACGATGCCAGCGATCCGCCCTGCCGCCCTGCCGATCTCGGCTTTGACGAGGCGGCGCTGGGGATCACCTATCTGCGCAGCGAAGAGCAGCGCGGTGCCGGCCATGCCCGCAACATGGGGCTGGATGCGGTCCAGACCGATCATGTGCTGTTTTTTGATTCCGATGATCTTCTGGCACCGCCGCTGGTGACGCTGTGGCAGGATCTGCAAACACAGGCGGCGCCGTTCGATTTCTGCCTGTTCCGCCACGTGGACAGCCGCGAGCGCGCCCTTGGCCGCCCAGGGCCGATGGAGGCCGATCAGCGGCTCTGGCAGGGCTGCGGCCTGCTGGGGGAGACCCCGCAGGAGGTGAGGCCCGATCAGGCAGTGCAGATCGTCCAGATCGCCGCCTATCCCTGGAACAAGATCTACCGCACCGGTTTTCTGCGCGATGAGAATATCCGCTGTACCGAAATCCCGGTTCACAATGACATCGAACTGCACTGGAGCGGTTTTCTGAAAGCCCGCCGCATCCTGGCCTCGGGGGCGCTGTGCTGCGAGCATTTCGTGGCCGCGCAGGGCAACCGGCTGACCAATCGGCGCAGCGCCGACCGGCTGGAGGTGTTCCGGGCGCTGGCGCCCCTGCACCGGGTGCTGCGCGAGAGCGGCCGGGAGCCGGAGTTCCTGCTGGCGATGACCGGCTTTTATACCCGCCTGTTCGACTGGATCCTCGGCACGCTGGAGGAACAGTATCACGCGGAGTTTTTCCGGCGCATCAGCGCCTTTCTGCTGGCACAGCACGACGATATCAGCATGGCGCTGATCGCGGCGCGCGATCCGGCGCTGGCACAGCGGATCAACGATCATATCCGGAGGGGCTGGGGATGAGATTTTCCTTCGTCGTCACCGCCTATAATATCGAGGATTATATCGGTCCCTGCCTCGACAGCCTGACGCCCTGCCTGCGTCCGGGCGATCAACTGATCGTGGTGGATGATGGCTCCAGCGATTGCAGCTGTGAAGAGATCATGGCCCGGCTGGCCCCGCTTGAGGGACGCGGTATCGAGCTTTGCCCGATCTTCCTCGGCGCCAATACGCAAGGCGGGGTCGGCATTCCGGCCAATGTTGCCCTTAGTGAGGTCCGGGGCGAGGCGCTGTTCTTTGTCGATGGTGATGATCTGCTGGAGGCCGGTGGTTTCATGGCGGCGCGGCAGGCCTATGAGGCGCGCCCCTCGGATCTGCTGATTGCCAATTACAGGGTCTATGACGCGGCTCTGGACCGCTATATGCCACCGGCGGATCAGCCGCTGTGGGCCCGTGTGCCCGGCGCCCGCGATCCCGAGGCGCGCCGCCATCTGGCCCTGCAGATGATCGGTGTGCCCTGGCGGAAGATCTACCGGGTGGCGTTCCTGCGCGCGGCAGGCCTGCGTTTTCCCGAAGGCGATTTCTTCTACGAGGACAATCCCTTTCACTGGCAGGCCTGTCTGGCCGCCGCGGAGATCCGGTTCCTCGACCGCAGTGTCTGCGCCCACCGGGTGGCGCGCGCGGGCCAGACCATGGCGGCGCAGGGGGCCGAGCTCACCGCCTTTTTCGATCACTACGAAACCATCCTGGGCCTGCTGCCCGACAGGCGCTACCGCCCCGATGCTCTGCGTTGGCTTCTGGAGAACATGGCCTGGCATATCGAGCGGCTCGATCCCGGCGCCCATTGGATCTATGCGCTGCGCGCGCAGGAGATCCTGGCGGCGGTGCCCGAGGCGGACTGGCAGGCGCTGCGCCAAGATCCGGTGGCGCTGCGCTCCTGGGGCGTGGCGCGGGCGCTGGCGGCCGGGGATCTGGCAGCGGTGATTTCCGGCTGGCAGGGGCAGGCGGTGATGCGCCGCCTTGCGGATCTGGAAGGGCATCTTGCGCATCTGTCGGATGAGATGGACCGGCAGCAGCAAACGCTGGGCGGTGTGCAGGGCTGGGCCGAGGGCCAGCGTGCCCTGCAGGAGTTTCACGCGCTCAAGGCGATGGCGAAGTCGAGACAGGCGGATGAAGCCGGGTAACCCGGGTCAGCTGGCGGCGCCTTTGGGGCGCCACAGGGTGACCCGGTCCTGTGTACTCTTTTCAAGCGCGCCGATCTCTTCCAGATCCAGAGCATAGGCCAGTTTGAGATCGCGCTGGCGGGCATCCTCCCAGGGTCGGAAGGCGGCGCTGCCGGGGGTGCGGGGATGCGCCTCAAGGCAGCGGACCACGTCCTGGCGGCTGACCGGACCCTGCCGGTGCAACTCATGCAAAGCGTCGATGGCACCTTGTGAAAATCCTTCACGCACCGGACCGGGCGCGGCGGGGAAATCCTGCGACGCAAGACCGGTGACCCAGGCCAGAAGATCGGCTTCGCGTCCTTTCAGATCCTCGGCCCGGTAGACGCAGATCTGCTCCTTGGGAAAGGCGGCGGCGAGCCGTTCGATCAGGTTGCTCCAGGAGAGGGCAGTCAGCGGTATGCGGTTGAAATCAGCAAAGGGCAGGAAAGGCATGGACTTCAGCACCTCGCAATAAAGCGAGGGCAGGTAGCTGTCGAAACTGCGGATGCCGAGCACGATACGGCTGGGACGGATCCCGGCGCGCCGGGCCAGTCGCAACGCCCGCTCGGCCCCGTCGGGGTAAAGCGCGTGGCGGCTCAGCACATCATGCACAAGGGCGGGGATGTTTTCATCGAAGATCAGGTAGCGCGGCGCCTTGGCGTCATCCCGGGGCAGGGGCGTGGGTGTGCCCACGCCGCCGTTCAGCACCGGATCGGTATAAAGGCTGCGAAAGGCCGCCAGCCCCACGTGCAGCAGACCGGCCCGCGCCAGGGCGGCCCGCGCGTGTGGCAGCAGGCTTTGCAGATAGGTGGTGCCGGTTTTATGCGCCCCCAGCCAGAGGATATCGCCTGCGGAGGAGGGATTGTTTTTATGGTCCTGTGGCATTTGTCATTGCTGGTGAAACTGAAATTGGGGCGCGTCTCCGCTATGAACATGAAGCCGTGCGCGGTCAATCGCTCTTTCCCCTGCGCCCGCGCCGACAGCTGTCGGCAGGCCGCATGAAAAAGCCATGTGATCAATGGCATCCTCTGTCATCATCGCCTAATATGCCGCCAATCCCCCAACGGGGGAAGGTATTGGAAATATTGCAGACAGATTCTGCCTGCACGGGTTTGGTAAGGACGACATATGAAAAAGGCGCTGATCACCGGGGTGACGGGGCAGGATGGCTCTTATCTGGCGGAGTTTTTGTTGGAGAAGGGCTATGAGGTGCATGGGATCAAACGCCGTGCCTCCTCCTTCAACACGCAGCGGGTGGATCATATCTTTGAGGATCCCCATACCGACAATGCCCGTTTCAAGCTGCATTACGGCGATCTCACCGACAGTTCCAACCTGACGCGGATCCTGTCCGAGGTGCAGCCTGACGAGGTCTATAACCTTGGCGCGCAGAGCCATGTCGCGGTCTCCTTCGAGGCGCCGGAATATACCGCCGATGTGGATGCCATGGGCACCCTGCGCCTTCTGGAGGCGATCCGGTTCCTGGGGCTGGAAAAGAAGACCCGGTTTTATCAGGCCTCGACTTCCGAACTCTATGGTCTGGTGCAGGAGGTGCCGCAGACCGAGACCACGCCCTTCCACCCGCGCAGCCCTTACGCGGTGGCCAAGATGTACGCCTATTGGATCACGGTGAACTACCGCGAAGCCTATGACATGTATGCCTGCAACGGCATCCTGTTCAATCACGAGAGCCCGCGCCGGGGCGAGACCTTCGTCACCCGCAAGATCACCCGCGGTCTGGCCAATATCGCGCAGGGCCTGGAAGACTGCCTTTACATGGGCAATATCGATGCGCTGCGCGACTGGGGCCATGCCAAGGACTACGTGCGCATGCAGTGGATGATGCTGCAGCAGGATGCGCCGGAAGATTTCGTCATTGCCACCGGCGTGCAGTATTCGGTGCGCCAGTTCATCACCTGGAGCGCCGCCGAGCTGGGCATCACCCTGGAGTTCACCGGGGAGGGCACCGATGAGGTTGCCACCGTGGCAGCCATCGAAGGCGACAAGGCCCCGGCGCTGAAGGTGGGCGATGTTATCCTGCGCATCGATCCGCGCTATTTCCGTCCGGCCGAGGTGGAAACCCTGCTGGGCGATCCGGCCAAGGCCAAGGCGAAACTGGGCTGGACGCCCGAGATCACCGTGCAGGAAATGTGCGCCGAAATGGTCCGTGAGGATCTGAAGGTGGCGCAGCGCTCCCGCGTGCTGATGGAGCACGGCTATGACACGCCGGTGGCGCGCGAGGACTGAGGGTATGAGTGCTAAACCACGTCTGTTCCTCACCGGCGGCGGCGGCATGGTGGGGCGCAATGTTCTGGATCACGCGGCAGCGGCCGGTTGGGAGATTCTGGCGCCGCGCAGCCGCGATCTGGACCTGACGGATGCGGGTGCCGTGGAGGCCTATCTGGAGGCGCATAAACCCGATCTGGTGATCCATGCGGCGGGTCGGGTCGGCGGCATTCAGGCCAATATGGCCAATCCGGTGGCCTTTCTCGATGAAAACCTCGCCATGGGGCGCAATGTCATCATGGGGGCGCGGGCCGCGGGTGTGACCCGGCTGATCAATCTTGCCTCCACCTGCATGTATCCGCGCGAAGGGGAAAACCCGCTGCGCGAGGAGAGCATCCTCACCGGCGCGCTGGAGCCCACCAACGAAGGCTATGCCCTGGCCAAGATCATGGCCATGCGCCTGTGCGATTACATCCGTCAGGAGGACCCCGGCGCGCTCTACAAGACGCTGATCCCCTGCAACCTTTATGGCGCCTACGACAAGTTCGACCCGAAACATTCGCATCTGCTGCCGGCCATCATCCACAAGGTGCATCAGGCCATGAAGACGGGGGAGGCCGCGGTCGAGATCTGGGGCGATGGCACCGCGCGGCGCGAATTCATGTTCGCCGCCGATCTGGCCGATGCCATCTGGAAGGCGGCAGAGGACCTTGAGACGCTCCCCGGTGCGATGAACATCGGCCTTGGCCACGATCATTCGATCAACGATTATTACGCCACCGTGGCCGATGTGATCGGCTGGCAGGGCTCCTTCACCCATGATCTGAGCAAACCCGTGGGCATGAAGCAGAAGCTCTGCTCGACCGAGCGCCAGACCGCCTGGGGCTGGCAGGCGCCGACCTCCTTGCGCGACGGGATCGCGCAGACCTATCGCTATTATCTGGAAAGCGGACACGCATGACCTTCACATACCCTCTTGCCACCTCCTCCTGGGATCAGGCGGAACAGGATGCGCTGCAGCGCGTGATCGCCTCGGACATGTTCTCGATGGGCCCCGAGGTACGCGCCTATGAAGAGCAGTTCGCCGCCCAGTTCGGCAGCAAGTTTGCCGTCATGGTCAACTCCGGCTCCTCGGCGAACCTGTTGATGACCGCGGCGCTCTGTTTCACCAAGAACCCGGATCTGAAGCTGGAACGCGGCGATGAAATCATCGTGCCGGCGGTCAGCTGGTCCACCACCTATTACCCCCTGGGCCAATATGGCCTCAGGATGAAATTCGTCGATATCGACCGCGAGACGCTGAATTACGATCTTGCGGCGCTGGAGGCGGCCATTACGGACAAGACCCGCGCCATCATGGTGGTGAACCTGCTGGGTAACCCCAATGATTTCGACGCCATCCAGGCGCTGATCGGGGACCGCAAGATCGTCATGATCGAGGACAATTGCGAATCCATGGGCGCCACCTATGGCGGCAAGGAAGCCGGCACCTTCGGCGTCATGGGCAGCTATTCGTCGTTCTTCTCGCACCATATCTCCACCATGGAAGGCGGCATGGTGGTCACCGATGACGAGGAACTCTACCACGTCATGCTGTCCCTGCGCGCCCATGGCTGGACCCGCAACCTGCCGAAATTCAACCATGTCACCGGTGAGAAATCCGACGATCCTTTTGAGGAAAGCTTCCGCTTCGTGCTGCCGGGCTACAACCTGCGCCCGCTGGAGATGTCCGGCGCGTTGGGGCAGGAGCAGCTGAAGAAACTGCCGGGCCTGATCGAAGGGCGCCGCGCCAATGGGGCGCTGGTGCAGGAAAAACTGGCGGATCATCCCAAGTTCATGATCCAGCGCGAGATCGGCAAATCGAGCTGGTTCGGGTTCTCGCTGGTGATCCGCGAAGAGGCGGGGCTGACACGCGCCGATCTGGTGAAGCAGCTGGCGGCCGCCGGGTTCGAATGCCGCCCCATCGTGGCCGGCAATTTCGCCAAGAACGAGGTGATGAAATATTTCGACTATGACATTCACGGGGCGCTGACCAATGCCGATTACATTGATGCAAACGGGCTGTTTGTCGGCAATCATCACTACCCTCTCCCCGAGGCGGTAGCGGCCCTGGCGGCGCTCTGATCCGCGGCGGCAGGCGCCCGGCAGGCAGGACAGCATAAAGGAACAGGCGATGAGCGCATCTTCAACGATCACTCCCATCTTGTTGTGCGGTGGCTCCGGTACCCGGCTCTGGCCCCTGTCCCGCAAAAGCTACCCCAAGCAATTCGTGCCATTGGTCGGTGAGGAAACCCTGTTTCAAGCCTCGGCCAAGCGGCTGTCGGGGACGGGGTATGCGGCGCCCATGGTGCTGACCAACGCCGATTTCCGCTTCATTGTTACCGAGCAACTGGCAGGTATCGGCATCGACCCCGGCGCCGTGCTGATCGAACCGGCGGGGCGCAATACCGCGCCCGCGGTGCTGGCGGCGGCGCTTTACCTGGAACAGAGCGACCCGGAGGGGCTGATGCTGGTGGCGCCTTCGGATCACGTGGTGCCCGATGCGCCCGCTTTCCGCGCCGCGGTCGCGGCCGGGCAGGCAGCCGCCGAGGCCGGTCAGATCGTCACCTTCGGCATCAAGCCGACCCATGCGGAAACCGGCTATGGCTATCTGGAACTGGATGGGGGGCCGGGCGATTTCACCCCCCGGGCCATCGGCCTGAAACGCTTCGTGGAAAAACCCGATGCCGCCCGCGCCGAAGAGATGCTCGCCTCGGGGCAGTTCCTGTGGAATGCTGGGATTTTCCTCTTCTCGGTGAAAACTATTCTTGCCGCCTTCCGCGCCCATGCGCCGGAGCTGCTGGCGCCGGTCACGGCATCGATTGCACAAGGGGCGCCAGACCTCGGATTCTTCCGGCTCGATCCTGCCGCCTGGGACGGTTGCCCGGATATCTCGATCGACTATGCGGTGATGGAGAAGGCCGACAATCTGACCGTGGTGCCCTTTGCCGCCGGCTGGTCGGACCTGGGCGGCTGGGATGCGGTCTGGCGCGAAAGCGCCCCGGATGACCGGGGGGTTGTCACCGCGGGGGCGGCCACCGCGATCGATTGCGACAACAGCCTCATTCGCTCCGAGGACGAAGGGCTTGAGGTGGTGGGGATCGGCCTTCGGGACGTGATCACCGTGGCGATGCCCGATGCGGTTCTGGTGGCCGATGCCTCCCGCGCGCAGGACGTGAAGCTGGCGGTGGCGGCGCTGAAGGCGAAATCCGCCAAACAGGCCACCGAATTCCCGATGGATCACCGCCCCTGGGGCTGGTTCGAAAGCCTGGCGGTGGGCGAACGGTTCCAGGTGAAGCGCATCCATGTGCATCCCGGCGCGGCGCTGTCATTGCAAAGCCACCACCACAGATCGGAACATTGGATCGTGGTCGAAGGCACCGCCAAGGTCACCGTCGATGATGAGGTGCGCCTCGTGACCGAGAACCAGTCGGTCTATATTCCGCTTGGCTCGGTTCACCGGATGGAGAACCCCGGCAAGGTGCCGATGGTGCTGATCGAAGTGCAGACCGGCAGCTACCTCGGCGAAGATGACATCATCCGCTACGAGGATGTCTATGCCCGCGGCCAGGGTGCAAAAGGGTAGGAGCCACGGGGTAAGGTGCCAAGGGGGAGGCTGCTCAGCGCAGCAACCATTCCTCAATGCTGTCTGACACCTGCCGCAGCCTGATCCAGCGCGCATCCGTGGGCTGGCCCCGGCGCAGGCGCAGCTTGCCAATGAGACCCACCATGGCCCATTCGGCCCGCTCGGCGCGCGGTACATAAGCGCGGGCGGGATCATAGGCGGGGTTCAGACGGCGGCTCTGCTGGCCATCCGCGTCCTCCTCCCACAGGGGGCTGCCCAGATCGTCGCGCAGGTATTTGCCGCGCCAGCCGCCGGTATCGCCGCCGCCCAGCACCGAAGGTGTGACCGAGACCACGCCGATGGGATCCTCGCCTGTCGCGGCCGGGCGGATCTTGCCGCCATCCAGCGCCACTGCCACCCCGCGCCGGTCCGCGCCCGAAGGATTGCCATCGGCCCATTCGAAATATTCCGCGTAATCGGCGCCGCCGCCGATAAGGGCGCCATCGGCCAGAACATCGCCGTTGCTGGTGATGCGCAGTGCTTCGGTCCAGCTGCTGCCGTCGCTTGAGACCTTGATCGAGAAATCGTCATCGCCCAGAAGGCCCATCTCGGCCCGTCCGCTCCAGCCTGACTGGAACAGCAGCGCACCGGTGTCGGAGGCAGCGGCCTTGTTGATCTTCAGCTGGTGCCCGGTGCCGTCGTGGGTCAGCAGCGTGGCCGGGGCAGCAACTGCCAGACGGTTGCTGGCATCGGCGCTGGTGTTGAGGCCCAGATGCGGCGGCTGGCGCCAGGCGCTACCATCCCAATGGCGCAGCTCTTCCTCGGCCAGACCCCAGGCGCGCCAGCCGGGTTGCGGCGCCAGGAACAGCCAGCCTTCACCCTGCCAGATGGCCAGACGGCCTGCTCGCCCAGCCCAGGCGCCGGTTGGCGTGGCCCCTAGCGCCCAGGTATCGCCCGGCGCGGGGTCGGCAGGCGGGGTTTCGGCGTCAAATGCGGCGACGCGCATCTGCACCAGCGCATCCAGCATCTGCAGCGCCTCGTTATGGGTCACGTGTTTCTGCGCCTGTGACGGCATCAGATAGGGCAGGGACAGGATCGGGGAGGTCTGTTCTGGCATGTGCTGGGCGGCTCCGGAGGCGAAAAGGGCAGAACACAGCCTGCCCCGGGAGGCGCCAAGGCAGCGCTAACCGGGCGGACGCGGCTCCGGCAACGCGGGCTAGTCCTGCCCAACCCCGATGATTGTCTTCAATATGTAAACAATATTCCCCTTTTTGCCCCATTCCGGATCCCAGTGCGGACATGGGGTTTGCTGATCTTCGCCGCCGTGATGAGTGCGGTCAGGTCGGAGATGCAGACTGATGGATATTGTGTTTGCGCAGCATTTCGAGACGGGAAACCCTCTGTTCGATCAGGATCTTCGCGATCTTGCGGTGCAGGAAACGGACAGCGGATCGGTGCTTTATGCGGTGAATGGCCGGGGCGGCGGGATGACCCTGTTCCGGCTGAATGACACGGGCGCTGCGCGCCCCGCCGGGGCAGAGGACAGCCGCTTGCACGGGCGGGTAACGGCCGAAACCGGAGAGGTGCTGCTGGCACAGATCGGTGATGAGACCCGGCTGCTGCTGCAGGACACGGGGCAAAGCGATCTGTTGTTTCACCGCCTTGGGGCCGGTGGTCAGGCGGGAGGCAGCCTTGGCGATCAGCAGCAGCAGGATCTACCCGGCACCGAAGCGGGCGGGCTCGGGGCGCTGGCGGCGCTGACGCTGGGAGGCGGCGATGCGGTGATCTACGGCATCACCGGCGCCGGCGGGCGCCTCATGGGCTGGCGGCTGGACGCAGGGGGCCGGATGCAGGGCGCGGTTGCCACGGAGGGGGGCGAGACCGCTTATCTGCAGCCGGAGACGGTGGCGATGGCCCTTGGGGGGCGGGCCGGGGCACCGCTGTTGTTTCTGGCCGAAGGCGGCACCTTTCAGGGGCTGCGCAGCTACCGGGTTGATCCGGGCTCCGGCGCGCTGACCGCAGCGGGCAGTTTCGGCGTCGACGACGGCCTGCCGGTGGGCGGCGTCAGCGCAGTTGCGAGTTTTGAGGCGCATGGCCGGACCTGGGCCTTGCTCGGGGCGGGCGGCAGCGGCTCGCTCAGCCTGATGTCGGTGGCGCGCAATGGCGCGCTGTCGCTCTCTGATCAGCTGAACGACACCGCCACCACCCGGTTCGGCGGGCTGTCGGCGCTGGAGGTGGTGACATTGGCGGATGGCACCGTTCTGGTGCTGGCTGCGGGCAGCGATGACGGCATCAGCTTGCTGCGGATGCTGCCCTCGGGGCAGTTGCTGCATCTGACCAGCCTGGCCCACGACAGCGGCTTGGGGCTGGAGAATGTGACGGCGCTGGAAACCCTGGTGACGGGCGAGACGCTGCAGATCTTTGCGGCTTCGGGGGCGGCGGGCGGTATCAGCCGCTTTACCCTCGACCTGGCGGATCTGGGGCAGGTGATCACCGCCGGGGCAGGGCAGGCCGCGGTGGCAGGAGGTGCGGGCGATGATGTGCTGCGGGCGCAAGCGACGGGCAGCACCCTGCGGGGCGGCGATGGCGCCGATGTCTTCCTGCCTGAGGCGGTATCCGGCTGGGTGCAGATCGAGGATTTCACCCCGGGTGAGGATATGCTGGATCTCTCCCTGCTGGCGGGGCTGCGCAGCATGGCGCAGCTGCAGGTGACAGAGCTGCGCGACGGGATCCGCCTGAAATTCGGCGATACGGTGGTGGTGGTGCAAAGCGCCGAGGGCGGCGCGCTGGACCTTGCCGATCTGTGGCCGGGCGGGCTTTTCAGCCAGCCCGACCGGGTGGCTCTGGGGGTGACGCTGGCGGATGGCATTCAATACGGCGGCGGCGGCAAGGATAAGCTGGGCGGCGGCAGCGGCGAGGATACGGTGCAGGGTCTGGGCGGTGATGATCTGCTGCTGGGGCGGGGCGGCAATGACCGGCTGATGGGCGGTGATGGCGCCGATGTGTTGCGTGGCCATGGCGGCGCCGACCATCTGGAAGGAGATCGGGGCGCTGACCGGCTGCTGGGCGGGGCGGGCAACGATATGCTTTATGGCGGTCTCGGCGCCGATGTTCTGAAGGGGCAGAAGGGCAATGATCGCCTGTTCGGAGGGCAGGAGGATGATCTGCTGAAAGCGGGCGGCGGCACCGACCGCCTGCACGGTGGCGATGGCGCGGATGTGCTGAAGGGCGGCGGCGGGCGCGACCGGCTCTGGGGCGAGGATGGCACCGACAGGCTGTTTGGTCAGGGTGGCAATGACCGGCTCTTTGGCGGCGCGGCGGGGGACCGCTTGTCCGGCGGTGGTGGCAAGGATTTGCTGGATGGCGGAGGCGAAGACGACCGTCTGATGGGTGGCGGTGGGCGTGACCGGCTGTTGGGCGGTGCAGGCGATGATCAGCTCGACGGTGGCAAGGGCCGCGACCGGCTGGAAGGCGGCGCCGGGGCGGATGTCTTCGTTTTTGCCCGCAACCACGGGAGAGACCGGATCCGGGATTTCACCCCGGGTGAGGATCTCATCGATTTTTCAGACCTCCCGGGCCGGGGTTTTGGCTTTGACGATCTGGAGCTCAGCCGCCGCCCGGCGGGCACATTAATCGATACCGGGGCGGGGCATCTGCTGCTGGAGGATCTGCGCCCGGGGCAGATCGATGCCGATGATTTCCTGTTCTGAGGGGATCAGAACAGGAAGTCTTCTGCGCTGAGCACGCCGATCTCCTGGTGCCGCAGGATCAGGATGTCGCCGGTGTCATCCTCGATCACCACATGGCCGTTGCGGGCGCGCATGTGATTGTCGCTGAGGTCCTGGAAATCCGTGATGCCGGTGGCTGTGGTCAGATCAATCCTGTCCTCGTCGGCGGTGAAATCCCGGACCCGGTCCACTCCGGCGGAAAAGACAAAGACATCGGTGCCCCTGCCACCGGTCAGGACATCACGTCCCGTGCCGCCGTCGAGCAGATCATCGCCTGCACCGCCCAGCAGACGGTCGCGCCCGGTGCCGCCGTCGAGCTGATCGTTGCCGCTGCGGCCCAAAAGCCGGTCACGTCCGCCCTGACCCAGCAAGCTGTTATCCGCGCCATTGCCGCGCAGGCGGTCGTGCCCGGAGCCGCCCCAGGCGTCTTCGATGAAGTTGATCACCGCGCCGTCCTGACGGACGGCAGAGGCCACGGCGATATTGTTGTCGATCTCGCCGATCGAGGAATAGGTCCCGGGGCGCAGGTTGATGCGGCTGTTGGTGCTCAGGCCTGAGGCATCGATCAGATCCTGCCCGCCGGCATCCCAGATGGTCAGGATCACATCGCGGTAGCGGCCATCCTCACCCTGTACCTGCATGCCGCGCGTGTTGTCGGCATTGGTTGCGTATTGATATTCCAGCGCGCCGCGATTGCCGCCGCCATCGCCGAAATAGACGGTATCGCCGCTGCGGGTGCTGGTATTGGTGCCGTAAAGCTCTTGCATGGCCCCGATGTCCCAGAGCATCGGCGTCAGCGGAAAGGCCTGTTTCTGCGCACCGTCACCGCGTTCCTCCGGATGGGCGGCATAGGACATCACCGTATATTGGTTGCTGGTCCTTGGATTGTTGGGGTTTTCGTTCGGATGATGGAGGCCCAGGGCATGGCCGAGCTCGTGCAGGTAGGTGTTCCAGCTGGTGTGACCATAGACCGGCCCGCCCTCGTCACCGGCGCCCGCGAGGAACTGATCGCGGTTGTTGCGGTTGATCCAGACATCGCCTGCGCGCGATGGGGTGCTGCCCAGATCCTCCGCATCGGGAAAATCCGAGACAAAGCCGAAGAGGTAGCGGTCGCGGAATTCGGTGCTGGCAAAGGTGACGTCCCCGACCCCTTCGCCCGGGATCACACCAGGCTGCAGGTTGACGCCCGAGACCTCGTTCCAGGCGGCGACTGCCTGCAGGGCCATCGCCTGTTCGCTTGCGGTCATGGAAAAATCGTTGTCGAAAGAGACCCGGCCGCCGCCGACCCGCCAGGCGTCCTTTATGCCGTCTCCATCGGTGTCGACAGCCCGGTTATAGCCCGGCATGTCCGCGTCGAGGAAGGAATAGCGCACGCTGCCGCTGCCGTCATGCCAGCTGTCACCGAGGATGGACTGATAGCTGTTCCTGCGGGCCATGGGCGATCCTGTCTTTCAAATATGGCGGGGATCCGGGATGGATCTGGTAAATCTCTTTAAGCCGCTTTGCCTGCGAGCAGGTTAAGGCCGGGCCGCTGATCCTGGGGAAATGGCGGGGGCGTAAAACGCTCGGGCAGGGGGCTGAAAAGGGGGAGAAGGTTGAGAAGGGGAACCTCCCCCGGCGCCTGAAACCGGGGCCGGGGAAGGCCGTCTGCGATCAGAACAGGAAGTCGTCCGCGCTCAGATCGCTGATATCGCGGTTCACCAGGATCATGCTGTCGCCGTTATCGTCGGTGATCACCACATTGCCGCGCGCTTCGCTCAGGTGGTTGTTGCGCAGATCGGTGAAGCCCCTGATGCCGTCGGCGCTGCTGAGATCGATCTCGTCTGCGCCGCCAAAGCCTTTGACCTTGTCGCGGCCTTCGGAGAAGACGAAGGTATCGCCGCCCTTCTGGCCGATCAGCAGGTCGTTGCCGGCGCCGCCATCCAGGGTGTCGCGACCGCCGCCGCCCAGCAGCTTGTCGCGGCCGCCCTCGCCATTGAGGATGTCATTGCCGCCCTTGCCCTTGATGGTGTCATTGCCGCCGCGGCCGTCAAAGCGGTTGCTGCCACGGTTGCCCAGCAGGGTGTCATCGCCCTCAAGGGAGCCGCGCACGTGTTCGATGCCGCGGATGCTGTGGCTGAAGGCCTCGTCACGCCAGGTGCCGGTGGCCTCACCCCGGCCAAGGTTCACCTCGACGGCATCGACGCCCGAGCGGTCATAGCGCAGCCGGTCATCGCCGCCCTTGCCGTTCACCGTGTCATCGCCGGCCATCAGGATGAAGGTTTCGTCCTGGCCCGATCCGGTCACCTTGTCATCATACATGCCGGTGCGGATTTCGGTGACATGCCCTTGCCCGACGATCCGGTCGGCACCGCCCATCCCATCGTCATTGATACGGCCGCGGCCGAGGTTGGCCACCACGCCGCTTTCGGCATTGCGGTAGTCCAGCCGCAATGCGCCAGTGCTTTCGCCGATGGCGAAACGGTCATTGCCAGCGCCACCGCGCAGCTGAGTCCATCCTTCATCCGCGACTGTGACACGGAAGACATCGTTGAAGGCGGTTCCATAAAGCCCGAACCCATCCGCAAGCATCGGGTTGGCAACATCCACGATCCGGGTGCGACCATTGTCGCCCTTGTCGATCAGCCCGGTATTGGCATTGCCGTCGATTGTGGCAATGATCCTTTCGTCGAGGTCGAGATGACCGATGCCGGCATATCCGAACTCAATGTCCGACAGTATCACCCGATCCCGACCGCTCCCGGGCTCGATATAATCATCCCAGGTGTTGTCGAGCGGGTTGATGGTGTCGTTGCCGGGGCCACCGATCAGGACATCATCGCCATCGCCGCCGATGATCAGGTCATTTTCGGTCGAAGAGTCAAAGAAGCTGGTCAGCGGGATGTTCTGGTTCGGGGCAAAGGTGCCGGTGGCCGGGCCGATTGACTGGAGGCTGCTTTCAAAGGCATTCCACTGGGCGCGGGTGGTGATGCTGGGCAGGGGATCGCCCCCCAGCACGAAGATCGCATCGGCGTCCACATCGCTGTAGCCATCGACCTCGGCTTCGAAAAAGGTCATCACCAGTACCGTGGTGGTGCGGATGGTGCCGCCATCGCTCCAGCGGGCCTGCAGCACCGAGGCCTCGTCCTCGTCCAGCACGCTGCCCTCGATGTACCCGATGCCGCCATCGGCCCGGATATCCGCCAGCGGCTGGTTCGGGTCTTCGGAATTGGCGGTATTGGTATAGCGCAGCGTCGTGGTGCTGTCGGGCACATAGAGGGACAGGTCAATTCCTGTTTCAACGCCGCGGATCACGTCTTCTTCACCCAGGATACTGCTGCGCAGCACGGCAAAGCCGGTCATGCTGTATGTGGTCATGGAGGAGGGTCCTTACTACTGGTCACACAGGCCGCTGCCCCAGACTACCGGCAGCAAACGTACCGGTGGATTTTAACGATTTTCAGACTCAGAAGAACAGAAAACAGGCCCGGGATCGTAAAAAAACCCGGGCCCTGATGCGCCTGAAATAAAATACAATCAGAACAGGAAATCACCTGCGCTGAGCTCGCTCATAGTGAGACCTTCGAGCAGCATCGAATTTCCGGTCAAATCGCGGATCATCACCCCTTCGGCTTCGTCGCTGGCGTGGTTGGTCATCACATCGCTGAAGTCGGTGAAGGCAGCAACACCGGAGAGATCGATCACCTCGCCGCTGCGGCTGGTGTCGAAATCGCGCACCCGGTCATCGCCGTCGCTGAAGACGAAGGTATCGCCGCCGCCACCGCCGATCAGCAGGTCATTGCCGTCGCCGCCGTCCAGGAGATCGCTGCCATTACGACCTTTCAGCGTATCCCGGCCCGCGTCGCCGAACAGATCATCGCCGCCGCCGCCGCCGTTCATCTTGTCCTTGCCGCGCCCGCCCTGCATCAGGTCGCCGCCGCCATTGCCGAACAGCCGGTCGTTGCCACCTTCGCCCGCGATATCGTCGCTGCCGCGGCCACCGCGGATCACGTCGCGGGCGCCGCCGCCGCGCAGCTCATTGTCGGCATTGTTGCCGATGATCCGGTCCTTGGCGCTGCCGCCCCAGGCATCCTCGATGAAATTGATCACCGCGCCATCCTGGCGCACCGCAGCGGCGACGGCGATATTGTCGGTCTCCTCGCCGATGGTGGAATAGGCGCCGGGGCGCAGGTCGATCAGGCTGCGGGTCGACAGATCCGAGGCATCGATCAGATCCTGCCCGCCGGCATCCCAGATGGTCAGGTAGACATCGCGGTAGGTACCATCCTCGCCTTTGACCTGCATGCCCAGATCATTGTCGGCATTGGTGGCGTATTGATATTCTGCGGTGCCATGGGTGCCGCCACCATCGCCGAAATAGACCGTATCGCTGGCGCGGGTGGTGGTATTGGCGCCGTAAAGCTCCTGCATGGCCTGGATATCCCAGACCATCGGCGTCAGGGAATAGGCCTGATCGCTCAGGTCTTCACCGGATTCCGAGGGATGCTCCACATAGGACATCACCGTGTACTGGGCATTGGTGCTGTCGTCATTGGGGGCTTCGTTGGGGTGGCGCAGGCCCAGGGCATGGCCCAGTTCGTGCAGGTAGGTGTTCCAGCTGGTGTGGCCATAGACCGGGCCGGTGCCCGGGATGAACTGGTCTTCATTGGCGCTGTTGATCCACAGATCGCCAGCCTTGGACGGGCGGTCGCCCAAGTGGTCGGGATTGGGGAAATCGGCGACATAGCCGAACAGGTCGGGATCCTCGAATTCGGTGGCAGCAAAGGTGATGTCGCCGACGATTGCACCGTTGCGGACCTCAAACACCCAAAGCCCTTCGACGCCGGTATTGCCGGTGGTGTTTTCCAGATTGGTGATGGCGCTTTCGTTGCCCGATTGCGGTAGTTCGAAGAAATCGGCGCTATTGCCGGCCGAATAGCCGGCCCGGGCCGGGGTGCCGCCCAGACCGGTTTCTTCATCGCCGCCCGAGGCGGTGCCGGCCGACCAGTTGATATCCTCATAACGGAAAACGATGTCGAAATCGCCTTCGCCGCGGTCATAAAGCTGCATCTGGAAGGAATTGCTGGGCTCGGCGTGCTGATCGTAGAAGCCGACATCCTCCCAGGTGATGGTGACGACATCGGCCTCGGCATCCACATCGACATAGATGGGTTGCCCGGCGCGGGTGTCCACATCGGCCCAGAAGGCGGCGATCATCGGGGTGGAGCCGGCCGAGATCCCGCTTGGGGTATATTGGGACAGGCCGGAACCGAAGGTGATATTGCCATTGGTGTTCACGTAGATCTGGCTGGCATCATATTCTTCGCCAAAGAAATTCAGCCCCTCCTCGAAGACCGCCGACATGTCCACCAGGGAGGAGCCGTCGTCATTGACGGGCAGGGCGCTGCCGCCTGCCGCGACCAGGGTGCCATTGCCGGTGACCGGGGTGCCGAATGTGCTGTCGGTGCCGCCGCGGGCGATGGTGCCGGGCTGCAGGTTGACGTTGGCCACCTCGTTCCAGGCGCTGATCGCGGCCGAGGTCATCGCCCGCTGTTCCACCGTCATCGACACATCATTGGTGAAGGGCACGATCTCCCCGCTGATGTTCCAGGCGTCCTTGGTGCCGTCGCCATCGGTATCCAGCTTGCGATAGTAGCGCGGCATTTCGGTGCCGATAAAGGAATAGGTGATGACGCCGCTGCCATCGTGCCAGGCTTCGGTGTCACTCACCAGAAGGGATCGGTAATCGTTAAAAGCCATCGCAGGGGTCCTTTCAGTCGGATGTGGAAGCAGTCGGCAGGATGGAAAGAAGATCGTTGCCGATGCAGCAGCGGAAATAACGCGGAGATTTGAAGGCGCCGATGGCGGCCTCGGCAACGGGGCGGGGCAGGGGCTGGCCTGCGGCGCAGTGGAAGAACAAGGGACGGATGGCCGCGACCGCCGGGGCAGAGCTGCGGCAGGAGACCTTGGCCTTGCAGATCACCGCAGCCTGGGTCTGGAGCAGGCGACAGCCACCTCCGGGTGCGGGGGGACCGGCCGGAGCGGCGGTCGCAAGAACAAGCAGAGACAGCGCCGCTGCGGTTCTGGCTGCGTGCAAAGATACCATGCTCCCGGTGCCCCCGTTGCTGTTTTCCTGAATGGTCCGCCTCGCGCGCATCACCCCCACGCGCGATCCAGCCCCTTCTAATCGCGAACCACATTGAGGGTGGCATGGTTCGCAGGGGGCGTTCTTGATTTTAATCAAGGACCGTAACGTTCCGGGCATAGGGTGCCGGAACGTCATGCCGTTCATGTGAAGGCCGAAGCAGGGTTGCGGCGGATGGCCCCGTGTATCGTGCCGACACGGAGGGCAGCAGGATCGGTCGGAGCCTCTCAGGGCAAGTCCCTGCGCCTCAGGCCGCGGCCAGGCGGCGGCGGTATTCGCTGATCTGCCGCGCGGTGGTTGCGTTGCGCTGCTCTGGCGTCTGGCCTTGGTACCAATCCGCGGTCCAGGCTGTCATGTCACCGGCGTCAAGCATCGGCTGCCAGCCCAAGAGCTGCCGCGCGGCGCTGCAATCCAGTTTGAGAAGGTTCGCCTCATGCAGGCTGTTGTCCGGCTGGCTGCTCCACTGGAATTCCGGCCCAAGGGTTTCGGCGAAACCGGAAATCATCGCCTCGACAGAAAGCGTCATGTGATCGGCCGGGCCGAAATTCCAGCCCTGAGCGCAGCGCCCGGGGTCGGAGATCCCCATTTCGGCAAGGCGCAGATAGCCCGCCAGCGGATCCAGCACATGCTGCCAGGGGCGCAGGGCGCCGGGGTGGCGCAGGTGCAGAGGGTTACCACTGGCAAAGGCTCGCATGGCATCCGGCACGATCCGGTCCGGGCTCCAGTCGCCGCCGCCGATCACATTGCCGGCCCGCCCCGAGGAGAGCGCCACGCCATGCTCTGCCAGTCGGTCCGGCGGGAAATAGGAATTGCGGTAGGAGGCGGTGACCAGTTCGGTGCAGCCCTTGCTGCTGGAATAGGGGTCATGGCCGCCCATGGCATCGGTTTCCCGGTAGCCCCAGATCTCCCAACTTCAACAGCTAAGCGCGTAAGCGACTGATATTGTTGGAGCGGGATGCCCGCTTTTGCCA
>NZ_PXNU01000051.1:0-34290 GCF_041300735.1 Phaeobacter sp. SYSU ZJ3003 | reverse complement strand
AGGCGCTGGAGCAATTCTGCACCGACCTGACCGAACAGGCCCGGAATGGGGAAATCGATCCGATCGTCGGCCGGGACGAGGAAATCCGCCAGATCGTCGATATCCTGATGCGGCGGCGCCAGAACAACCCGATCCTGACCGGGGAGGCAGGCGTCGGCAAAACCGCGGTGGTCGAAGGCTTCGCGCTGCGCATCGCCCGCGGTGATGTTCCGCCCGCCTTGCAGGATGTGCGGCTGCTGGTGTTGGACGTGGGTTTGTTGCAGGCCGGCGCCAGCATGAAGGGTGAATTTGAAAACCGTCTGCGGCAGGTGATTGACGAGGTGCAGGCCAGCCCCACGCCCATCGTGATGTTCGTGGATGAAACCCACACCTTGGTCGGGGCAGGGGGCGCGGCGGGCACCGGCGATGCGGCCAACCTGCTGAAACCCGCCCTGGCGCGCGGCACCCTGCGCACCATCGGCGCAACCACATGGGCGGAATACAAGAAATACATCGAAAAGGACCCCGCGCTGACCCGCCGTTTCCAGGTGGTGAAGGTGGATGAGCCGGACATTCCCAGGGCGATCCTGATGATGCGCGGCATCGCTTCGATGCTGGAGAAACACCACCGCGTGCAGGTTCTGGATGAAGGGATCGAAGCGGCGGTCACCCTGTCGGCGCGCTATATCCCGGCGCGGCAATTGCCGGACAAATCCGTCAGCCTGCTGGATACGGCCTGCGCCCGTGTGGCGGTCAGCCAGCACGCAGTCCCGGCCGAGGTGGACGATAGCCAGCGCCGGATCGAGGCGCTGACCACCGAGTTGGAGATCATCGGTCGCGACGAAACCGCCGGCTATGACGTTGCCGCGCGGCGCGAGGCTGTGGCCGCCGCAAAGGTCGCCGAGGAAGAGTGCCTGGCGGAACTCAAAGGCCAGTGGGACCGGGAAAAAGCCGTGGTTGAGGCGATCCTTGAGCTGCGCGCCAAGCTGCGCGAGGGCGCCGCGCCGGTGGATGCGCCTGCCGAAGAAGTTGAAGACGCCGGTGACAGCCCGCTGGATGAGGAAATCCGCGCCACCCTGATGCAGGAGCTGAAGGAGAAGAACGCGGAACTGGAAGAGCTGCAGGGCGACCGCCCGCTGATCCTGCCCATCGTCGATCATCAGGCGGTGGCCTCGGTCGTGGGGGACTGGACCGGCATCCCGGTGGGGCGCATGGTCAAGGATGAAATCGCCACCATCCTGTCGCTTGAAGAGCATCTGGCCAAGCGGGTGATCGGACAGGATCACGCGATGCAGATGATTGCCAAGCGCATCCAGACCAGCCGCGCCGGCCTCGACAACCCGAACAAACCTATCGGTGTCTTCCTGCTGGCCGGCACCAGCGGTGTGGGTAAGACGGAAACGGCGCTTGCGCTGGCCGAGGTCCTTTATGGTGGTGAGCAGAATGTCATCACCATCAACATGTCCGAATATCAGGAGGCCCATTCGGTCAGCTCGCTGAAAGGCGCGCCTCCGGGCTATGTTGGCTATGGTGAGGGCGGCGTCCTGACCGAGGCGGTGCGTCGCAAGCCCTATTCGGTGGTGCTGCTGGATGAGGTCGAAAAGGCCCACCCGGACGTGCACGAGATCTTCTTTCAGGTCTTTGACAAGGGCGTGATGGAGGACGGCGAAGGCCGCGTGATCGATTTCAAGAACACGCTGATCCTGCTGACCTCGAACGCGGGTAGCGATCTGATCATGGATATGTGCGCCGATCCGGATCTGATGCCGGAACCCGAAGGCATCGCCAAGGCGTTGCGTGATCCGCTCCTGAAGATCTTTCCGGCGGCGCTTCTGGGGCGTCTGGTGACGATCCCCTATTATCCGCTCAGCCCCGACATGATCGCAGAGATTACCCGGCTGCAGCTGGGTCGGATCAAGAAACGTGTCGAGGAAGCGCATAGCGTGCCGTTCTCTTATTCGGATGCGGTCGTCGACAAGATCGTCGAGCGTTGTCAGGAGCTGGAAAGCGGTGGCCGGATGATCGACGCCATCGTCACTAATAGTATGCTGCCCGACATCTCGAACGAATTCCTGCGCCGCCTGATGGAGGGCCGGGAGGTGAGCAAGGTTGAGATCGACATCGCGGATGACGCCTTCTCATACGCGTTCGAATAGGGGCGCAAAGCGTGCCGGGTGAACCGGCACAAGTAATTAGTAGGAAACAGCGGTCGACGGGGCTGCAATTTAATCAGTGAGGATCTTGAGATGGCAAAGACGACAGTAACAAAGGCAACGCTGCCAATCATCGATATCGTTCGCAGCAAACCAAAGCTGATCTATCTGGAAATCCCCAAATACCGCGCGGATGTGGTGATCGAGGTCACGACCACCGGCAAGCTGTCAAAGCCCAAAGAGGTGCCCAGCACGGCGATGAACCGTCTGAAAGCGGCCGCCGAGGCGGTGATGCTGGATTACGAGAAGATCATCAAGGAAGAGGCGGTCCGGCTCGACAAGAAGATCGGCGAGCTGATGCAGGAGCCGACCAAGAAGAACGTGGCGGCGGCGCAGCAGATGATCGCTGACTCCAACATGAGCATCAAGAACGCCTTGGCCTCGGCCGAACCGGCAGCCCAGAAGGCGGTTGAAAAGACGCTGAAAGCCGAGGCGCAGAAAGACAAGCTGCTGAAAGAGGCGCGGGTCAAGACTACGGTCAAATGCAGCCTTGGAGTGATCAAGATCGGCGCCTCTGTGGCGAAACTGATTGCCACGTCGGGGGCCGAGATCACCTCCTACAAAACCATCGTGGTCGAGGTGGCCAAACTGGGTCTTGAGATCAATCAGCAGCTGAAGAACGAAGCCAAGCTGCGCAAGGACCTGCAAAAGGGGCTCGCTGCCTTTCTAAAACTGCGGGAAACCTCGGTGCAGCAGGCAATCGACCGGCAGGGACTTGGCGATATCGCGGGTAATCTCGATTATTCCAAACCGATGGCCGCGATCAAGGGAGCGCTGAAATCCGCAAAAGATGCCGGAGAGGAAGTCACCCAGGGGCGTGATCTGAAATCCATCGCCGCAAAGATGATGGATTTCTCGGTGAAGAAGATCAAAAGCAACCTTGCCGATGTGGAAAAGGCCCGCGTGGCCTACCGTGAACACACCACCAAAACCCGCCACCGCGCTGACAAACTGGGCGCCAGCGCCGACAAGCTGATGAAGGCGATGAAGTCCAACAGGACCCTGAAGGAAGGGGTCAAGATCGGCGCGAAATGCATGGACCTGAAACGGGCCGGCTCTGCCATGAACAAGAAGCTGGCTGAGCGCGAAGCGTTTCTCGTTGAAATTCAGGAGGTGATGAAGGGCAACGGTCTGGAGATCGACGACCGTACCACCATTCAGAAGATCAAGGAGCTGGAGAAACTGACCATCCTGGAAGAGGGCAAGGGCGTCCTCGATGCGATCAAGGACATCAAGGGGCTGGTCGATAACGTGGTGGAAGCGGCGGCCTGACGCCTGCCAAAGAGCGAGAGGAGAAGAGACGTTGAGTACCGCAGACCACGAAGAGAGTTTGACGCTGCGCGCCCGCGCCCGCATTTTTGTGGAACGCCCTGCGGTGACCAACGGTATCCTGGGTGTCATCATCTTCAACGCGGTGACGCTGGGGCTCAGCACCTCACAATCGGTCGATGCCCAGATTGGCGGTTTGCTGGATGGGATCGACCGGCTTGTGCTGGGGATCTTTGTTGCTGAACTGGCGCTGAAACTCTTCGCCTATGGATTCCGGTTCTTCGCCTCGGCCTGGAATATCTTTGACCTGCTGGTCGTCAGCGTCGGCCTGTTGCCGGACAAACAGGGGCTGTCGGCTCTGCGCGGGTTGCGGGTGATCCGGGCGCTGCGTCTGCTCTCAGTCATTCCGCAGATGCGGGCTGTGGTGCAGGCGCTTCTGGATGCCTTGCCGGGCATGGGCGCGGTGATCGTCATGATCTCGATCGTCTTCTACGTCTTTGGGGTGATGGCAACGCTGATGTATGGCGCGGCTTTCCCGGAATGGTTCGGCACGCTGGGGCGGTCGCTCTACTCCCTCTTCCAGATCATGACCTTGGAAAGCTGGTCGATGGGGATCGTGCGTCCGGTGATGGAGGTTTTCCCCTTTGCCTGGTCGTTCTTCGTGCCCTTTATCGTCATCACCGCCTTTTCGGTGTTGAACCTGTTCATCGGTCTTCTGGTCAATACCATGCAGTCCGCGGTGGAGGCTGAGGCGGAAGCCGAATTCGAACAGCTGCGCGATCTGGTGCGCCG
The DNA here is from genome assembly GCF_041300735.1 of Phaeobacter sp. SYSU ZJ3003. Taxonomy (NCBI): domain Bacteria; kingdom Pseudomonadati; phylum Pseudomonadota; class Alphaproteobacteria; order Rhodobacterales; family Roseobacteraceae; genus Phaeobacter; species Phaeobacter sp. SYSU ZJ3003. The sequence goes on along the minus strand of NZ_PXNU01000051.1, from coordinate 30,037 downwards.
GGAGACTGATGTGATCGACGAACATGTTCTGGAGATGCATCAGGAGATCAAAGTGCTGCGCAATGAACTGGCGGCGCTGAAAGGAGGCGGGGATGGCTGACAGCTCACAAAAGTTCATTGCCCGCAATCGCGCGCCCCGGGTTCAGATTGAATATGATGTGGAGCTTTACGGCGCGGAGAAGAAGGTTCAGCTGCCCTTTGTCATGGGGGTGATGGCGGATCTGACGGGCAAATCGAAGGTGCCGCAGCCGTCGGTGGCGGACCGGGCATTCCTGGAGATCGATGTCGACAATTTCGACGCGCGGATGAAGGCGCTGGCGCCCCGCGCCGCCTTTTCGGTGCCCAACACGCTGACCGGCGAGGGCAATCTGTCGGTCGATCTGACTTTCGAAAGCATGAAGGATTTTTCACCCGGCGCGATTGCCGCCAAGGTGGACGCGCTGCGCCCGCTGCTGGAGGCGCGCACCCAGCTGCAAAACCTGATGGCCTATATGGATGGCAAATCCGGGGCCGAGGCGCTGATCGAAAAGATCCTGCATACGCCCAGCTTGCTGGCGGCAGTGTCGGCCTCCGAACCCTCCGCCGACAAAGAGACGGCCCTTGAATCTTTGCGCGGCATAGAACTGCCCGAGGAAGCCGCGGATGAAAGCAGCAATATCCTGTCGGATCTGGCGGGCCAGGCCCCGGTAGAGGCAAAAACTGAGGACGGGTCCGAGGGTGTTCTGGACAGTCTGCGCGGGCAGGCGCCTGAGGAACAGGACGAGGCGGATGCGACCTCCGGTATCCTGGAAGGTCTTGCGACGGGTGAACCGGCGGCAGAACCAGCAGAGGACGAGACGGCGGATGTCCTGAAGGATCTGGCGGGGTCAGAACCATCTCAGGACCCGGGGTCTGACACGGTGACCGATGTTCTGGCCGGGATCGCAAGTACTGCACCTGCCGCTGAGGATGCCGGGCCTGACATCGACGATGTTCTCGGAGGTATTGAGGCGACGGACACGGCAACGCCACCTGAAAAAGACGACGCGGCGCAGGTGTTGCAGGGCCTTTCGCAGTCCCCGGTAGAAGAGGAAGAGACGCAGGACGATCTGTCCGCCGCGCTCGACAGTCTGCCCGAAACCGAAGACAGCGACACGCCGGATACGGCTCTGGCCGCGCTGGACAGCTTGACGGCCATCGGGCCAGAGGACACTGCTGAGGACGATGTCGGCGATATCCTTGGCGGCCTGGCTTCGGCGGAAGAGACGGATCCTGACAGCGACGAAGAGGAGGCACTGAAAGCCCTTGATTCCCTGACCACCGCCGCGCCACCGCCGGAGCAGGAGGAAAAAGAAGACACGCTGGCAGATATCCTCGGGAGCGTGCCGGAGGATACCAGCGACGCGGAGGAGGAGACGGCGCAGGCAGAAGCTCTCAGCAGTCTTGCCTCAATCGAGGTTTCAGACAGTGGAGCGCCTGAGGACGATGTTGCGGCGCTGCTGGAAGGGCTAGCGGAGCCGGAAACCGACGCGGTAGAGGAAGCCGATACAACGGAAGACGCGCTGCAGTCTCTGGCGGAAATCGAGACAGGCCAGGGCGAGGAAGACGCCCCCGATTTCGATGACATTCTGGGCGGCATTTCCGAAGAGGAGCCGACTGGCGACGACGACACGGACGAAGGGGGAGCGGATGATATCCTGTCGGATCTCGGCCTGAGCGATAGCCCCGATGACGAAGAGGCAGAAGGCGAAGACACTGCGCAAGTGGTAGCCCTTAGCAGCCTTGCGTCAGTTGAAGTTTCAGAAACCGAAGCGCCGGAAGATGATGTTGCGGCGCTGTTGGAAGGGCTAGCCGAGCCGGAAACCGACGCGGTAGAGGCAAGTGATACAGCGGAGGACGCGCTGAATTCTCTGGCGGAAGTCGAGACAGGGGATAGCGAGCAAGCTGATCCCGACCTTGATGACATTCTGGGTGGTATCTCTGAAGAGGATCGGGTCGGCGGCGACGACGCGGAAGAAGGCGATGCAGATGATATCCTGTCTGATCTGGGTCTGAGCGACGAGGTTGAAGAGACAGCGGATGAGGACAGTGATCTGGACGATCTTCTGGGTGATTTGACTGCAGATGAAGAGCCTGAAGGGCAGGCAGATCAGATGCAGGAGGAGGACGATCTCGCAGCCCTCTTGCAGGATGCGACCGAGGTCCAAGAGCCGGATGACGCTCCGGACGATGACCTTGCCGCTTTGCTGGCGGACGATGATGAGGAGGTGTCCGAGGCAGAGCCGAGTGATGCGGATTTCGATCTGGATGCTCTGCTCGCGGATGAGACTTCGGACGACTCCGATGAAGCCGAAGAGGCGGCAGAGGAAGCGGCGGGCGATGATCTGGATGATTTGTTGACCGGGTTCGAAGAAGACGCCAGCGACGATGCAGATGAGGATGATCTGGACAGCCTGCTCGCAGGCTTGGGTGACGAAGCTTCCGAGGAAAAAGAGCCTGATGAAATCACAGATGAAGCTGAGGATAGCGATGACCTCGACGCTCTTCTGACGGATCTGGATGATCCGGGTGATGATCTGGATGCCCTGTTGGCGGGTGAGGAAACTGCGGATACGGCCGACGATGATGATCTTGACGATCTGTTGGCCGGGCTTGGCAGCGAGGATGAGGACGCAGGCGGCGACGATCTGGATGATCTTCTGGGGGATCTCACGGCAGATGAGACAGCCAAAGAAGAGGTGGCCCCTCCGGCAGCCGCGGAAGCCGAGGCTGACAAGGACCCGGAATTCGCATTTGGAACCCTCTCCGCAGACCGTCCTGAGCCGCAGAAATTGGTGAGAAAACGCTTCCGCTTGGCGCTGTTCGGAGATTTTTCGGGCCGGGCGGCGCGCGGTATTGTCGAAACCGGCGATGCCCTGGCTGCGCGTAAAGCGGTTCTCTTGGATCCCGATACGGTCGAGGATGTGATCGAAAGCTTTGCCACCGAACTGGTGCTGCCCATCGGCAAGGATGGCGCAGGCATCGCGGTCAAGCTGGGCACGCTGGACGATCTGCACCCGGATGAGCTGTTTGAAAATGTTGCGCTGTTTTCTGAACTCGTGGGGCTGCGCAAACAGTTGCAAAGCGGCGCCACGGCGGATCATGCGGCGGCGACGTTGCGCGCCTGGGCGGAGAAACACGGCACCCGCGCCCATGCGCCGAAAACCCGCTCGGCAGGCAGTTCGGTGCCCGCGGACCGGCGGCTCAGCGCCTTCCAGCAACTGATCGGCGATACCGGCAATGCGCTGCGGCAAGCCTCTCCGGTCGAGGAGATGCTGGCCCGTATCGTTGGTCCACATATCCGTGCGCTGCCAGATCCGGACGCGGCGGCGATGCAGGTGGCGGTGGACGAAGCGCTGTCTGATGCGATGCGGCTGGTGCTGCATCATCCGGAATTCCAATCAGTTGAAGCGCAGTGGCGCGCGCTGGATCTGATCGCGCGCTCGGTCGAGGTCGACGACAGTCTTGAGGTCATGCTGTATGACGTTTCGGCCGAGGAATTGGCGGCGGATCTGGCCGCCGCCGATGATCTGACCCAAAGCGGTTTTGCGCGCCTTCTGACCGAGGAACCACTGGACGAGGAAAACGGGCGTGGCGGCTATTCGGCGCTGATTGGTCTCTATGGTTTCGAGGAAACCCCGCCGCATGCGGAGCTTTTGGGCCGGATTGCGCGGGTCGCTGCGCATGTGGATGCGCCCTTCTTTGCCGCTATGTCGCCCGCCTTCCTGGCGGTGCCGAAAAAGGAACGCCCGAAACTTGTGGCAGAGGCCTGGGACACCCTGCAGGGCATGTCCGAAGCGGGGCATTTGGGCCTCGTCAGCCCCCGGTTCCTGCTGCGCCGCCCCTATGGTGCCAAAAGCGATCCGATCTACGAGTTCGATTTTGAGGAGTTTACCGAGGCCGAGGGGCTGCGCGGGATGCTCTGGGCCAATCCGGTGGTTCTGGTCGCCATTCTGCTGGCGCGCTCCTTCAAGGCCAATGGCGCTGCGATGCAGCTGGGCAGCATCATGAGCCTTGGCGGCATGCCCTATCATTATGTGAATGACCGGTTTGGCGATCAGGTGGCGCTGCCCTGTACCGAACGCAACATCGATCTGGACAAGATCGCCATGGCCAATGAGCGTGGCTTCATGGCGATTGCAGCGGTCAAGGGACGGGACGAGTTGCGTCTGACCTCCTTCCAGTCGGTGAAAGGCGGAGAAATCCTAGGTCCTTGGACCGGCCTGCCCGCCCCAGAACCTTCGCCGCCCGATCCGCGCAAGGCTGCATCTGCCGCAGGCGGCGAGGATATCGCTCCCGGTTCAGATGGTGGCGATGATGACGATCTGAACCTTGATGATCTGGGGCTCGAAGACCTTGATCTTGATACGGGTGGCGACGACGGCGGCGATCTCGATGATTTGCTGGCGTCTTTTGAAGATATTGATGAGGACAGCGGCGACGACGATGGCATGGATGCCGATCTTGCCGCGCTATTGGATGATTTATGATGTTTCGGATGGACATAAGGCGGGCTGGGTCCGCTCTGGCCTTCATTCGTGAAAGGAGCCGCCATGGTTGAGAGCAAAGCCCATGAAAGCGATATGGTCTGGATGTCGGGCAGCTACAGCGCCCGGGACCTGCACCTGAAACGGGCCATCGTGCGCGAAGGGTTGAGCAAGCTGACCGAAACCACGGTCGCGTTTCAGTCCAAGAACAAGGCGGTCAAACTGGAAGAGATCGTTGGCCAGACCCTGAACTTGCATGTGACAACGGCAGATGGAAGCGACCAGAAGTTTTCCGGCCTGTGCATCTCGGTTGAAAACATGGGGTTCCGGGACGGCTATGGTCACTATGTGGCCGAGGTCCGGCCCTGGTTCTGGTTGTTGACGCGCACCTCTGACAGTCGGGTGTTCCAGAACCTGTCGGCGGTCGACATCATCAAGCAGATCTTTAGCGAATATGGTTTCAGCGATTTTCGCGACCGGCTCAGCGATTCATACGAAAAGCGGGAATACTGCCTGCAATACCGGGAAACGGACTACGCATTTCTGTGCCGCCTGATGGAAGAGGAAGGCATTTATTTCTACTTTGACAGCAATAAGGACAAGAATTCTGCCGAAAGCCTTGTGTTGTGTGACGGGATCAGCGGGCATTCCCCGATCAACGGCTCATCGACCATCGAATTCCATGCCCGCGATGATCGCGATCGCCGCCGCGAGGATCACATTGCCGAATGGACGCGCGAGGAAACGCTGACCCGAGGCAAGGTGACGCTGAATGATTTCGATTTCACCTCACCCATGGCGGATCTCAAGGTCAATAACTCGATCACCCGCGGCAATCACAGCCACAAGGATTACGAGGTCTACGACTATCAGGGCCACCACCGCAAAGACACCGGCCTGGGCGGAAAACTGGCCCGGGTGCGGATGGAAGCCGAAGCGATAGCTCATAAACGCTGGCGCGGTGCCTCCAGCGTGCGCACCCTTGGCACCGGTGGAACCTTTACTCTGAAAAATCACCCGGACAGTGACGCCAATGGCGAATATCTGGTGGTGGATACGATCCACTATCTGCAGGTGGCAGGGGATTACAACGAAAGGGAAGACCGCAAGAGCGACGCCGCCAAGGAAGGCGAGATGCGGCGGGACGTGAAACCCCGCAACATGGATTTCCCCGAAGAGGTCGCAGGCGACGCCTATGCTTCGACCTTTTCCGCGATCGAAAAGCAGGAACAGTTCCGCGCCCCGCTGGCGACTCCCTGGCCCGAGGTGCCGGGCCTTCAGACCGCGACGGTTGTCGGGCAAAGCGGCGAGGAAATCTGGACCGATGAATATGGCCGCATCAAGGTTCAGTTTCACTGGGACAGGGAGGGCAAGAAGAACGAAACCGCCTGTTGTTTCGTGCGCGTCGTCACGCCCTGGTCTGGCAAGAACTGGGGCATGGTGGCAGTGCCGCGTATCGGTCAGGAGGTGGTGATCCAGTTTGAGGACGGCAATCCGGACCGCCCGATCTGCACCGGAATGCTCTATAATTCCGACACAATGCCACCCTACAAATATCCCGACGATCAGACGCAGCTGGGGATCAAGACCAACTCGTCCAAGGGCGGCGGCGGCTATAACGAGCTGATGTTCGAGGACAAAGCCGGCGAGGAGCTGATGCGTGTTCAGGCGCAGAAGGATCACCAGATGCTGGTCAAGGATCGCTCAGCGGTGACGGTGGGGCTGGATGCGCCTGATCCGGATGCGCCGGGCACGGACGAGAAAAGTTTTGCGATGACCGTCAAGCAGAACATGACAGAAACCGTGAAATCTGGGGATCGCACGGAACTGGTGGAGACGGGTGACAAGTCTGAAACCATCCAGAAGGGCAACATGACCCTTGATGTGGACACCGGCAACCTGACCGAAACGATTGCCAAGGGCAATCACTCCGAAACGGTCTCGCTTGGCAATCTGACTGTGGATGTGACGGCCGGGAAGATCGAGATGTCGGCGGGACAGGAAATCCTGCTCAAGGTGGGGGGATCCTCGGTCAAGATCGACAATTCGGGTGTCACCATCAAGGGCCCGATGATCAAGATCGAAGGCTCCGGCATGGTCGAGGCGAAGGCGCCGATGACCACGGTCAAAGGCGACGCAATGCTGACCCTCAAGGGCGGCCTGACGCTGATCAACTAGGTGGGAACGATGTCGGAAAACTATGATGATCTGAAAAAGCTTCCCGCCGATCCGGTCGCCAAGCTGCTGTCGCGGGCGAATGTTCTGCTGAAGACCCCGTTACAGTCTCCGCCGACCGCAACGGCCCCGGCGGTGCTGAAAGAACTGGCGGACAAGGGCGCTTTGGTGGACCTGTTGCGTCTTCTTGCCGTGCTTTTGCCGCCGCGGGAGCGGGTCTGGTGGGCCTGCCTTGCCGCGCGTGATTATATCGGGCCACGCTCGCCCAAGGATCCGCCGTCACTGACCACCTCCGAAGCCTGGGTTCTGGACCCGAGCGAGGAAAACCGCGATGCGGCGCGCATCACGCTGGACCATGCCTATGTGGATGATGACACGGTCAATTGTGCTCTGGCGGTGCTTTATGCCGATGGCACCTTGGGGCCGGGCGATCTGCGTCAGTATCCCGCGCCGGCCGGGGCCTCCGAGGCGGCCGCTTTTGCCATGAATATGGTAGCGTTGGGCCAATTGTCTGATAGGTTTGAAGAACATGGCCGTGTGTTGGTCGCCCGAGCGCTGGATATTGCGCGCGGCGGCAATGGTCAGGGGGCTGCCACGTCGGCGGCCTCTGAAGAAGTGTAACGAGGAGGTGGTTTGACATGGGAATGCCCCAGGCCCGCGTGACCGATCTGCATGCTTGCATGCTGCCATCGACGCCGCCGCCACCGGTGCTGCCGGTGCCGACACCGATTCTGCCGCCCTGCGCCGTGACCGTTCTGGTCGGCGGCCTGCCTGCTGCCCGGATGAGCGACATGTGCACGGCCGCCCCACCGCATCCGATCATCAAGGGATCGGCGACGGTACTGATCAACAATCTGCCCGCCGCCCGCATTCTGGATAACGCGGCCTGTGGTGGCATGATCACCATGGGGCAGGTGACAGTGATTGTAGGAGGATAATCGCGACTATGGCGGTGACGCTCAAATTTCAGAGCTCGGGAACGATGCCTGGCGATGCGGCGCCGGTGCCGATGCGGGGGGCCAGCCTGACCGTCGGGCGCGGCGCCAGCAATGATATGGTGCTGCCGGACCCCGATCAGATGCTGTCGCGCCATCACTGCGTGATCGAGGATCATAACGGCTCGGTCGTGATCGTCGATCTCAGCTCCAACGGCACCTTTCTGAACTATTCGAAAATCCCGCTTGGCCGCACACCGACGCCGCTCAACAACGGTGATGTGATCTGTATCGGGAATTACGAGTTGGTCATCGAAATCCGGGATGATCTGGCCGAACCGGATGCGGGCATTGCAGCACCACTGGAGGCGGCACCGATGTCACCCGGGGTGGCCGAGAACGCGCCGGACCCGCTGGCGCTGCTGGACGATGCCGGTCCGGGGCGTGATTTTCTGGATGATCTTCTGGGCGGGTCGGAGCCGACCGGCCCCTCGCAGCTGAACCCGGTAGATCCCATCGACGAATTGCTGCCGCCGATGGGCGAAGATGAAGATCCGTTTTTCCAGAAGGCCAGCGATGGCCGCGAAGGGGAGGGTGCCAGCCTGCCCAGCCATGCCCCCTCGGCGCAGGACAGTTTTGCATCGCCCAGCACGTCATCTTCGGCGCTCATCCCGGATGATTGGGATGATGATTTCCTTTCGGGGATCGAGGGACCTTCCGAGGCGCCGACCCCGCTCGCGGAACCAGCAGTGGCTGCGCCGCCTCCACCCGCCGAGGATATGCCGCCAGCCGCCCCCCCTGCAGAGGACCAGCAGCCAGATCCTGCACCAGCGCCACCGCCGCAACACACCGCGCCGGAACCAATAGTCCCAGCCCCGCAACCGGCTGACGCGCCGCCGACTGATCAGACAGCGGCGGCCGCGGCATCGGATGCATCTGGCGATCAGATCACGGCGGCCTTCCTGGAAGGGCTCGGCGCCGAAGAGGCTGCCTTGAAAGGCGAAGATCCGGCGACGGCTATGCGCAGGATGGGCCGGGTCATGCACACCCTCATCGCGGGCCTGCGTGAAATCCTGATGACACGGACCTCGATCAAATCCGAGTTTCGGATCGAACAGACGATGATTTCCGCAGGCGGCAACAACCCGCTTAAATTCTCGATCACGCCGGAACAGGCGATTGAAACCATGCTGCGCCCGGCGACCAAGGGCTACCTGTCGCCGGAAACCGCTGCCGAAGAGGCCCTGCAGGATATCAAGGCGCATGAGGTCGCCATGGTCACCGGCATGGAGGCCGCGCTCAAAGGGGTGCTGGGTCGTCTGGATCCCAAGGCGCTGGAGGCGCAGATCGAGGACAAGGGCGGCCTGAGCGGGATCCTGCGCGGCAAGAAAGCCCGCTACTGGGATGTTTACGAACAACTATACGCCGAGATTTCAGACCAGGCGGAAAACGATTTTCACGACCTGTTCAGCCGCGAATTTGCGCGGGCCTACAAGGCTCAGCTGGACCGGTTGAAAGACTGACCCGCGCGGCGCGCGTGGTCCAATTAAAAGGAGAACCCAGTGTCCTGGGACAGTAAAGTGCTTTGGACCGAGGGGCTGTTTCTGCAGCCTCATCATTTCCAGCAGGCCGACCGCTATACCGAGGCGCTGGTCGGTGGGCTGGCGCGGCGTCTTGGCCCCTATGCCTGGGGGGTGAACGGGCTTGAGATCGACCACGAAGCGTTGAAGATCGGCCAGTTTGCACTGAAGTCCTGCGAGGGGCTGACCCATGATGGCACGGTGTTCCGGGTGCCTATGGCCGATCCGCATCCGCCCGCGATGGAGGTGCCGTCGACGGTCAAGGACTGCGTCGTCTACCTGACCGTGCCGCAACGCCGTCAGGGCGCTGCCGAGGTGGATCTGTCCGGCGCTGAACGGTCAGCCAGCCGGTTGCGTCCCGACACGCAGGAGGTGACCGATGTCACCAGCGCCGAGCGTAAACCCGTGCCTTTGGATGTGGGCAAGATGCGGCTGCAATTCGCGCTTGAGGTCGATGATCTGGCTGACCTGCTGGCCATCCCTGTGGCCCGGATCATCGAAGTGCGCCCTGATCAGGAGATCGTACTGGATCAGGCCTTCATTCCCTCCTGTCTGGATGTGCGTGCGGCTCCGGCGCTTTCGGGGTTTTTGCGGGAACTCGAAGGGCTTCTCGCGCATCGCATGGAGGCGCTGTCCGGACGTCTGGCCGAAGCCGGTGGCGCCCGCGGGGTGGCGGATGTGTCCGACTTCTTGCTGCTGACGGTGGTGAACCGCACGCTGCCGATGGTGCGCCATCTGCGGCAGATCGAAAACCTGCACCCTGAACGGCTGTTCACACTGCTGACCGGGTTGGCCGGTGAGTTGTCGGTTTTCATGTCTACGGAAAAACAGGCGCCCGAATTCCCCGCCTATACCCATGATAATCTTATGGGCTGTTTCGCACCGGTGATCCGCACCCTGCGGCAGTACCTCAGCTCGGTGCTGGAACAGACCGCGATTTCAATCAAGCTGGAGCCGCGCAAATACGGTATTTCCGTCGGGGTCATCGCGGACCGCAAACTGCTGGGCAATGCCGGGTTTGTCCTGGCGGTCAGCGCCGAGATCCCGGCCGAGGATGTGCGTCGCCACTTTGCCGGTCAGGCCAAGATCGGCCCGGTCGAGGAAATCCGTCAGCTGGTGAACTCCGCGTTGCCGGGGATCACGCTGCGCCCCTTGCCGGTGGCGCCGCGGCAGATCCCCTATCATGCGGGTGTGGTATACTTCGAAATGGATGCCGACAGCCCCTATTGGCGCAAGATGACCACATCCGGTGGCATCGCAGTGCATGTGTCGGGGCAGTATCCGGGGCTCAAGATGGAGCTGTGGGCGATCAGAAACGGGTAGGGCGGTCCGGTACCGGATCGTCATGCGGCGCCCTCAGGGGGGCTGCAGAATTGTACAAGGGTGACAGGGTAAAAAGATATGGGTGATTATGACGATCCCTTTGCCGAGCCGGGTGATACCGACAAGACGGTGATCAAGCCCAATCCGGGCGGGCGGCGCGCGACCGCGCCCATGCCAAGCCCGGAGCCCTCGGTGCCACCGGCCGAGCCGACGGCAGACCCGGATGCCCCACCAGCACCTGAGTCCTACGGGGTTCCGCAGGCCGCCGCCGCTGCGCCAAAAGCATCCCCCGGTAAAGCCTCGCAACTGGCGTTGACCGGGATGAACCAGTTGACGGCCTGTGCCGCGACCTTGTTTGCCCTGATCAGCCGTATCCGGAACCGCGCGCAGCACATGTACCCGGACGCTTTGCGCAAAAGCGTCGTGGCCGAGGTGCGCGCCTTTGAAAACCGCGCCTTGCAGGCGGGTATTCCGGCGCAGACAGTCAAGGTCGCGCGCTACGCTCTTTGCGCGACGCTGGATGATGTGGTGCTGAACACGCCCTGGGGCGGGCAGTCCAGCTGGGGCCTGCAATCCATGGTGGGTACTTTCCACCGCGAAACCGTGGGTGGGGACCGGTTTTACGACCTGCTGGCGCGACTGGAAAAAGAGCCGGGCGCCAATATCGACATGTTGGAGTTCCTCTACATGTGCATGTCGCTGGGATTCGAAGGCCGCCTGCGCGTCGAACAGGGCGGCAGTGAGAAGCTGATGCAGATCCGCGCGGCGCTGGCCCGGATTATCCGCAATCAGCGCGGGCCGCTGGAATGGGATCTGTCGCCACATTGGGAGGGGGTGAAGAAACCCTTCAAGGCGCTGTCGGCCTGGCGTCTGGTCTGGATCGCGCTGGCGGTGACCGGCGCGCTGTTGGTGCTGCAATATGCCGGCCTCAGCTGGGCCCTGTCGAACCAGACCGAGAATGTCTCTGGCCGCCTGGCGACCATCGATTCCGGCCCTGCGGCGCAGCTGGAACGACGCGCGCCCCCACCGCCACCGCCGCCGCCTGCGCCCACGATCGAAGAACAGGTGGCCAAGGTTTCGGGCTTCCTTGATCCCGAGATCAAGGAAGGCATCGTCGAGGTGTTTCAGAAGGGCAATCTGCTGATTATCCGGCTGGCGGGATCCGGCATGTTCGGCTCTGGCTCTGACAAGTTGTCAGATGCCTTCAAAGGGCCGGTCAACCGTCTGGCCGAGTCGCTGAACGATGAAAAGGGCAAGGTTATCGTCGTCGGCCACTCCGACAATATCCCGATCCGCTCTTCCCGGTTTCCGTCAAACATGGCGTTGTCGCTGGCCCGCGCCAAATCGGTGATGGCGGGAATGGCCGACGTGATGACAGATCCTGACCGCCTATCCGCAGAAGGCCGCGCCGACAAGGAACCTATTGCCGACAACGGCACCCGTGAAGGCCGGGCCAAGAACCGCCGGATTGAAATCCTTCTGGTGCAGGAGATTGACGAATGATCCGCCGCTATATTCTGCCGCTGTTCAGATCCCTCTATTTCGTGCTGATCCTGCTGGCGGCCGGTCTGTCGGCCTGCGTGTGGTATTTCGCACCTTTCATCGGCTCGGAGGATTGGCGCCCCTTTGACAGCATCCTGTCGCGCGGCATTACCATCGGCGTGATCTGGGTGGTGATCCTGATGATTATCGGTTTGGTTTTCTGGCGTCGTCGCCGCCGGGATCGCCAGATGACCGAAGACATGGCCGAGGCCACGGAGGTGCCGGAAGAGGACGATGTCCTGGCCGAGGAGATCGGTGAATTGCGCGGCAAGTTCAAACAGGCCATGGCCGAATTGCGCAAGTCCAAGAACGGGCGCCGTCACCTCAGGGATCTGCCCTGGTACGTGATGATCGGCCCGCCCGGCGCCGGTAAGACCACTGCAATTGTCAATTCCGGCCTGCAGTTTCCCCTGGCGGACAAGATGGGCAAGGCCGCGATTGGCGGCGTCGGCGGCACCCGCAATTGCGATTGGTGGTTCACCAATGAGGCGGTGCTGATCGATACCGCCGGACGCTATACCACGCAGGAAAGCGATGCGGATGCGGATAATGCCGCCTGGCTGGGCTTTCTTGGCCTGCTGAAAAAGTACCGCAAACGCCAGCCGATCAACGGGGCGATCATCGCGATTTCCTTGTCAGACCTGTCCCTTCAGGACGAGATCACCCAGAAATCTCACGCCCAGGCCGTGCGCCGCCGCCTGTCCGAGCTGCGCGAGAAACTCGGCGTGCGCTTTCCCGTCTATGTGCTGTTCACCAAGGCTGATCTGATCGCGGGCTTTCAGGAGTATTTCGATGCTCTGGGCAAGGAAGAGCGCGAACAGGTCTGGGGTTTCACCCTGCCGCTGCCCAAGGGCAAGAAAGAGGCTGCCCCGATTGCAGGCTTTGACGAGGAATTTGCAGCCCTTCTGGGGCAATTGAACGCGCAGCTGTTGGAGAAGATGCAGGGCGAAAGCGATCACCAGCGGCGGGCGCTGGTGGCGGGTTTTCCGGGGCAGGTGGCCTCAATGCGCCGGGTGGCCCGCGATTTCCTGACCGAAGTCTTTCAGGATAACCGCTATGATCAGCGTCAGATGCTGCGCGGGGTCTATTTCACCTCGGGCACCCAGGAAGGCACGCCGATCGACCGGCTGATGCTGGGTATGGCGCAGACCTTCGGCATTGGCCGTCAAGCCATCGGAACCGGGCAGGGCAGTGGGCGGTCCTACTTTCTGACCCGCCTGTTCGAAGGGGTAATGTTCCCGGAGGCCGGGCTTGTCTCTGCCGACGACAAGGTTGAGCGCCGTTATCGCTGGACCCGCCGCGCCGCCATCGCCGCCACGGTGATCTTTGCCTCGGTGACCGGGGCGCTTTGGGTGAATTCCTACCTGAAGAACGCCGCCTTGATCGAACAGGCCGCCGGGCAGGCTGCGGCCTATCAGGCGGCCGCGGCCGAACTGCCGCCCAGCCCGGTGGGCGATACCGATCTGGTGCCGGTGGCTGCTGCGCTGAACCTGCTGCGTGACATGCCCGGCAACCCGGTTCTGTCGGATCCGGAGCCGGAGCGCGCCATGACCTATGGTCTTTATCAGGGTGAGGTGATCGGAACAGAGGCGGCGCAGACCTATCGCGCCGCGCTGAACCAGCGGCTGCTGCCCCGTCTTCTGGTCCGGCTGGAAGAGCAGATCAGCGCCAATATGAACAACCCGGATGTTCTCTATGAGGCGCTGAAGATCTACCTGATGCTGGGGCTTCAGGGGCCGATGAATCCCGATTTGGTCAAGGAGTGGATGCAGCTTGACTGGGAATCTGTGGCCTACCCCGGAACGGTGCGGGCGCAGCTGCGGGCGGATCTGATGGATCACCTGACGGCGATGCTGTCCCAGCCGATGACAGAAATCGCGCTGAATGGTCCGCTGGTGGAGCAGGCCCAGAATATCCTGTCGGAAATGCCGCTGGCGCAACGGGTCTACAATGGCATCATCAATTCAAACACTGCCACCAGCCTGCCGAAATGGCGGCTGACCGATATCGGCGGGCCTTCGGTGAAACGAGTGCTGGTGCGCAGCTCCGGCAAGCCGCTGAACGAGGGTGTCGAGGGCATCTTTACCTATGACGGATTTCACAACGTCTTCCTGCCCGAAGCGGTGAGCGTGTCCGAACGTGTCCAGCGCGAAGTCTGGGTGCTGGGTGACCGCGGCGGTGAGCAGATCCAGAGCGAAGCCGCGCTTCTTGCGCTCAGCCGGGATGTGCTCGACCTTTATTACAACGACTATATCACCCGGTATGATCAGGTGCTGGGGGATGTGGACATCGTGCCGCTGGAAAGCCTCAGCCATGCGGTCGAGGTGACCAATGTGCTGTCCGGGCCGACCTCTCCGATCACCAATATCCTGACGGCGGTCAGCCAGGAAACCAGCCTGGCGGAGGACCGCTCGCAACTGAACACGGAATCCCTGGGCGAAGGCGTGTCGCAGGTGGCAGCCATCGAAACCCGGTCAAGCCTGTCTATCCAAGGACAAATCCTGCTTGAGGCACTTGTCAGCTCGGCATCGACCGCCTCGGGCGAGCCGCCAAAGCCACCGGGTGCCTATGTGCAGGACCGATTCCAGTGGCTGCACGATCTGGTGGACCGCCCCGAAGGCCAGCCCTCGCGGCTGGACGACCTCATGGTCTCTCTACAACTGGTCTATCAGGAACTGAACAAGATGTCGTTCAGCGGCGTGACCTCGGGCGAAAGCGGGCAGGCGCTACTGCAATTCCAGCAAACGGCCTCGCGGATCGACGGGCCGGTGCAACGCTGGGCCATGCAGATCTCGACGGGCTCTTCCGGCATTACCTCGGAAGGGACTCGCGCATCGATCAATGCCCGTTGGCAGGCCTCGGTTCTGCCCTTCTGCGAAAAGGCGCTGGACAACCGGTATCCCTTCAACCGGCGCGCCCGTGCCGATGTGGCGATGGTGGATTTTGCAAAACTGTTTGCGCCGGGCGGGCTGATCGACAGTTTCTTTGACGAGAACCTGCTGAAATATGTCGATACCCGCAGCCGTCCGTGGACCTGGAAACGCGTCAATGATGTCGATCTCGGGATCAGTCAGGCGGTGCTGGAACAGATGCAATACGCCGCTGAAATCCGCGATGCCTTCTTTGCCGGGGGTGATACGCCGGTGGTCCAGTTCCAGATCACCCCCAAGGCGCTGGATTCAAAGGCCAAGGAGGTTCTTTTGGAGATCGACGGCACGCAGGTGTCCTATAATCACCGGATGGGACAGCCCACGCCGGTTGCAGTGACCTGGCCGGGGACGGTCGGCCTGGCGCGGATCACCCTTTTGCCGGACAAGCGCAATATTGAAAACGTTCTGTCGCGGGATGGGCCCTGGGCCTGGTTCCGGTTGCTGGACGCCGCCGAGGTACGCCGGACCAACGTCACCGACCGACGGCGGGTGAACTTCCGGGTTGGTGGGCGTCTGGCCCTGTTCGAGCTGCAATCGGGATCGGTCGTCAATCCCTTTGCCCTGCCGGCGATGGCAAAATTCAGCTGCCCGAAGTCGATGTGATGGAGGCAGGGTTCGGAGCCTTCGGCAAGATGCCCTCGGTTGGGGATTTTTTCCGGATCAACATGCCGGGCGGTTTTGTCCGCCTGTGGGATGGCTGGCTGCAGCAGGTGCTGCTGGCCGGGCAAAGCGCCTATGGCACGGCCTTTGATCGCAGCTATATGTCGGCGCCGATCTGGCGGTTTTCATTACCTGCGGGCCTTGCCGGGCCGGAAAAGCTGACGGGGGTTCTGATGCCCTCGGTTGACCGGGTTGGCCGCCGGTTTCCGCTGACACTGGTGGCGCCTCTGGCCACGCCGGGGCCTGCGGCGCTGGATCATTTCACCGACACAAAGCTGTTTGAGCAGCTTGAGGCGATTGCCCTGGATGCATTGGAGGACAGCATGACACAGGACAAATTATCCGCAGCCCTCGGCGCGGTGCAGCCGCCCGCCATGCGCGCGGTGGCGCCGCTGCGCACATCGGGCAACACGCTGGTGCTGACCGGCGCTGGTCAGACGGAGGATCTACCAAACACCGTGGCGGCGGCCCTGCTGGACAGCCGGGCTGCTGATACCAGCATCTGGACTGCGGTTCTGGACAGCGGCCCGCGGATGATGATGTGCCCGGGCCTGCCGCAAGGCGGGGCTGCAATGGGACTGTTCGATCTTACGGCTCCCATCTGGCGGGAGGCCCGGCCGCTATGAATCCGATGCACCCCTATCGCTATGCCGTTCAGACCCATGTCGGCCTGCAACGCAAGGTCAACGAAGACGCGGTGCTGGCGCTGCCGGACCATGACATCTGGCTGGTTGCAGATGGGATGGGGGGCCATGATGCCGGCGATTATGCCAGCCGCCTGATCGCGGACTCCGCCGCGATGATCCCCGGTGGGCTGGACCCGGCGGCCAAGATGCACGCGTTGCGCGATGCCTTGCAAGGCGCCCACCGCGCCATCCAGGCCGAAGCGACGGCGCGGGGCGGCGGCACCATTGGCGCAACCGTTGCCGCCCTGATCATGGCACAGGGCCATTTCGCCGGTATCTGGGCCGGCGACAGCCGTATCTACCGGCTCCATGGCGGGCAGATCGACATGCTGACGGCGGATCATTCCGTGGTCGCCGAATATGTCCTCTCCGGCAAGATGAGCTGGGATGAGGCAGACCAGCATCCGCAATCCAATGCCATCACCCGCGCGGTTGGGGTCGGGGAGGATCTGGAACTCGACAAGGTGCGCGGCACCGCTGAAAGCGGCGACAGGTTCCTGATCTGCTCGGATGGGCTGACGAAATATGCCACCTTCTCCATGCTGGAGGATATTCTGTCGAGCACGCCCTTGGAAACCGTCGCCGAGCGGCTGGTGCAGGTCGCACTGACCGGGGGCGGGGCTGACAATATCTCGGTGATCGTCGTCGACGTGCTCTGACGGGCGCCGGTCCGACAGGCCGCAATCAGGGGCGGGCTGTCACCAATATACGGCTGTCCAGCGACAGGATCCGGCTCGCATCCTCTGCCGCGCTTTGCTGCAGCGCTTCGGCAAAACCAACCGCGCTTTCCGATGTGGGACGCATGCCCGCGAACAGCGGTTCCGAGGAATGCAGGACCAGAATACGGCTTTTGCCCAGGGTGCTATCATCCACCTTGAACGCCAGCCCGCCGGTTTCTGCTGCATTCTGCAAATCAAAGGCGACGCGCACGGAAAACGGCCCGATCTCACCATCTCTTAGGTCCGCAATCGCATTCTCGGGACGTCCGATATTGGGCAGCAGATGAAAGACGTTGCCAGAAACATCCAGGATTGAAACGGTCAGAAAGCCGTCGGTCATGTCTTCCGGCAGGATCACGTCTATGACCGGATTTTCCCCGACGAAGAACCGCCCCGATGGGTTCGGCGTGCCTTCCCCGCCAAGAGTATAGCTGACCTTTGCCCCGCCCGCAGGCGCCTTGGGCAGGCGTTGCTCTACAACGCAGAGGGCGGGGTTCAGCACTTCGGCGTCCAGAACCACCTTGCGATCACCCGCGATGGCGCGCAACGCATCGAACAGGGCAACCCGGGTTGATGTTTCCGCCAGCCGCCCGGTGATCAGGATGGAATCCTCGGGCGCAAAGCCGCCGGTTCCATCTGTGCCGGACAGTTGCAACGGGCCGCAGTCCTGATGATCAGCGATCACCGACAGGACCTCTTCCCGCGCCAGAACAGGCAGTTTGAAAACGATATCGACCGCGCCGTCCAGTGCTCCCGGCAGCCCATCTGCAAACCGCGCGTTCAACGACGCCGCCAGTTCGGCATCCTGCGTCACGCCGCTCAGTCTGCCTTGATTGTTGCTGACGGCAAGGCGCCATTCACCGAGTTGATCCAGCGGCGCAATGGTTGCCAGTACATCGTCGCCCCAGCTGTCGGCGATTGCCCCCGACGCCAGCGAGACATCCGTGGTTTCAACCATGTCCTGCAGCGCAGTGAGGCTCGCCTCAGACGGCATGTTCCCAGTTGCCCGGGCCGGGGCGCCTGCAGATTTTTCAATAATCAGCGTGAAAGGTTCGGCAACCGGCAGGGATGGTCCAGTGAGATTGCCAAACAGCCCGGCGAAATAGCCGCCAACGCCCAGACCCAGCACCCCCAGAAGCAGGATAACCGCCACGAGGCCACCGCGTCCTTTTGCCGGTTTTTCGTCCACCGGAGGCGTCGAGGGCGCAGGTTTTGCTGTTGGCGCGGCCGTCTTGGGAACAATGATCGTGGCTTCTTCCGCCGGGGGGGGAGCGTCGGCCTTGGGCGGCGTATCAGCAGGGCGGGGGTCCGGGTCATCGATATAGGCCAGAACCTCAGCTGCGTTTTGAAACCGGTCCGCAGGATCCGGCGCGCACATGCGGTCGATCAGCCCCTTCAGGGGTTCGGGCACACCCGAGGTATCCAGCGGCTTCTGCTTGTTTTCCACCACTTCCATGGGGTTTGCGCCCAGCGACGGCGGCGCGCCGCGAAAATTCGCCAGCAGCAAGGCGCCAAGCGAGTAGATATCCGACCGGGCGTCGGTTTGCCCGCTCATCTGCTCGGGCGCGGCATAAGAATATTTGCCGGCGAATTCATTACCGACAATCGTCTGGGCACCTGGGTTGGTATCCTTGGCTATGCCGAAATCGATGATCACGGCCTCGGCCGGATCACCGCCGCGCAGGATGATATTGTCCGGGCTCAGATCCCGGTGCACGATCTTGCGTGCATGGGCGGCCTGCAGACCCTGCGCCACGCGTTTGCAGATGATCATCAGATCATCGGCAGACATCGGTCCCTGTTTCAGCTTCCGATCCAGCCCCGGCCCGTCGACGTAATCCATCAGCAGGTAGATATGCCCATCCGGGGTGCGGTGATTTTCCGAATAGCGCACCACCGCGTCATGGCGGATTTCGCGGATGTTTTCCTCGCGGGCCATCAGGACCTGAAAGTCCTCGTTGGCAGAGAGTTCCTGTTTGAGAACCTTGATCGCCACCAGATTGCCGGAGATTTCCGAGCGCGCCTTGTAGACATCCGAAGTGCCACCGCGACCCAGCAGCATCTCGATCCGGTAGGTGTTGTTCAGCAGATCACCGGGTTGGAAAATATCACCGGGGCGGGATTCGATCATCTGTCATGTCCCGCCTTATACCCGCCCGAAGCGACGTTCATCCCTCAGCCCAGAGCCTGGAACTCGACACGGCGGTTTTCATCGGCCCGCGGATCGTTTTCATCAAAGGGCGCGGTTTCCCCCATGCCGATCGCTTTCAGCATGTCCTCGGGAATGCCGCAGGAGCCGATCAGATGGCGCCGAACTTCCTGCGCCCGCAGCAGAGACAGGCGTTCATTGTATTCGGCCGAGCCCGAACTGTCGGTGTGACCAATGATCTGGAACACGGTTCCCTGCATCAGCTTCATCGACTCGCACATATTGGCCAGCTTCGGCTCCTGATCCGCGCGCAGGGCTGCACTGTCGAAATCAAAGGAAATCTGGACGTTGATCTGCGATTGCCGCTCAACCGGGTTATATTCTTCCGCAGCAGCGGCAACGGTGGCCGTTTCCGCAGTGTCGTCGCTCTGCGCCGCAGAGGACGTCGCCGCGTTCGGCACGATGACCAGACCGCGGGTTTTTTGCTTCTTGAAGGCTTGGGTGATTTCTTCGACCGAGGGCCCTTCATCGGCAGACTGGGCCATAGCGTCAGGCGCCTGCAACACACCCAAACTCAGAATACAGGCAGAAATAATGCGAAACCGGACCATAACCTGTCCCTTACGTTGAAAACATATACTGAATAAAAGCCTATACCACACTTGTTGATCTGCCAATGGGCGGCCGCCAACAGCGCTGCAAAAACCCCTAAACTCTGCCCTATCCGCGACGGATGGAATTGAGGGCTTTACGAAGGCTGGCTCAGGGCATTCAATAGGGGCGTAGTATGTTGAGGGTTCTATGCGCGTCGTTTCGGCAGTTATCATCGCGACAGGCATCGTTCTGGCGCCCGTTGTCTGGTTCGGCCTGAGCTGGCTCATGTCTGATGAAGACTATGCAGGCGGGGCCGTCGATTCCACGGCGCGGATCGAACTGGAAATGCTCCGTCAGCAGATCGAGGATCTGCAACTCCGGATGAGTGACCTTCAGACAGAGATTGCGCGCCTGCCCGCGGGAGGAGCAGGCTCCAACGCCCCTTTTCTCCCGGACGCTGACGGCGAACGTCAGATCTGGGAGCAGACCGAAGGCACAGACCTTGATTATGCGCAGGTGGTGCTGATCGCAGACCGGTTGAATGTAAACCGGGGCCTGAACGTGGCCGGGGGCAGGTATCTGTCCGAAAAACTGGGGCGCCCGCGTGAGGATCTGAGCGACAGCTGCCAGCCCATGACCAACCCGGATTTGAAGGAAAAACTCGTAACCGAGCAGGTTGGTCCGATCCGTGTCAGCATGTTGCAGCCCGCGATCGAGAGCCTGCGGATCGTGTTCGAAAACATCCGCAGCGTCGACCCCGACCTCTATTCCCGGATCAACACCGCCGGCGCCCTTTGCGTGCGGCGGATCCGCGGCACGGTGAATTCCCTGTCGACGCACAGCTACGGGCTGGCGGTGGATCTCAATATCGACGGCAAGCTGGATAATTTCACCGATGGCAAAACGCAGCTGGGGCTGACGATCATGGCCGATTTCTTCTTTGATGAAGGCTGGGTCTGGGGGGCTGGTTTTGGCCGCGAAGACAGCATGCATTTCGAAATCAGCCGCCGCCAGTTGGACACATGGATCGCGGAGGGGCGACTGTAATCAGCCCCGACGGCATCACAGTGAGCGTAGCAGGACCTTGTTGGAGCCAAGCGCCGCAGCGATTTGCTGGTATTGCACAGCTCGGGCGGTCGATTGGGCGGCGGATCTGAGCAGGATCGTCTCCGCCTCCTCAAGCGCAGAAACGGCTGCGGCAGCCGCCTGCCGCTTGCGGGTGGATGCCACCGCCACCAGCGGGCGGGAGGATTTCGTATTGGCATCCGAGTGTTGCACCACTGCGCGCGGGGCCTGCGGATCGCGGTTATCACGCGCGATCTTGCGCAGATTGGCAGCCGTCTCACCTATGGTTTTGCGCGCGTCCTGATACCCGGACAGACCGGACATGCCCTCAGCCAGCTGTTCCATGCGTTCTGCCATGCAATCGACAAGATAGGCCCCGCTGCTGCTGCAGAACTCGGGAATGGCATTCAGCCGCATAACCACTTGCTGCGGCGTCGCAACACGGTTTGCCACCGACAGGCCCGGACTGGTTGTACCCTCACCACCGTAGCTACCCTCACTGCCACCATAGGTGCCTTCGCCTGTGCCCCCGGTTTCCTGCGCCGTAACCGGGCCGACCAGAACAAGCGTCAGGATAACCAGATATCGCAGTACCCGCATGACGTCCTCCCGCTTCCGTTGATTACCCGTCCAACCCATAGGCCCGCCGGATGCCGCGCTGCGTGCCGGGACCGAAATCCCCATCGATCGAGCCTTGGTAAAAATCATTATCTTTCAGCTTGGCCTGCAAAGCCTTGCGCGTTTGATCGGTGAACATCGTCGGCCGCTCGCTGAGCAGTTTCAGAACATCCGAACTGCCGGACCGCAAAGCCGCGTAAAGATACTGCGCCGCATCTTCGGGGTCCTTGTTGGGGATCAGACCGTCATCGATCAGGGCTGCAAAATTGAACTGGGCCTGCGGATGACGCAGATCCGCGGCCCGCTCAAAGAAGGTCAGGGCCTTTTGCGGATTGGCCGGCAGACCCAGCCCGCCCTGATAATGCAGGAACCCAAGATCATTGATCGCATCGGCAAAATTCTGATCCGCCGCCGCCCGGTAAAGCGCCAAAGCCTTGGCCGGATCCGGTTCAACACCCGTGCCTCGCTCGTACAGCTTTGCCAGTTCAAACTGCGCTTCGGGAGATCCCGCATCCGCAGCCCGCTGCAAAAATTCAATCGCGGCGGCAGGATCAAACCGGTCCTGGTTTGGGTTGAGCCGGATATAGGCCAGCCCCAGCATCGACCGGGTGTCTCCAAGCTCGGCAAGGGCGAGAAGCTGTTCCTCCTGATCCGGTTTCAGCGCCGCCCAGGCATCCGTGCTACCCGCGCTCTCATTTCCGCCAGCCAGATAGAAGGGCACCCCGGTAAGTGAACCATAGGTATGTGGTTCCTGCAGGTTTCCGGTTTTCTGAAGCACAAGATCGCGGACCTGCCGAAACATCAGGCTGATCTCCAGACCGGGCTGAACCATCTTTTCCATCAGCGCCAGCGCATAGGGGCTGTTCTCTCCCCGGCCATCCAGCGCGACCTGTCCATCCTTGGCGGCAAAGGCCACCAGCGTTCCGCGATCCGGGTTTGCAGGGGCCAGACCTGCACGTTCGGGTGCCGTCGATGCATTCGTTGTTTCCGAAGTGTCTCCTGCCAATGCATCGCCAAGGGGGTTATCGCGGCAGCTGTCCAGGATCACGATGCGCATCTTTCGCGCCTTCTCAACAGCCTCCAACAGCTGCTTCAGCGAGGCGGACTGGCGCTCTACATCCCTGTTGCTTTGCACCTGAACATCAACCGGGATCAGGAAATTCTCACCCTGCACCTCGACCCCGTGACCGGCAAAATAGATCAGGGCCAGATCGGCAACCTCGGCGCGGAAAGCAAAGCCTTCGAGCATGCGGGTCATGTCTTCGGCACCGACGTCGATGCCAAGGGTCACGTCAAACCCGATCCCTTCCAGTGTTTCCGCCATCCGCAGGGCATCGTTGCGGGTGTTGTCCAGCTTTGGCAGATACTGGTAATCAGCCATCCCCAAGACCAGCGCCGCACGATCAGTCGCGGCCACGCTCGCCACAGGCAGCATTATGGTGGCCAATGTCAAAAGTATTCGAAACACAAAGCTCATGATCGCACCGGGCAAAACTGATTACACATCTTAAGTGTAGCCGTTGCAGACGGTGAAGCAAACGATCAATCCGGAGCCTGCGCGATCTTCGTCCTGATGGATCATATTATCGCGCGGCTCAAACGGGAAACGCCGCCTGGGGCAGGCGGCGTCTTTGTTGTTCAGGCGTTTTGCAAACCGCCGGGAGAGAGTAGTCTTTCCCGCAGACGTTCCAGGGTGACCCCTTTGGCGGCAGCAGGCAGATCGGCCGGTCCGGATTTTTCCACCTGGTCCTGGACGCGCTCATAGAATCCCGACAGCCCGGCGAGTGTCTGGATTACCAGATCGAAATCCTGCAATGCACGCAGTTCCGCACTGGTAGGGCGGGTACCACGTTCCATGACCGTGAGAGCAACATCCTCCAGCTCTTGAATTTTGACTTTCAGCTGGTGCATTTCCCAAGATGAAATGGTGCAGAGATCTTTCAGGGCTTTGTCAGGATGGTCCATATCAGAGCCGCCCAACCACTTGTTCGATCGCCTGCTTCATCGTTGCAACCGTGAAGGGTTTGCGGATGATGTTGTTCAGGCCGAGTTTCTTGCCGACCTCGATGATCTCAGGAGTCGGTTTGCCCGTCACCAGGATAAACCCGACACGCTGGGTCACCTGATGGCCACGGACCGCTTGCAGCAGGCCAAGACCATCCATGCCGGGCATGTTGTAGTCGGACAAGACCAAGTGCACCGGAGTCTTCGTGATCTTCTGGAACGCGGATTGTCCGTTGTTTTCCACCATGTAGTTCTTGACGCCAAGCTCATCCAAGCATTGCGTCAGAATCCCGCGGCTCGTTGACATGTCGTCCACGACCATGACGCGAAGAGAGTCTTTCAAGCTCATTTGTTTTCCTCGTGTTTCTTCATACTGCTCAGACTATCGGGCATCCCCACCCGATGGTGTGTGAATGTAGGTGGTTATTCCTGCCGTTTTCATATGTTGGGCAGCCGGTCCGGACATTCGTTCGGAATGTCCGATAAACAGGTAGCCTCCGGGAACTAGTGATCGCTGAAACGCCTGCCAGACCTTTTGCTGCGTTGCTGTATCAAAGTAGATGGCCACATTCCGACAGAAAATCGCATCGAATTTTCCCTTAAACGGAAAGGGTTCAATAAGATTCAGCACACCAAGTGTCACCATCGACCGGATGCTTTCAGGTAGACGGCCATCAGCATCAAGTTTTGGCAGGTATTTGCGGTATTCCGCAGGGATCTGCGCAATCTCGTCCGCCGGATATTTGGCAGCCGTTGCCGTTTGCACGACAACCGGATCGATATCAGTGCCCAGGATCTTGAAATCCAGACGGTTCACCTCCGGACACATGTCCTGGATGATCATCGCCAGCGTGTAGGGCTCCTGTCCGTTGGAACATCCTGCCGACCAGATGCGCACCCGTCCGCCTTCTCGTGCCTTCTTGATGAGGTCCGGAAGAACGTCTTTGCGCATCGTTTCAAAATGATGCGGTTCCCGGAAGAACTGCGTCACATTGGTGGTCAGCAGAGACAGCAGGTTGCTGCGCTCCTTGTCGGAATTCGGCCCATTCAGGCGTGCAAGATAATCCTTGAAGTTCAAGACGTTCTGCTTTCGCAGACGACGAGCCAGGCGGGCCGAAACCAGAGGTTTCTTGCTGCTCGACATCGCCAACCCAAAATGCTTGTAGGCGAACTGGGCGATGGCTTCGAAATCCTGATCTGTCAGGGTGAAACCATCTGCCTTGGACTCTATGGGACTTCTTGCGTTCACATCAGCACCTGTTCCGGAACGGAGATAACCGCATCCAAGTTGATGATCCGGACCATGGTGTCATCATGCGAGATGATGCCTTGGATATATTCCATGGTGAATCGGCTATCGACCGGCGGCGTGTCCTGAATATCATCGGGGTTGATCGAGATGATTTCCGAAACGGATTCCGCCAGCAGGCCAACCGGCTTGCCACCGACCGCCACGACGATCACCACGTTACGCTCACTGGCCTCGGTCTGCTCAAGACCGAACCGCGCCGACAGATCATAGATCGGGATCACCGCACCGCGCAGGTTCATGACACCCAGCACGTCCGACGGCGCGTGCGGCAGGATTGTCACCGGCGACCAACGACGGATCTCACGGATCTGGGTGATTTTGAGACAGAAAGCCTGCCCCGCCACAGTGAAGCTCACGAACTCACTGAACTGGGCGTGCTTTACTTCCTGATCGCCAGGCTTGGCTTCAACTTGCGACTGCATTGTTCATTCTCCGATCTGTGTCAAAGGCGGCTGCTGATGGCGAGGCCGCGATAATGCTTTCCGGATCCAGGATCATGGCAATCTTGCCATCTCCGAGAATGGTGGCAGCAGCCACCCCGGCAATCTCCCCACAGACTCCATCCAGGCTCTTGATGACCACCTGCCGCTGGTCGTGGATATCGTCCACCGCCAGGGCGCTGCGCTGTCCCGTTTCCGTTTCAACCAGGAGATAGACTCCGGGCGGTTGGTCATCCTGCTTGCTCAGCCCAAGGGCGCTAGCAACGTCGCAGATCGGGACGAAGTTCCCACGGATCGACAGCAATGTGCCATCGGCGCCAAGGTTGTTGATCATCTCGTCGCTGCCGCGCATCGTCTCGACGATTGAGGTGATCGGAACCACCATCGTCTGATCCGCAACCGAGACCACCATGCCGTCCATCACCGCCAAGGTCAGCGGCAGGATGATGGTAAAGGTCGAGCCTTTGCCCGGGGTCGAGGTGATGTTGATCCGGCCACCGAGACCGGTCACTGCGTTCTTGACCACATCCATCCCGACGCCACGACCAGACAGGTTTGAAACCTCTTTGGCAGTTGAGAAACCCGGCAGGAACAGAAGGTTGTCAATCTCGCTATCGGTCAGCTCTGCGTTCTCAGGGATCAGGCCCTTGTCGATCGCGATCTGCTTCACACGGGGGCGGTTGACGCCGGCACCGTCGTCCTTGATTTCGATGCAGACACTGCCAGACCGGTGCGACGCCGACAGACGGATTTCGCCAACCCTGTCCTTGCCATTTTCTGCGCGGTCCTCCGGCTTCTCGATCCCGTGATCCACCGCATTGCGCAGAATATGCGTCAGCGGGTCGGACAGGCGTTCGATAACCGTCTTGTCGACTTCGGTGTTTTCGCCCTCGGTGACAAGTTTGCAGGTTTTGTCAGTGGCGCTGGAAGCCTCCCGCACAATCCGGGCCATACGCTGAAACAGCGGCTTGACCGGCTGTGCACGGATCGACATCACGCCTTCCTGGATGTCCCGCGCCAGGTTCTTAAACCCTTCCAGCTCGGTCTCCACATCACGCACGTCCGCAACATCAAGATTGGCAATCTGCTGCGCCAGCATCGAGTGGTTGATGATCAGCTCGCCGACCGCGTTGATAAGCCGGTCCACCCGCTCAAGCTCCACACGCAGAGTCGGCTTGGGACCCCGCTGCTCCGATTTCGCGGCCTCGGCCTTTGGAGATGGTGCCTTGTCACCCGCAGGCGCAGAGTCCGCCTCCGGTGTCAGAGCAGGGGCCGGCTGTTCAAAAGGGGCAGGCGTCGTCTCCCCGTCCTCAATGGACGGAGCCACACCGAATGCAGCATCCAGCGCAGCAAGGGCCTGCGCATCCGCTTCGGCGTCACCATCGCCTTCGATCGACAGCTCGCACAGACCTTCGACGAATTCGAAAACGGCTTCCACCTTGTCGCGCGGCTCCGAGGTGATCAGAACCAAATCCCAAGCGATATAGCTTTCGGCGACGTCGATGGCGTCAAAACCGGGCAATTCAGTGTCGTCCAGCTTGACCTCGAGCTCGCCAAGTTCCTTGAGTGCCTGGAACAGGAAGATGGGCTCGTTGCCGGTGCCGTACATTTCCTTCATGGGATGGAAACGGATCCGGTAGGTTTCTTCCTGAGGCACCACGGGAAGATCGATCGCTGCAGGCGCGAAACCTGCGCCGCCCAGGCCCATCGGCTCGAACGTCAGATCTTCTTCCTCTTCGGGAATATATTCGTCCAGCGCCGCGATCAGCACGTTGTGATGCGCTTCGTCGGTTTCGCCGCCATCCCGCGCCGTCGCCACCAGATCACACAGATGGTCACTGGCGCGCAGCAGAAGCTGAACAAGCTTTTCGCCCAGCTCCAGACGATTGGTTCGCACCTCGTCGAAAACGGTTTCGAACCTGTGGGCAAAGGCCACCAGTTCATCCAAGCCAAACGCCCCGGCGCCACCCTTGATCGAGTGAACAGCGCGGAAAACGGCGTTGACCACCTCTGGATCGCGATCGCCACCTTCGATGGCGGTCAGACCCTCATCCGTCGCTTCAAGGAGCTCTTCGCACTCCTCAAAGAAGGTATCCTGAATCGACCCTGACATCTTACGCCGCAGCTCCGGTGACGCGCTTGAGCGCAAAAATCAAAGACGTGTCATCGAAGGGCTTGGTAATCCAACCGGTTGCACCCGCATTGCGTGCACGGGTTTTCATTTCCGCGGCACTCTCGGTGGTCAGAACAAGAATCGGCACCTTCGAATTGATACCGTCGCCCCGGAGTTCTTCGATGACACCGAAGCCGTCCAGATTGGGCATGTTGATATCGGTAATCACCACATCCGGCGCGACGTCGGGATACATATCCACGCCTTCACGGCCATCGACCGCGCAGTGATATTCAAAGCCGGCTTCTTCCAGCGTGGCAGCAAGCAGATTCCGAATCGTGCGGGAATCATCAATTGCAAGGACTTTGGTTTTCATGCTGTTTCCTCGTCTTCAAAGCGGTTGGACTCTAAACCCAAAAGCGACAGAGACTTTCGGCACGATTCACTGATGTTTGTGACCGCAAATCCCAATTCTTCGGAACGCCACTGCTGCTCCGCACTCATCAGAATCTGAAGGCATCGCGAGGGCATCGCCACAACCTTGGAGCAGTCGATTTCTACCGCAGAGGTGCGCGCTCCGCGCAGGAATGCAATCAGCGGATCAAGGTCCGAAAATGCATTCGGAAGGTCTAATAGGTGTTTTTGCGTTTCCGTGGTCATCTTCCGCGATTCGCACCCCCGTTGTTCGGTCACATGTTAGAGTTCGATAGGGTCATTCTTAGGCTCGGGGGTTTAATAATTGATTGCCGCAAAGGCACCGCAACACCCTTTTGCCAGCCCTCAAGCCCTCCGGGGAACGCCGTTTTGCGGACAATTTTACATGCCCGATTCTTCGTTGCGATGAGGAGAGCCGCTGCGGCCACACAGTTAGAATCCCTATACGCGCGACAGCGGCAGCATTTCCCGACGCTGCGACCAGAAGGCTTTTTAAAATTCGAACGAATGCCGGAAATTTAAGCCGCAAATTAACCCCCGCCGGGCATTCATTTCATTGGACAGGGCCGATCCGGGCCTTGGTTTGCAAAGCGTAAGCAAGAAGGCCTTTGGAACAGTGAAAATCGCACACAAGCTCCCGCTATTCGTCGTCGCATTCGGTGCAGTCATGGCTGCGATCGTGGTTTCGATCAGCACGATCACGTCGCAGAACAGCGCAAGGACCCAGGCCCAAGAGCATTTCGAATCTCTGGTCGCCAGCCGCAAGGCAGCGGTCGAATCCCTGATGCGGGGTATTACGGCTGATCTTCTGACACTCGCGGCCGTGCCCTCCACCGGGACCGCGCTGCAACGCTTGTCCGGCGCATGGACCAATCTTGGCGATGAGGCTGCCCAGACCGTGCGTGATGCCTATATCACCAACAACCCCAATCCTCTGGGGGAACGCCATCTGCTCGATCGCGGCAAGCAGACAATTCCGTACAACATTCACCACGCCAAATTTCACCCGGCCTTCCGCACCCTGCTGACCAGTAAAGGGTACTACGACGCCTTTCTGGTGAACCTGTCCGGCAACGTACTTTATTCGGTCTACAAAGAAGACGATTACGCGACCAATCTTTATGATGGTCCGTACAAAGATTCGGGGCTTGCGCAGCTATTCCGCAGAACTGCGGATGCGCAGCCCGGAGAAGTGTTGTTTTCCGATTTCGCGCCTTATGAGCCAAGCCAGGGCAAACCGGCCGCCTTTGTCGCCACACAGATCGTCGCCAATACCGGCCAGACCGTCGGAATCCTGGTTCTGCAGATGCCGGTGAGCATGATCAGCGCCATCATGAACGAGGCCCGGGGCATCGGGGAGACAGCCGATGCCTATCTGGTAGCCTCTGACCTGCTGGCACGGTCGTCTTCACGATTCGAGGGCGGCCATATGCTGCTGGATCCGATTGCAGAGCAGGAACACATTACCTCTGCTCTCAATGGTGAAAGCAAGTTCTATCCCTCGACGACTGGCCTGAACGGACGGGAAGTCAGCGCCTTCTCCGAACCAATCGCTCTGGCAGGCAAGGAAATGGCAATCGTGATCGAACAGGACCGCGCTGAACTCATGGCGCACGTGAACAGTGCACGTAACTTCCTGCTTCTGGTGTCACTGGCCTGTACGGCAGGGATGTCTCTGCTGGGTTGGCTTTACGCCCGGACGATTACACGGCCGCTGGACCGCATCAGCAGCAATATGGAATCGGTGGCTTCCGGCAATCTGGAAACTGAGGTCAGCGAAGCCAAGCGTGTCGATGAAATCGGGCAGATTGGCAAGACGCTGGTCTCCATGCAGGATGACCTGCGGCACGCACGCACCGCGCAGGAAGAGCGCGCCCAGCAGCAGCAGGAACAGCAACGGGTGGTAGAGACCCTAAGTTCCGGTCTACTACGGCTGGCCCAAGGTGATTTCTCTGAAAAAATCACCGAACCCTTCACCGGCGAGCATGAACAACTGCGGTCCGATTTCAATAAAACCGTCGAAAACCTCAGCGATACGGTGTCGAAAGTGGTGGAATCCGCTTCCAGCATTCGCAACGGCGCGGCTGAGATCAGCCAGTCCTCGGATGATCTGTCGCACCGCACCGAAAGCCAGGCCGCAACGCTCGAAGAAACCGCTGCTGCGCTGGATGAGTTGACCGCATCGGTCAAATCCGCTGCCGAAGGCGCACGTAGCGTCGAAAACATCATGGATGAGGCCAAGCAGGAAGCCG